>CALPWQ020000006.1 GCA_943327315.2 Chitinophaga pinensis
AATGAGGAATGGATCCATTCGAATCCAAAAAGCCCTTCACACACCATTGGCGCAATAATCCGCGGATTTAAAGGCGCTAGCACAAAAAAGATAAATCTTTTTCTAAATTCTTCCTCCGCCCCAGCCGCCCCCTCTTCCGAATCGCTATTCGCCCCCTCTCCTAGAACGGGCGAATCGCTATTCGCCCCATCTCCTAGAACGGGCGAATCGCTATTCGCCCCATCTTACAATAAAATCTTTCAGAGAAATTATTACGAGCATATCATTAGAAATCAGAGAGATTATAATCGAATCGAAAAATACATTATCGATAACCCAGGGAATTGGATGAAGAAAAAGAAGAAAAAATTGAATTTAAAGAGTGAAGATTAGAAGAGGATAAAAAACGAATTACTTCACCTCTGTTTCCCAACCGCACAGCCATCACATTTCGCGTCTTTGCGCATGAATTTCGTGTAGAATTGTCGTGCAAGAAAGGTACTTGCCGCAGCAATAGCGATAAAGACGAATACTTCTTGCATCAGGAAAGGATATGAAATGTAATCATGGCACCAAAGTAAGCCAAAGCACCCATAAATCCTATTTGAATCAAAGGCCACTTCCAACTGTTTGTTTCTCGCTTAACGACCGCAAGTGTTGCCATACATTGCATTGCAAAGACATAAAACACCATGAGCGACGCCCCAGCGGCAAGAGTATAAACTTTTGTGCCATCTGAACGTTTCTCCGCCCGCATTTTATCGATAAGTCGTTTATTGACATCGTCCGTTTCATTCACCGCATAAATCGTCGACAAGGAACCTACGAAGACCTCGCGTGCCGCAAATGATGTAATGAGTGAAATCCCAATTTTCCAATCGTATCCAAGCGGTTGAATGGCTGGCTCAATGAAATGTCCGAGTTGTCCAATATAAGAACTTTCCATTTTTGCTGATGCCACGTGCTGCTGTGCCTGTTCTTTGGAAAGATGCAATTCTTTTGATTCCTTTTTTGCTTTAGCGATGTTCTTTTTCATCGACTCGCTTGGTCCATACGTAGCAAGTGCCCAAAGTAGGATGGAGATCGCTAAAATCACCTTTCCCGCATCAAGAATAAATACTTTTACTTTTTCCCAAACGGTAATGCCCACATTTCCCCATCGAGGCGATTTGAAGCTGGGTAGCTCGAGCATTAAGAAGCCTTTGTCGCGAGATTTAAGAATGAATTTTAGAAGCGCTGCGACCAATAGGGCAGCAACCAATCCCAAGGTGTAAAGTCCAAAGAGCACAAGTCCTTGAAGATTGAAGACCCCAAGAATCCTTGTCTTGGGAATAACCAAGGCGATGAGCAGGGTATATACAGGAATGCGGGCACTGCAACTCATCAATGGGGCTACCAGAATGGTGATCATTCGTTCTTTCCAGTCGGCAATGGTCCGTGTCGCCATCACGCCAGGTATGGCACAGGCTACGCTCGACATCAAAGGCACAACGCTTTTTCCATTTAAGCCCAAAGGCCGCATGAGCCGGTCCATGATGAATACCACGCGCGACAAATATCCCGTTTCCTCTAAAATAGAAATGAAGAAAAATAAGAGTGCAATTTGAGGCACAAAGACCAAGACACCTCCAATGCCTGGAATAATTCCTTGACAAATTAAATCGGAAAAGACGCCCTTGGGCATGGAAAGAGATAGCCATCCAGCAAATTCAGCGAATCCTGTATCAATAAGATCCATCGGTATAACCGCAAAGGCAAAGATGAATTGGAAAACAACAAAAAGTATCGCCGCAAAAATGATGTAACCAAAAACAGGATGAACGAAAAGTCGATCGAGGGAACTTACCGCGGCTTTCTTTTCTTTATCAATCCTCAAGACTGATGAATCAATGACCTGATGAATAAATGTATAGCGTGATGCTGCTTCTTGTTCTTGGCATGTCACATCGTCAATGGGGCATAGTGGAATTGGAGTTCTTCGCTCAGGTGCCGCTTGCGCCATGTCTGCAATGGATGTCATCAGTCGTTCTTTCCCCATTCCGACGCGTGCATTGGTTGAAACAATATGGGCTGCGGGGAAGAATGTCTTCAATTTGTCTGCATCGACGGAAAGCCCATTGCGCTGGGCAAGGTCCGTCATGTTGAGGACCAGAATTGTTGGAAGTCCTAGATCGTAAATCTGGGAGAACAGAAATAAATTCCGTTCTAGGTTCGATTGATCAACGACGACAACAACAACATCTGGATAGTCTTCTGCATCTTCATTGGAAAGAACGGAATAAACAACTTGCTCATCCTTTGATCGTGGATACAGGCTATAGGTTCCGGGAAAATCAATCAATGTGTGCGTGTTGCCATCGATTTGTAGCGTTCCAGTTTTCTTTTCCACTGTAACACCTGGGAAATTTCCTACTTGCTGCCGCAGTCCGGTAATGAGGTTAAAAACAGAACTTTTTCCTGTGTTTGGATTTCCGAGTAGCGCAATCTTCATGGGCTAAGACTTAGGCAATCGCGAGTGAGGGTTCTTCAACAAGAATCAAAGAGGCTTCATCCAGCCGCAGTGATAAAACAAAGCCATTGACATCAATCGCAATTGGATCACCCAAGGGTGCGCGAAACAATACGGTGACTGCTTTACCAGGGAGCAAGCCCATTTCCATCAGCTTCAATCGAATGGACGAATCCTCGATGGAAGTGACTGTTGCGCAGTTGCCATTTTTTATTTCTGATAATTTTGCCGACATCGAAACCTATGAACTACAAAAATAACGCTTATAAGGTGTTTTAAGATACCTTGTTCGAGGTATTTTACGTCGTTTTTTCCTTGAGCACAAGCCGAGCAGTGTGTCGAGTGCGCTGTTCCACCAAGGTTTCTTTTCCTTCGCTCAACATCGCAAGGGTACGTGCATCGTAATGGCGAATGGTGACGAGCTCAAGTCCTTCATTGTAGCGCACCTCATAGTTGTCGGTAAAATGTTCAATGACTTTCTCTGGATCTGTTTTACTGCGGTCGACGAGAATGGAAAAATTCAAGGCTGAGTTTTGCATCAAATTGATTTTTACACCTAAACTCGCTAAACGCTTGAAAATGTCGCTCAAGTGCTCTTCAACAATGAAGGAAAAGTCGCGTCGATTGATGGAAAACAACACTTGATTTTTCATGACAATAAATGAAGGAATCAAATGGTCATTGGCGGTAGAAGCTTGAATGACGGTGCCTGTCGCTTCGGGTTGAAGGAATGATTTCACATAAAGTGGAATCCCTTTGTTTTGAAGTGGTTTGACAGTTTTTGGGTGGATAACAGAGGCGCCGTAGTACGACAATTCAATCGCTTCACGGAATGAAATCTGATCGAGTTTGACCGTGTTTTCGAAGTGCTTCGGGTCGGCATTGAGCATTCCTGGAACATCTTTCCAAATGGTAACGCTCTCGGCATCGGTACAGTAAGCCAAAATTCCAGCGCTATAGTCCGAACCTTCGCGGCCAAGTGTTGTTGTAAATCCTTCACCTGTTGCGCCAATAAATCCTTGAGTAACAAGAATGTCATTGTGCTCAAAAGCAGGAATCAAACGTTCGCGAATGAGCTCTTCTGTTTTTTTCCAATCGACATTTCCCTCGCGGTAGCGGTTATCAGTACGGATCAATAGGCGTGAATCGGCCCAGCGCGTGGCATGGCCTTGTTCATTCAGGAAGGCAGAAATAATTTGAGTGGATAGCAATTCACCCAAGGACACGATTTGATCGTACTCAAAGTCGAAATTTTCAGGAAACGGCTGATTGAACCGGGCGCGTAGGCCTTCAAAAATTTCATCAAGGGCATTGTAAGCAGCATAATGTCGTTCTTGAAACAAGTCCGCCATGATGTCGAGATGAAAGGCATAGAGGTCATCCACCAAAGCATCAAAGGTTTTTTTGTCGTGACGCTGTTCTGCCGCAACGATTTCCTCCAATTTGTTGGTGGTTTTGCCCATTGCTGAAACGACTACGGTAATTTTTTCGCCATGAAACATGGAGAGAATGCCGGATACATTGCGCACAGCAGATGAATCTTTGACTGATGCGCCGCCAAATTTGAACACTTTCATAGGCCCAAAACTACTAAAAAAGAGTGGAGTTAATGGTGCGTGAATGACGGAATCATTGGCGCATTGACCGAAGGCTTTATTGGTTGATACCTAGACGTGTATTTGGTCGCGGTCCAAGATGAAACTCGAGGGTTCCCCCATTGACAAGATCCGCATGGGTGATGAAGAGGCGATGTAAAGGCTTGCCATTGAGATATACTGCCTGAATATATACGTTTTTCGGACCTTGATGACTTACTTTCACCGTGAAGGTCTTGCCGTTTTCTAAGAGTAATTCCGCCGATTTAATGCTAGGACTTGTCAAGGCATATTCTGTTGAGCCAGGCGCCACGGGGTAAAAGCCAAGTGAAGCAAACACCATCCAAGCGCTCATCTGTCCGCAGTCGTCGTTGCCTCCTAAACCGTCCGCGGCAGCTTTGTATTGAGATGGAAGAATGGCGCGTGTCTGTGCCTGTGTTTTCCAAGGTTGCGAGGTCCAGTTGTAAAGAAAAGGAACATGGTGGGAAGGCTCATTCCCGTGCACGTAGTTGCCGATGATTCCAGCACGCATGATGTCTTCAGTGTGCTCGATGTATTTATCAGCCAAAGGCATGGTAAAGAGGGAATCGAGGTGTTCGACGAAACGCTTGTCCCCACCCATCAATGAAATCAAGGCTTTCGGGTTATGTGGAACATAGAGGCTATAATTCCACGCATTTCCTTCTATAAATCCTTGTCCGTGCGTATCCAAAGGATCAAACGGGGACTTGAAGGTGCCATTCGAAAGGCGTGGTCGCATGAAGCCAATCGTTGAATCAAATACTTCGGTGTATGAATCTGCCCGCATCAAATAATACTCTTTCAAATCAATTTCTGATCCATCCGACAATTCTGGATGCAGCGCCAACATCTGCGCAATAGTCCAATCGTCGTAAGCAAATTCTAAGGTTTTTGACACGGAATTTCCACTTTGGTCTTCAGCCACATAGAACGAATTCGACATGTACGACTTTAAGCCATCAAACCATTCATTGTTCGAGGTTTGAACACTCGCTTTAATCGCACGAATGTGATCGAAACCGCTTAGGCCTTTCACCATCGCATCGGCCAAAACGGAAACCGCGTGATACCCAATCATGCACCAATTGTCATTGGCGTAATGCGACCATACGGGCAACATCTTATGAACGCTTTGGTCGTAATGAGCGAGCATGGAATTGATCATATCGCTGTTGCGTTTCGGCTGCAGGATAGTGTATAAGGGATGTAAGGCGCGGTAGGTGTCCCACAAGGAGAAGGTGGTGTAATTGGTAAATCCTTCTGCCGTATGAATGTTCTGATCCAAGCCTTTGTAGGTGCTGTCATTGTCCATGTAAATGGTCGTTCCGAGGTAACAATGGTAAAGTGCCGTGTAAAAGTTCGTGTATTCTTCAGGAGAGCTTGCCTCAATTTTTACTTTCGACAATTCATTTTCCCATGCGGCTTGACCTTGATTTTTAATGGAGTCAAAGTCCCACGATGGTACTTCAATACGCATATTTTCGATGGCGCCTTCTGTGCTTACAGGTGAGATAGCCACTTTGACCATCACAACTGGATTGTCTTTCAACTCAAAATGGATGTGGCCACGAATGCCTTCGCCAGCCATCTCAGGAAAATCTTTGGTTTGATTGAATTTTCCCCAAAAGCCATTGTATCCAGATGGACGATTGTTTTCAAATCCATACGTGCTGATGGACTGAGAAAAGGAAATCGCAAAATAGACAGTTCGTGTGCGCGCCCATCCATTCGTTTGACGATAGCCTGTAATCAAGGTGTCGTTTTCTACGCGCAGAAAGGTCCATGCATTTTTTCCGTCGTACGTGTAAATGCCATGGATCAAATCCAAGATGAGGTGCGCATTTTCAGCTTGATCAAACGTGTATCGATGCACCCCAACACGGGTTGTCGTTGTCATTTCTGCTTTTACTTTTGGGTCCTCAAGATAAACGCTATAATAGTTTGGCGCTGCTTTTTCGGTGGAATGTGCGTAGCGAGAGCGGTATCCTTTGTCGGGTTGACTTTCCGTTCCTGGGTTCAATTGAACTTTACCTGCCCCTGGCATCAGCAGAATGTCCCCCAAGTCGGAATGACCTGTGCCGCTGAAATGGGTGTGTGTGAAGCCAACGATCGTAGGATCGTCGTACTGGTACCCCGCGCAGTATTTATACACCTCACCCGTATATTTTCCATTGACTGAAAAAGGTATCGTATCTGTGTCAGGACTCAATTGAACCGCTCCAAAAGGCATGCTCGCCCCAGGATAGGTATGTCCCGCATTCATAGTACCGATAAACGGATTTACATGATCGATAAGCCGCTGGCTAAATGAAAAATGAATGGTGAATATTGAAAAATGAAGAATTAAAAATGAAGAATGAAGGATACGCAAAAAAGAGGCATTCAAAATGAATGGATGCTGATTAGGGGTATGATTACGCATGAGCTTATGATAACTTATCCGACAGTATTCTCATTTCAATGGCAGGAGAAATGCGCTCGTATAGAATGTTGTAAACGGCTTCTACAATGGGCATTTCTACTTGGAATTTTTTATTGATTTCCATGACACATTTTGTGGCGTAGTACCCTTCGGCAATCATGTCCATCTCCAATTGTGCAGTTTTCACAGAATACCCTTTTCCAATCATGTAGCCGAATGTACGATTGCGGGAGAATTTGGAATAGGCGGTAACAAGCAAATCACCAAGGTATGCGCTGGACTTCACATCGCGGTGAATGGGACTAACCTCGTCGATAAAGTTCTCAATCTCCTGAATGGCATTTGCAATCAAAACAGATTGGAAATTATCGCCGTAGCCCAAGCCTGAGCAGATTCCTGAAGCCAAGGCATAAACATTTTTCAGTATAGCAGATAGCTCAGTTCCGAAAAGATCGTCTGAAATGGTGGTTTTAATGTAGCGGCAAGCGAGCAATTCAGCCACCTCTTCAGCCACTTCATCATCTTGTGCAGCAATGGTCAAATAAGAAAGACGCTCTAGCGCTACCTCTTCTGCATGACAAGGACCGCAAATGATTCCTATGTTGTCGTAAGGTGTCCCAAAGGTCTTATGGATGAAGCGTGCAGGAATGGCATTGTATTCTGGAATGATTCCTTTAACGGCAGAAAAAACAATCTTGTCTTTCATTATTTCCGTTGGGAAATTCTCAAAAATGGAAACGAGAAAAGCGGATGGTGTAGCGATAATAACGATGTCAGCAGGCCGAATAATTTCTTCCAAATCTGTCGACACATTGATTTTATTGAGATCAAACTCTACAGACTGCAGGTAATTTGGATTGTGCTTGTATTTGAGAATGTGCGCTACTGCCGTTTCACTGCGCATCCACCAATTCACAGAATTGAGGTTGTTGCACAAAATTTTGACAAGTGCGGTTGCCCAGCTTCCACCTCCAATAACTGCTATTTTCTTTTCTGTTTCCACACGTAATGCTGCGAACAAATGTAGCTTTTTTTTCGAGAGTCCCGTTCTACCTTTCGTTTAGAATGACAGTGAAGGAAATCTTAACTTAAGACTAATCCTCTCGATTAGAGAATCCTACACGTAAAACATTTCCAAAATACAGGTCTTTCCCAGTGCTTGTTTTCATCCACAACTCCTTTACTTCAAAGGGTCTATTTGTGAAATAAAGTTCAGCGAGGCTTGCTAACATGTTGAGATCAAAGGTTGGGGAATAGGTGTTGACGATGAGAAATCCATCTTCGTCGAGTAAGGATTGAGCACAAGCAAGTAGCTCATCAATTTTTTCTTCGAGTTTCCACTTTTCTCCTTTGGCCCCAATACCCCAGGCCGGCGGATCCATTATGATTCCTGTGTATTTATTCCCGCGTTTGACTTCTCGGTTGGCAAATTTCAGAGCATCTTCAAGCACCCATTTGATGTTGAGCAAACGGCTTTCTTCCATGTTTGACCGCGCCCAAGAAATGAGTTGTTTCACTGAATCTACATGGTAGGTTTCAGCCCCGGCATTGCGCGCCACACAGGAAGCCGCTCCGGTATATGCAAAGAGATTGAGGAATTTACTCTCAGAGTTGAGTCGCTGACGAATTAGGTCCCAATTGCTGCGCTGCTCAGGAAATAAACCAACATGTTTGAATTTGGTCAGTTCGAGCTGAAAATGCAATTGACGGTACGTGATGCTCCATTGTTTGGGAGAGTTTTGTTTTATTGCCCTCCATGAGCCACTGTTTCCAACTTTCGCGCGGAATTCCCAGTTGGCCATTTTTTCCCATTCGGTGAATGGGATTTCTGACTTAAAGTAGGCCTGAATTTCTGGGCGAATGGTGATAACCTTTCCCCAGCGCTCTAATTTTTTTCCGCCCCCAGCGTCGATGAGTTCGTAATCGGCCCAAGGCTGAGAAACGATGCGATTTGAAATGTCTTTGTCCATTAGCGCATGCGCGGCGTTTTCTTGCGACCACCCATCATCTGGGCCATGCGCATTTGGTTTTTAGACGGCGCCGTCTTCATTTGGTTTTGCATCATCGCGATTTGCTCCTTCAGCATTCCTGAATTGTCCATTTTTTTTGCTTCGGCCAACAATTTTTCTGCCTCCGTCTTGCGGCTTGTTTGCAAACAAATACCGGCGAGGTGCATCCGTGCTACAGCATTGTCTTGACCAGTGCGAAGTCCGAGTCCGATCGCCTTACGCAAGTATTGTTCGCTTTTCGCAAATCCAAATTCTTGGCTGTTCATCACAGCTTGAAGAAATAAAACATAGGCATGTTGTTTACGCGGCAAAAAATGTGGTGCAGAGATGCGGTTGATGTATTTTTTCGCTTTGTCGGTATCTCCCAAGCGCATTTGATTCAAGGCAAGAATCATGTTTTCATTCCTGAAAAAAGAAAGAATAACAAGCCCCAAGGGAAGAATCATGGTAATTCCCCATCCCCAATGTCCTGTGAAGAAAAGCCAAACGGTAAAAAATAAGGTTGCTGCGGCAATGAGGCAGCGAAGAATGAATCCTGTCATGGTTTAATCAATTGTTGCTATACATTTTAATTCAATCGCAATCGGCGTGGGAAGTGAGTTGATTTCAACGGTCGTGCGGCAAGGCAAGTTGTCTTTGAAATATTCCGCATACACCCGATTGTAGGTGTGAAAATCTCGTTTCATGTGGACTAAAAATACGGTCACATCTACCAGTTGATCCCAGCTAGAGCCTGATTCTTCAAGGATGATGCGCACATTGTCGAACACGCTGCGGCATTGTGCCTCGAAATCAAATTCGATGAAGTTTCCATTTTTATCCAATACCAAGCCTGGAACAGCTGAATCAGTCGCATCGGAGCCCGCAACGCGCGGTCCAACACCAGAAAGGAAAAGTAAATTCCCAACCTTGCGGGCATGTGGGTACAATCCAACCGGTTTTGGTGCTTTCGTTGTAGAAATTCTTGATGGATCCGTCATGTGATGAATTTGATGCAAATATAGGGAATTGACAGAAAGTAGGACGGTTGTTTGAGCCTAGAGAAAGAAAAATACACCTTAATTGAACGTGTTTTTTAAAATTCAAGGGTATAACTTGTGGCTTGCTTTTTGCCAAGCGCGGAAATGTTTAAATTTGTACCATGAAATTCTGGACGTTTTCCTTGCTTTTCTTTTGTGTTTTGTCGCTCAGCTCGTGCATTGAACTTATTGATGACATAAAAATCAACAATGACGGAAGTGGAACGTTGAAGTACACGGTAAATTTAAGCTCGAGCAAGGTTAAGGTGACCTCCATTCTTGCCTTGGACAGCGTCAATGGTATCCGTGTTCCTTCCATTTCAGAGTTGAATGAACGAATTGCCGATTTTCAGAAAAAGTTAGATACAAAACCGGGCATTTCCAACGTTACTATAGAATCGGATTTTGAGAATTTTGTTTTTAAGTTGCGCTGCGATTTCACCAGTGTGACGGCACTTCAAACGGCAATCAAGGAGGTAGTGCGCGATGAACTGCGCGATAAAAATGTTCCCGAACTAGATGCCATTTGGTTGAACTGGGATGGCCAAAAACTTGTGCGCTCAATTCCAGAAATCTCCGTCAAGAAAACAACAGAATTTCAACAAGAAGACATTGTGCTACTCAAACAAGGAACATATACATCAATCACGCGCTTTGAGCGTCCTGTAGATCATTACGACAATCCTTCAGCGCAAATTTCTGCAAATAAAATGAACGTGATGATTAAGACAAATCCTCATGCCTTGTCGCAAAACACATCGCTTTTGGACAACATCATCTATCTTACTCCACTCAAGTAAAATTCGAGGTAATTTTCGTAACTTCGCTTCACAATCCGTAGAACCGTATAAAGTGATCCGACGTCCTTATTTTCAATTGATTTTAGCCCTACTTTTTATAAGCAGTGTTATTGATTTACATGGTCAAACCATGACCACATCTACTCCGTCTGTCAAGTCTGAAACACTCATCCCAAAGGATGCAGTGACTGTTTTCAGTTTGAACAACATTAGTTTATTGCAGAAAATTTCGCTCGACGATCTTGTGCGCTATGAGTTCATGGAAGAGGTGCAGCAAGAATTGTTTGATGGCTCTACAACAGGAAAAACACTGAAAGATTCAGGGATTGACTTCGATCAAAAATTGAACGTGTTCTACGGGAAGGGTGAAAATTATGAGGTTTCAGGTTTTACATTAGGCATCAAAGACAAGCAGGATTTATTTGTCGTTTTTGATGATTTTGAACAAGAGATAGATCTTTATCCTGGTGTTGAGTTTTATAGCTCCTATTTCAATCATCTCATCATTAAAGGGGATGCGGCGCTGTTGGTGCGTGTTGAACCAACGATGGAAAAAATCGATGAAGTCACGGATTCGATTTGGTACTCAAGAGGAAATGAGAATCCCTATTACAACGAGGGCTATGATGACTTCGATGAGGATGGAGAGTTGCTTGAAGGCGAGTTTGAATTCGAAGAGACTGAAGCACCTGCTGAGGAATCTGAAGAAGAATTATTGGAAGAGGAAGATGTTGAAGGGATTTTAGAGGAAGAGAACCTACTCGAAAAGAACTACTACGAATTGCGCGACAGTGTCCAAGTGATGCTCGAAATGGAATACCTTTCTGCCCTTTGTGAAGAATTGTTTATCGGTCAAATCAATCTGGTCAATTCAGATGCTCGTTTTGCAGAGCAATTGACGCATACATCGGAAGGAATTTTCTATTTGGACAATTCACGCAACCTGCAGAAAGCAGAAGGAATGTGGTATATGCAAACCATGTTTCCATCCTTGCTTGAGGATATGAAGGAGTTGTATACAGGAAATGTAATCCTGGGCGACCTCATTCTCAATCAAGAATCTGTTGAGTTTAAAATGGAAGTCTGCTATGGAGAGAAGCTTGGATCCATCTACCAAAAGATGAATGATTCAAAGTTTGACAAAGATGTGTTGAAGTACATTCACAAGGACAACACGGCATTTTTCTCCTACAATGTCAATCTTCGCGAGGCCTATGAGCAAGCCTACAAGGTGATTATGCCGATTTTGTCTTCAGAGAAAAATTCGCGCATGAGTGCAAACGTGTTAACCATTGAATTGCTCAATGAGTTTATCAACAAGGACGCACTGTTTGGCACTTACAAAGGCAGCATGTTTGGCACCTTTAACGGCATTCAGAAGATTAAAACGACGAAAATCGAATACAGCTACGACGAAGAAACCTATGAATACAGCGAGCGCGAAGTGGAAGCAGAGGAAGATATGCCCATTTTTACGGTTGGATTCTCCACAGAAAGGGCAGATATTCCAGAAAAGGTGTTAAATCATCTATCACGTTTGACATCTCGTTTTAAAAATATGGGGACCTACTGGGTGTGTGAAAAGGCCATTCTTGATGCTGCCGATTTGTACATGATCAATGCCAATGGCTTGTTTATTTTCACCAATGATGCTGACCTTGCTATGCGTCATGCCAATGGCTACGGCAAAGAAGCATTGGCTAAAAAGTCAGCAAAGCGCGCTAAGAAAAGTGGCTTCATGTATGCGCACATTGATTGGGCACGTGCCATCGAGCGATTCCCTCGTGATTTCTTCAGTGACCGTGAAAATGAAATTATTGATGCCATGCGTGGCAAAACAGGGACAATGGAGTTAACATCCTCCAAGACAAGCAAGGAGAAAACGAATTTGAGTTTGGTGTACAATTATCAAGGGGTGTATGACAATTCCGGAAAATACCTTCTGGATTTGTTGAATAGCATTTATGTCATTTCAAAATAATTCAACTTCATGTTTAAGAAGGTTGTCCTTATTTTAATTCTTTCTGTTGCGCTTGGCGTTTTCCTTTATTTAAGGCCTCTTTTATTTGGCAAAGCCGACCCTCCTCGAATCGAGGACCGTTTGCCTGAGGCTGATTTTCTGGGTCGTGCCTATTTGCTCGATGTTGCGCGCGAAACAAGTGGCATGTTGTTTTACCATAAAATTCCCTTCCGCGATTTCTTTTCCTATGAATTCCTGCTTGGTCAAGGAAAGATGTACGGACTCAATCTTCAAAATCCTGCCTACTTCTTCGCCTATGAAACAGGACAATGGGGAGCAGTGCTTCATGTGAGTGACAGCAGCAAAATTTTTCAGGGCATAGAACGCTTGCGGAAGTTTGCAGACATACGCGATACACTCATCAATGAACAAAAAGTATATACCTACCCAGCAGAGAATGGGTATTTATTTTACGGAAAGAATTATTTATTGGTGTATAAAGGGAAGAATTTTGAACCAATATTGAAGCAGGTAAGTGAAGCCAAGCGCTTTGGGATTGCCCCATGTTGGAAGGCTTTTTTGCATGAAAAGCAATTTCGCAAGGAGAAATTGGTGATTTATTCAAATTGGAAGAAACTGAAGGATAATGGAATTAAAACAGCCATTTTTGCGCATGACAGTGATTCAGTGAGTTTTAGTTTGTTGGCCTACATTCGTAATACAAAGCCATTGAATATTTCCATGAAGGCCCCAGGCATGAATTTCAAAGAAGGGGAATTTGCCAGTAAAATGCTCAATATTCATTTGGACATTACAAAACTAAGAACGAGTCCAACTGATCCGATTTACATCTGGCTGGTTGAACTAGGACGAAAAATAGGCTTTCCCACGGCTGAATTTCTCAATGCATGGGATGGTGATTTATCTTTCCGCCAAGGGGGGTTCCAAACGGTACAGGAAAGTTATATAGAATCCGTTCTCGATGAAGACTTCAACGTAACTGAGGTGGAGAAAAAACGCAATGTAAATGTGCCAGGGTTCTCACTCATTTTATCCATGAATGAAAAAGGTCAACCTTTGTTCAATCGCCTTATGGCAAAAGGAATCATCACACAGCGCGACGATAAGTTTCGGTTTTTATTCTCTCCAGAACTGCGCTTTAAAAAGAAGGACAACTACTATATTTTTCATTCAGGAGCCTACACACCTGCAATTGAAGAACATCGGAGAAATAATGGGGTTTGGACAGAACGAGGAACACGATTGCAGTTTAGCCTAGACTCATTGAGCAAAAGTGAAGCCTTTGGAACGATTTACATTCCTGTTGATCGCCTCATTCGTAGGAATAAATTCTTTTAAACTTATTCTTCGTTTTCGAAGCGCAGCAAGGTTTTGTGAATGTGCGAAATGCTGCAGTTGTATTTTTCTGAAAGCTCTTTTAATGTCATTCCTTTCTCAATACGCAAGTAGTGTATTCGTTTTTTTTGCGCGTAATCGAGAGGGTCGGGTCGGCCATTGGATGTGTTGCCGCCTTTCGGACCGTATTTTAATCGTCGTTTGAACCAAAGCTGCGAATTGTCGCGTTTACCCGATTCAAATCCTTTTTTAATCGATGCACTAAAACTCGTCCATGCGAGATTTTCAATAGAGTTGTTGTTTAGATTTCCGTCGAGGTGAACTACGACCTTATTTTTTCGAGGTTGTGGATTTTGAATATAGGCTATGGCCACCACCTTGTGCGGATACACCGTGCGGCGCTTGCCTTTGTCATCGACCAAGTCGGTTAGTAGGAAACCATTTTTCGGATGAATTCGGATTGTCTTTAGACGGCCCTCCAAATGAACCACACGGCCATTGCGCATGGTAGAAATGCGCTCTATAGAACGTATGCTGCCCGTATTGGACACCTCATAATTTGAAAACCCAGGAACAACTTTCCACTCTTCCATTTTAAGCATTTGTTAAATAAACAAACCGCTTTTTGTTTTGTTCGCTGTATCCATTGAATTGTATGCTCATCTAACATTGTGGTGTAAATAACTATTGTATGTTTAAAATGACTTTAAAAGAGTGCATCGCTACCTTTAAATAAAAACAAGCATGGCAAAAAAGCAGAAAATCTTTGTGTTAGACACCTCAGTATTGTTGCACGATCATCAAGCAATCACAAACTTTAAGAAGAACTATGTTGCCATACCCATCACGGTTTTGGAAGAGCTGGATAAGTTCAAAATTGGAAACGACATGAAGAATTTTTCTGCTCGGGACGTTATACGGCAAATCGATAAACTTTCATCCCACGGAAGTTTACAAGATTGGATAAGTTTGGGTAAAGAGCTAGGTAGCTTCAAAGTAGTGCTTGACAATAATCCCAAGGAAATAAATGCTGAATACATCTACTCAGCTGGGAAGAATGACCATAAAATTATAAATGCAGCCCTTGTTTTAAAAGAGACAGAGCACAAGATGGAGGTTGTTCTTGTCACCAAGGACATTAACCTGCGCATCAAGGCAAAGGCATTAGGGATTAATGCAGAGGACTATGAAACAGGTAAAGTCGAAGTAAAAGAGGAAGGAACATCCAACATGATTGATCATGTTGACTCGGAAATTATACGGCACATCTTCCATGCAGGCAAAGTGGATGAAAATGGAATTCTTGGCAAGAAGAAGATAACAAATGGGTATTATATCTTAAAAAATGGGAAATCTTCGTCGCTTGCTTTTTACGACCATTTCACAGACCAATTGGAACGCATTGAAAAAGAATATGTGTATGGCATTAAACCGAAGAATGCCGAGCAGGCCTTTGCGTTACATGCCCTGATGAATCCGCATATCAAATTGGTAGCCCTGCAAGGAGTAGCAGGCACAGGAAAAACTTTACTCGCATTGGCTTCTGCACTCGAACAAAGCAAGAATTATCATCAAATCATACTAGCACGTCCAATTGTTCCACTTTCCAACAAGGAAATTGGTTTTCTTCCAGGTGATGCGAATGATAAAATTGGTCCATACATGGAACCACTTTGGGACAATTTGAAATTCATTAAATCCCAGTTTAGTGAAAATGAAAAGAAGTACAAGTCCATCCTTGAAATGGAAAACTCGGGTCGCATCGTCATTACTCCATTGGCATTCATTCGAGGCCGCAGCTTGTCGAATATTATGTTTATTGTTGATGAAGCACAAAACCTTACTCCGCATGAAGTGAAAACAATCATCACACGGGCTGGAGAGAACACCAAAATTGTATTTACAGGCGACGTAAACCAGATAGATACCCCTTATTTGGATGAATATTCGAATGGTTTGGCCTATCTCATTGATCGACTAAAGGGGCAGAAATTGTTTGCTGATGTGGTGCTTGAAAAAGGGGAGAGGTCCGAGTTGGCGAATTTGGCCAATGATTTATTGTAGCATTTATGAAGATAAAGCACTCTTTAAAGCAGCAGGTAAAGAAGGGTACTTAAAAGAATATCCCGAATCAATTATTTTGCGATTGGTTGCGCTTGTTCCTTTCAAAAGTACATCCGCCATTTCTCCGAACATGGCCCGCAAGACAAAGGAGGGAACTGCAGGAAAGAAGAAGGGTTTTTTGAGTTGTTGGGCTAGCTCCTTCATAAACACTCGATTGGTATCACATTGCGCTACGGCATTGTATGCTCCGTTTAACTTTTGGTCAATGGCGTGCATGATAATCCCTACCAAGTCAGTGGCGTGAATCCACGGCATGAATTGTTTCCCTGTTCCAAGTGGCGAACCAGCACCAAGTTTAATTGCGGGCAACATGCGTTTCAAAGCGCCCCCATCAGGGCCCAAAACGACAGCTATACGCACTTTCATCACTGGACATTTCGCAGTAAAAACATCGGCGCTTTTTTCCCATTCTTTGACCAAGTTTGAAAGGAAATCACTTCCGAAAGGATCGGTTTCAGCATGTTGGACATCACGGGTGTCAAATCCGTAGGCATTGATTCCGGAGGCAGAAATGAAGTGTTCGAGGTGAGGCATGTGATCAATCTTGCTGAACAAAAAGGCATTTGTGCCTATTCTAGAAGCCAAAAGTTCTTTTTTTCGTTCTTTTGTCCACCTTTGGTCAGCGATACCAGATCCACATAAGTTAATGAGCACCTGCACTCCTTCGAATGCGGCAACATCAATTTCTCCTTTATCGGGATTCCAAGCATAGACATTCGTTGCCTCAGCTTTCCTAGATAAAATGTGTACCTCATGTCCACTTTGACGCAACTCTTGAACGAGCGCTTTACCAATAAAGCCGGTCCCACCAGCAATCAGTATTTTTTTTGATTCTGCCATATATATGAAACAAGTACAAGTTGAAAAGGTTGATTTATTCGTCAAAAAACAAGCGCCCATTGATCCATTCTGAATCTAGGCTTGCATTCTTCTTCGCGTAAAATGAAAGCGCAGGCTCGTTCCATTCCAAAACTTGCCAGTCCATTCGGCGTACATTTCTTGCTTTGGCTATGTCAACGACTTGGTCAAAAAGCTGTGATCCGATGCCATCGCGACGAAATTCTGGAAGAATGAAGAAGTCTTCGAGGTAAAGACATTTGCCTTTCCACGTGGAGTAATTCGTGTAAAACAGCGCAAATCCTATGATTTGATCAGCTCCTTCAACGACGAGCGCATCGCAAATTTTCTCTTCAAAAAGATGAATGGCCAAGTCACTTGCTGTGTTATTAACTTGCTCAGGCGCTTTTTCGTACAAAGCCAAGGCGTGAATGAGCGACATGATCGCATTCTCATCTCCGGGTATTGCAGCGCGGATTGTCATGCTTATTGTACGCCAGCAAGATTGAAACGTAAACGAATACCGGTGCTCATATTCCCTGTTGGGAAGGCGGTAGCAATCTTCGGTGTGTTGATCACTTGGTCGTAGTACAACTGAACGGTTAAGTTCTGTGTAAGGTTGTAGTCTGCAGATGTCTTAATGGAAATGACACGCTGACCGGCAGTCGCTTGGTTTGTATTTTCTACGACTTTACGAATCACTGTCAAATTGTCTCTAAAGGAGAAGTCGAAGCGAATGTTTAAGTCGGCTGCAGGAATTTTCTCAAACGGTAGTTTCACTTTGGCAAACTTATATCCTGCACCAATCACCCATTCATCACCAATCACCTCTGTCACCTGGTTGTTGTTCATTGAAAGGGTTGCAGAGCGGTCTTTTTTGTACTCGAATTTGGTAAGTAGTGATTGACCTTTGATGTTCCATGTCGCATCAAACCCAAAGAGCGGCGAGAAGCGCTGTGTCAAGGTTAGGTTTTGAATTTGTCGTCCAGCTAGGAAGTTGTTGTTGATGTCCAGTCCAGAAGCATTGCCACCAGCATCAAATTGAGCATTTAAGTTTGTCTGCAAACCGGTAACACTCACGGTGGAGCTGTAGGCGTGACGAATAACGAAGTTCTTCACGTATTTCTTTGCGAAATCGAATTTTGTCAAACCGTTGTAGTTAATGGACCAGTTTGGAAGTGGCATATTCTTTATTGGATTGATATTTTTCTCATTTACCGTGCGATCGGTATACGAAGTCAAGAAAGCTCCAATGATCACTTCCTGCTGAGTTCCGTTGTATCCGCTATAATATCCAGATGTCAAGGCAGATGAATTGGCGTTGTTTGCACCAAGTATCTGTGAAACCAATGGACGATTTGTCAACAGGTTATCAAACACGGAGGACGAATATTCCTTACCGATTAAAGCAAATGCGGAACCAATTCCGATGGTAGAATAGGTGAGTGTTCCGGTTTCAACGCGGCTTTGACCTTCGTACTGTTGGGTTGATTCATTCCAACGGAAAAACTCATTTGAATTGTTTCCAAAAGTACGGTTCAGTGAAAGCTCGATGGTCAGGTCCTTCAGTGGCTCAAGCGATGCGCGCATGGTTAAGTTCTTAGAATGCGTCATGGAGTATTGCTTGTTCAAATCTTGGTTTTGCACCAGCCAACCATTGTTCGCCGCAGTTTGAGCAATGTTATAGCCCGTTTCTCTTCCCCAAATATCGTAACGTTGTTGTCCGAACACAAATCCACCGAGCGGTGCGTTAAACGACGGGTTAAACCCAAGTATTCTAGTTTCTTGATTGTAGCCCGGAAGCAATGTTCCATCATTGAGTGCATACGTTGCGGAAACATTTCGAACAGTCATCAATGCGCGGGCAAAGAAACCAGCTACTGGATGAACCTTTCCACCGCGTTTTTTCTCTTGTTCTTTTCTTTTTTCTTCGCGTTCTTTCTTTCGTTTTGCTTTTGCTTTTTCCTTTTCGGTCATTTCTGACTCGTCTTTTTCGGGTTCTTGTTCAGCAGCTTTATCCGTTTGTCCTTTGGATCCCCCTTCAGCCCCTGTGTTTCTTCCACCAACATCTTTTGATGTAGCAGTACCTCGGCCACCTTTGCCATCTTGAAGCACTTTTTTCAAGTAGGGAACTTTGTTGTAGAGGTTCATGAAATTCAACTGAGCCGTCATGTTGATACTTCGGTTGTTTTGGATCGTATTTCCAAAAGCACTTTGACCGAGTGGTGCCCGTTGCCAGTTGTAAGTACCTGAATATTTAAAGCTGGCACTCATCCAATCGGTTGCAGGGAATTTATCCAGAGGAATGGTATAGTTGATGGAATAGTTGTGTGAGTAATCCATCGTTTTTCCTAAGGTGTTCATCTGGGAACGAATCGTATCTTGGAATGCTTGGTAAGCAAGAGGATCTGCCTTTCTGTCCACGCGACCATTGCCCTCCTCAAAAATAGCTCTGTTGGCTGCGTTGAAGGTAACCTTAAGGTTCTTAGTTACATCATACCCTAGTGTGTAGGTTCTGTTCCAATTGAAACGCTTTACATACACGGGTGCGAATTCGTAGTCGGGAACCATGTTGTTCCTCACCTGACGCTCATTGTAGGTGCGTAAAAGGTCGTTGCTGAATGAAATGTTTTTTGGCGTGAGGTATAGATTAAAGTCTTTTACCAAGGAAAGCCATTTCGATTTTTGTACGAAAGGCAATTTTTTGAATGGCTCAAACGGTTTTGCGGTAAATGAATAGTTGTAGTTCAATCCCGTATTCCATGTTTTTGTGCGGTCGTAATTGGTGTTGAAATCGCGGTGCAAATTTTCTGAGAAGGCGTACGACGTTGACCAGTTGGAAATTCTCCAGAACTGTGCTTTCGCGCCCGCTTTCATTTCCTTGCGCACATTGGTGAAATTGTAGGATTTTCTTTCCGTGAAGTCTTGCCCTAGTTTAGCGCGTTCACGACGTTCAGCCAAATCGTAAGCGGAAAGTTTAACATCTGGGTTGAATGGGTCATATTCAGGATTGATCACTCCAACAGAATATCCATAGAAGAAAGGCAAAGACACACGTGCTTTTCGACCGAAGAACTGTCCCAATTGTACATTGGCATTCATGTCAACACCCATGCGCTCGTTACGTTGACGCTCTTGCACGCGGCTTTCGACACTACCCCAGTTGATCCCAGAATAATTCCCCGACATGGATACATTGGCAAAGTCCGCCATTTGAAGTTGCATTTGGGCCACAGCGGCTGAACCTCCTTCGCTGACAAAGTCCGTCAAGCGCAGCTCATTGATCCAAATGATTGCGCATTCGGCTTCGCCATTGTCTGTTGAAAATACGTTGGATGATTTTGATGGGTTTCGCACCCCCACCATGATCGTCCGAATGCCTTGAAGGTTCGGACTACCTTTCACTTTTATTCGTTCACCCGTTGATCCTGAAATGAAGTCGGAATATTCGATGACATAAGAAACAGAAGTATTGCCAGCATCGATGAGGTTATTTCGTTTCTTTTTGAGGTTCAAGAGGTCATCGAAAACAATTTCAATATCGTTCAACGAAGGCCAAATGTCTTCAGGAAGTGTTGCTCCCCACTGTGTTTTGTAGAGTGGGATTTCGTATTCGTAATAATTGTCGCTGAAGTCAGTACCCAAACGCACGAAAACGGTCAAATCCTTATCGTTCAGTGTCAAGGATGTTTTCACTTCTTCAGCATGCACAAACATTTTCATCTTCTTGTAGGTACGCACATCAAATTGCACATTGCGGTAAGCGGCGCGGGCATCTCCATCTTGAAGGTTACAGATGTCTAGTACAAGGGATTGTTCGTTGAGCTGACGTTGGTAAGTTTGAGAAGGGTCAATTTCGCGTTGAATTCCTGGAGGAATTTCATATTTAATTGGGCTGCGTTGATCGTTCTCTTCCACGTTCACAGCTCCGATGTTGAATGATGTAAGGTTCGGATCGACTTGAACACTCTCTCCTGGAGTAGTTAAGTCTTCTAAATATCTTCTCCATTCACCACGAATCAATTCAAGTCGTGCGAAGCGAATCACAACTTCTTCGTCGAAGTCTTTCAAGAACATGCGCATAAAACGAATCGAGCGGAAATCGGTGATTCCATTTACTTTGCGTTCGAAGTCGCGAATAGGAATTTTGAATTGGTACCAACGTTCTTCTTTCGTTCCATTTTGATAGACTTGAACATTCGTTATGTAATTTTTTCCAACAGCCATATCGTTTTGACGCATGCTGACACGGTATTGAAAATAGCTCTCTGATTCTGCGAGGTTGTTGTCTTGGTTGATGTCCTCCAAGTCGGGCATGTTGGTACCTTGCGTTGGATAGCCATCAACATTGGCAGTATCAGACATTTCGGTTGTAGGCGAATTGCCTTCCATACCGTTGTATTTTTTGTATCGTTTTAGGATGTTCAATGTGTCCGCATCGTAATTGTCGTCGCGGTAAAAATTATAATCATCGCCCGACGGGTCATTGATCATGCGTGATTTCGTGGCAGGGTCTAAATTGGGATTGTTTTGTACCCAGGAAACATAATTTTGAAAAGCAATACGCTCCTGTGCATTGTTCCATCCATCCAATCCAATGTCTTGATTCAAACGGTTATTTGGATCGGTATCAAAAGCATTGACAACAACCTGCTGTGTTGATACGCGTGCCCAAGCAGTTGTATCGATGTTGTCGTTCACAGAAACCCCCGTCGGCGGCAAACCATTTTCAAAGCTTTTGCGTGAATCTGCTAGGACATCTTCTGAGATGTTACCAAGGTTGAAGTAAAGGTCACCACCTGAATGATTTTGATCAGGATCAGCATCTTCATTGTACGGGTCGAGCACCCAGAATTGGATGAACTCTACATTGGTTAATTCGAAGTCATTTGTCGACAAGGAACGCATGATTCCACCCCAACGGTTTTCTGGGTTGGAGAAGGTACCGTCAGGTAAAATGGCATTGGTAGTATCGTAGTTGTACATCCCACGCTCTTTCGGGTAATAGGCAAGTTCAAGGATTGGGATGTTGGTAATTGAACCATACTGTTGTTGCAGGTTCGGGAAGATGTCTTTTTGATTGACGAGGCGCATACGACTATCCGACAACATAGCAGGGTTGTCTTTAATGTGCTGTGGCGTCAATGAATTGTTTTGGTAGAACAATGGATCGATGAGGTACCATGATGTATGCGCGCGCTTGTACCCTGCAGAAAGGTTTTTAGTTTGTCCTTCTGGGAATAGATCAGGTTGCCCTTGAGGTGTTGAGGCAAGTCTCCAAGCCGTTGATGAACGCAAGTCAATGGCACTTTGGGATCCCTCGAAATCATCAATGTAAGAAGTTCCATCTTTGTTGATGGCCCTTGGCTGACCAGGAATAAGGTGTGCAAACTCACCGGAAAAAGAAAGTGTAGATTTCTGCGTGGTTGAAATGACTGGCAGAAGGTCAATCATTTTGGTTAAAAATGGCAGTTCTGTTTTCACTGCCAAATCGATTCCGATGATGTTGTTTTTGAAAGGCTCACTTCCAATATCCACTTTTTGAGTTACCGGACGTTCCATCATCCGCATCCAGGTCCCGCCAATGTTGAAATTTTCATTGAACCTGTAGTTGTAGTGCATCCCCATCATCGACCTGGCTTGGAAGCCAAAGACAGAATTGCTTTCAATGGAAATTTTAATGGGGGTATTGGATTCAAGAATCCCACTGTTGAGGATTTTTACTCTTCCAAGGTTATAATCAACAGTATAATCAACACCTTCTGTCAACTTGATTCCTCCGGCGGTAACTGTAACGGCACCTTGAGGAACATTCAATGTATTTAATGGAATATCCGAAGTCACCGAAGATTGATATTCACCTTTAAAGGTGAAACGGTTTTTACTCGGAATCTGCTGTGCGGCAGTTTTTGTAGAATCATAGAGTTCAGTGTAAGACACTTTATCTACAATGACTTGAGGAATGTTCGCGGCTTGAAGTTTTGTCTTTAACGTTGCTCCAAAAGGCTCAATGGTAGAGAAGTACACGCGACCATTCCGCGTATTGATTGTCCCGCCATTGTCAGCTTTGTTTCCAGAGAAGTTGATCGGCACATAATCGAATACCCCATCGGAGAAGGGTTGCTGGTTTTGGTTCAGCTTATCCATTTCCAAAAGTGTAACCAACTGCTTGTCATCGACTCCATCCAAGGGGAAGAAGGGCACGAGCAAGGAGGTTTCGGGGTTGTTGTAGAGGAGGTCGATTTTAAATCCTGTTTGATCTACTTGATATGCACCTATGGAGTAGACGTTCTTCATCATCAAGTCCCACACCTTATTGTTTGGATTCGTGATGGTAGGTTTTATCAATTTAAGAATAAGTGCCTGTTGTCCAGCTACACCATCGGTAGAGAATTCACCCACCTGATAGGTTTCCCCGCGGTACGTATATTCGTAGGCCACAGCCAAAACCTCGTCGTTGTTTAAGGGCAGGTTCAAGGAGACATAACCCAATAAGGCGTTGTAGGAGAATTCTTGTTCCGTCAGTTTTCGTGCATTTTCCACTTTTTCAAAGTGAACAGCTTGTTGGAAAGGCCCAGGGGATGTTACTTGGGAACTGAGTGCTGGAACCGCATTGGAGAAGCTGCGCACCAAGGGCTGATTCGCTGCCCACGCATAAAGTCCGTTCGCTTCATTGTCAGGAATGTCATTCGGTCCAAATCCACCAGGATTACCTTGGCAATTGCTTTGTTTTCCTTCCCCTAAATCTGCAAAGGCAACCACATTACGGGTGTTTTCAATGCTATTTGTGCGATTCGTCAACCACACCTCGATCCGGGTAATGGCCATGGTTGAATTGACAATCGGCAAGGTAGACATCGCTTCGTCGTAGTGGTCGTGGTGGAATAAGTTCACAAAGTAGTGACGATTGGCCTCGTAATTGTCGGCGCTTAGTTCAAACTTCTGAACTTGTGCTTTCCCTGTAATGTTGATCTCCTGACGTTTCCCTTTGGATGAAGCTGCAATCAAATCGATTGTTGATCGCCCAAATTTCAATTTTGTTTTTGCTCCAAAGAGTGTTTGAGAACCTTGAATCAATGAAGTAGGCAGCTGCATGGCCACATTTCCCAATTCAATTTTTTGCATGATTTGGTCTTCGTCTCCCGTATATTCTAACTTGGAGATATTGTCAAAATCGAATGCTGCTTGGGTGTTGTAACTTGTTCCAATCTTTAGTTTTGTTCCAATTTGACCCACTAAATTGAGCTGAATCTGTTGCTGGAAGTCGAAGCGCGTAATTTTACGCTGCTTCATGGGCAAGATGGGGTTGTCATAGCGTGATGAATTCACTCCAAAAGACAGTTCAACGCTCCCTTGCGGGCGAATGGTAATTTGATCTGAACCGAAGAAATTTTCAAAGGCCTTGCTTCCAATTTTGATTGGAAACTCCATGGGCTGACTCTTTGCGGTTTGCTGGTCGATTTTATCCTTCCAGTTTTCACGAAGTGCTTTTTGACGCTCGTATTCTAGGTATTCCTCCAAGGTCATCATGGATGGATTCCTGTAATTCAAATCACTGCCAATCGTTTCCTTGAAGATGTATGTCCCCGTTATTGGGTCGTAAACAATGGTTTGTTTCACTGAACTCGGATCGCCAAGGTCAAAACTTTGCGGTGTAGTTTGGGTTGGATCGATGTTGTTTTGAATAGGAAACGGCAGGGTATCCTGCGCAAACAGCTTACCCGAAAGCATAAATGCCGCAAAAACCACCAACGAAACCGATGTAGTTGTGCGGTATTTAACTAGTAAGTGAATCCTCTTTTTCAACTTATAATAATTTCAGTGCTTCTTTGATTAATTGTTCCACAGACTCTGCTCCAGTCGAAAGTTTATCGAGTACCTTGTCTGCTGCTTTTTTGTCAAAACCCAAAGAAACAAGCGCAGTTAACGCGTCAAATCGGTTTGTATTGCTTTGACTAAACATATTTTCAGTCGAAAATGTCATTTTTAACATTTTATCCTTGAGGTCAATAATCACCCGTTGGGCTGTTTTTGCTCCAATACCTTTGATTCCTTGAATTGTGCGCACATCTTCGGATTGTATGGCATGTGCGATCTCATCGGGCACCATTGACGAAAGCATAATCATTGCAGTGTTCGGACCAATTCCTGAAACCGAAATGAGGTGGTTGAACATCTCACGTTCTTCTTTTGAAGAAAAACCATACAATATGTGGGCATCTTCACGAACGATGAGCTTTGTAAAAACACGAACGGCCTCATCGGTACCTAAGTTTGTAAAAGTATTTAGCGAGATTTTTACTTCATACCCAATCCCTCCACAGTCGATCACGAGATCGGTAGGGTTTTTTTCAATGAGACGGCCACTTATCTGTCCAATCATAGTTATTTATTTTGAGCGTCAACAACAGCAACCTTCACCATATTGATGATTTCGCGGACACTTGAACCCAGTTGAAGGATGTGCACTGATTTTTTCAAGCCAACAAGCACCGGCCCAATGGCATCTCCTTCTATCATTTCTTGCAAGACCTTGTAGGTAATGTTTCCGGATGAAAGATTTGGGAAGATCAAGGTATTCACCTGCTTATTTGCCAAGTGCGAGAAGGCAAATTTCTCCATCAATAGGTCATTGTTCAAGGCGAAATTCGCTTGAATTTCACCGTCAACAACTAAGCTTGGGTATTTTTCGTGCAAGATCTCTACTGCCTTTGACATTTTTTCCGCATCTGGACCGATGGATGAACCAAAGTTGCTATAGCTCAAAAGGGCAATACGTGGAGTCACTTTAAACTTGCGAATCGTCTTCGCTACATTGGCTGTAATCTCTGCGATTTGTTCTGCGGTTGGATTCAAGTTAATTGTGGTATCCGCCAAGAATAAGGGACCACGCTTCGTGTTCAGTATGTACAATCCGGCAACAGTATTTACATCCTTTTCAAGACCAATGGTTTGAAGTACTGGTCGAACGCTGTTTCTGTAGCTGCGTGTCAAACCTGAAATCATGGCATCTGCATCGCCCATTTCGACCATCATTGCCCCGAAGTGGTTGCGCTCACGCATGATTTGCACTGATTCAAATTCTGTGAATCCTTTGCGTTTGCGCTTTTCAAAGAAAGCATGTCCATAAGCCGTGCGACGTTCATCTTCCTCTTCTGATTTCGGATCGATGATCATGACATCTGGCATTTCAATCGCATATTCTTCGATGAGCGCTTCAATTTTACTGCGTTTTCCAAGCAATATCGGAAAGGCAATCCCTTCTTCCATAGCCGTTTGTGCCGCTTTAAGTATTTTTATATTGTCTGCTTCAGCAAACACAACCCGCTTGGGATTCTCTTGCGCTTTGGATGTGATGTTGCGAACAAGTTTGTTGTCAAGGCCTAAGCGGTTTTTGAGCTGCATTTCATACGCATCCCAATCGGCGATAGGATTTCTTGCAACTCCTGAGTCCATGGCCGCTTTAGCCACAGCTGGTGCTACGTAGTAAATCAGTCGTGGATCTAATGGTTTAGGGATGATTTGCTCGCGACCGAACATGATGTTCTTTTCGCCATACGCTTCGATCACCTCTTCTGGAATGGTTTCCTTTGCAAGTGAGGCAATGGCTTTTACCGCTGCCAATTTCATTTCTTCGTTGATGGTTGTTGCACGAACATCGAGTGCGCCGCGGAAAATGAAGGGGAACCCGAGCACGTTATTTACTTGGTTCGGATGATCTGAACGCCCAGTGGCCATGATGATGTCTTTGCGAACAGATGTCGCGTCTTTGTAGGAGATTTCAGGTTCAGGATTCGCCAATGCAAACACTATTGGGTCTTTTGCCATCACCTTGATCATGTCTTTATTCACTAGACCACCGCGAGAAAGCCCAAGGAATACATCGGCTTTGTTAAATGCCGAAATGAGGTCAATTGATTTTTTGTGAGAAGAGAAAAGAACTTTCGTTTGATCGAGGTCCGTTCGTTCTTGACAAATTAAACCTTTGGAGTCAAACATAAAGATATTCTCGAGTTTTGCTCCAAGGGAATGGTAAAGCTTCGCACACGAAAGTGCCGATGCGCCTGCACCAGACACCACGATTTTAACGTTTTCAATTTTCTTCTTTGCCAATTCAAGGGCATTGAGAAGGGCGGCAGATGAAATAATGGCTGTTCCATGCTGGTCATCGTGCATGACTGGAATGTCGAGTTCTTCCTTGAGGCGTCGTTCAATTTCAAACGCTTCGGGCGCTTTGATGTCTTCCAGATTGATTCCACCAAAAGTCGGTGCAATGGCTTTAACTGTTTGAATGAATAACTCAGGATCACTGGCATCTACTTCGATATCGAACACATCGATGTCGGCAAAAATCTTGAATAACAAGCCTTTTCCTTCCATCACGGGTTTTGACGCTTCAGGGCCGATATTGCCCAATCCAAGAACGGCTGTTCCGTTTGATATCACGGCTACGAGGTTTCCCTTGCTCGTGTATTTATAAACATCGTCCTTGTTCTCAGCAATTTTTAGGCATGGCTCAGCAACACCTGGAGAATAGGCCAGTGATAGGTCTCGTTGAGAAGAATATGGTTTTGTAGGAACTACTTCTATCTTTCCCGGTTTGCCCGATGAATGATAGTCTAGAGCTTCCTGTTTTCGTATTTTCGACATGCATGTTTCTTAGGGGGGTAAAGATAAGAAAATGCTTCGAAATAAGGCAACGAACTACCGGGCATAAAAAAACCCGGACCTGAGCCCGGGTTTCTCGAAATATTGATTTCAATTATTTGATCACCACATTTTTAGTCGTTGTGATTCCGTTAGAAACAACTGATACGATGTAGCTTCCTTTTGCCATGTCAGCAACAGGGAAAGTAACCGTAGAAGTTCCGTTCAATGATTGAAGTGTTTTCGCTGTAATTACACGTCCTTGAAGGTCAAGGATAGAAACTTGGTAATCAGCGTTTGTCGCTTCGAAAGAAACATTCAATTCGTCAGATGCCGGGTTAGGATAAACGGACAATGTTGAAGCAAGTTCTTCGTTGATACCAGCAGCACCAATTTCGAATGCATCCATCATCAATGTTCCAGAAGGGAAGTTTGTAACCCCTGCAATAGCAGCACCGTTCACAAAGATCTCAACAGATCCATCACCGTATCCGCTGTCAAATCCATCACCGAAAGAATCATATACTTCCAAACGGTAGCAGTCGTTTGCCAAATTGGTAACAACATCAGTTTGAGCGATTGTTCCTGCAGCAGCAGCATCAGCACCGTAAGAAGGGCTAGTGTAAGCTACCTGTCCGTTGCTACGGAAGATTTTCCAAGAAGTCTCAGACTTGTATTGGTCTGTGCTCACTTTTACCGTTACACTGTTGCTCGCACCTGTGTTTGCACGAGACAATGTTTTCGTAATCGTGTTGTTCGCTGTGTTTTGGTCAGCAGATGTGATTGAAATAGTGATGTTGTGTGAAGAAGTTGGTGTAAACTGACCGATTGTTACATCTTGGTATCCGTATGTTGCCAAGTTACCAGACCAGTTGTACTGAGCAACTTGCGTAGCACCTTCAGTTGCAGTAATTGTACATGCTGTCATTGGAGATGTTCCGTTGTTTTGCAAACGAACGATCAAATCAATCGCAGCACATGCTTTTTCTTTTCCTTGGTAAGAAAGCATTGCAGGGTCATTTGTTTGTGACGCTGCTGCTGGACAAGAACCTACAGTTGCGTAAAGTGCAGTTGCAGACAACTGACCTACTTCAGTGATTGTTCTGTTTGGACAAATCTTGTAAACTGTTGGGAAATACCCGATGTTGTAATCGCTGTTAATTTGAGTCGCTGCAGCAGAAGCTGGGTTAGCCATAGGGAATGGAATCTCACCTGCTCCTCCTGGGTTGATCCAGTTTACAGTACCTGCAAGGCTACCAGCACCAGTTAACATGGTTGCATCCGCCGTTGTTCCGTCACCTTCTACCCAAATAACCATTACATTATCTGTAGTTGATGCAGAAACACTTGGGAATCCTGATGGTCCATGCGCCATGTACAAATCATCCAAAGCACCACCATTGTGGTAGTTCCAGCATGGTCCACACCATGTCGCAGAAACATCCATAAATACAGTATATCCTGCATCTAGGTAGTCATACAATTTGTAAGTACCGTTGTTGTTCAATCCTTGAGAAGCCAAGGCAGTTTGGTAAGCCGTCACAGTAAAATCAGGAGCGATGCTTCCGTCAGCCAACTGTGCCGTCGATGTGTTCATTGCCGCAATACTTGATAGAGCAAGGGCGGAGAGTAATAGTTTTTTCATTCTTTTGAAAATTTTATTGGTTTAGACAATGTTAACTTTGTACAGTTAACGCGTTCGAATTTACAGCAAATTTTTATTCTACACCTATTTTATTCACAATATTTACGTCACAATGCAAAATAATTCAATGAAAAAACTAGTCGTATTTAGTGGGTCAGGCATGAGTGCGGAGAGCGGTATCAGCACATTTCGCGATAACGGGGGGCTATGGGAGCAGTACCGAATCGAAGAGGTCGCTACTCCACAGGCATGGAAGCGAGACTCTGCTTTGGTGCAAGAATTTTACAATCTGCGCAGAAAACAAATTATAGAGTGTCAACCCAACAGCGCACATACCTTGATCGCACAGCTGGAAGAAAAATATCTTGTTACGGTTATTACTCAAAACATCGATGACCTTCACGAACGCGCTGGATCAACCGAAGTGCTTCATCTGCATGGAAATATTCGACTGTCAAAAAGTTCTGGTCCAAATCAAGAAAAGGCCTATTATCCCATTGAAGGTTGGGAACTCAAGAATACAGACTTGTGCCCGGATGGCCTTGTGTTGCGGCCTCATGTGGTATGGTTCGGGGAGGAGGTGCCAATGTATGATGTGGCCATGCAGCACATTGCAGAAGCAGATATTCTTGTGGTGATAGGAACATCACTTCAGGTTTATCCTGCAGCAGGGCTCATTCATTACGCGATAAACGCCGAAGCACGTTACCTCATTGATCCAAATGCAGCAGAGCTGAATGTGCCAAACTCATTTGGGGTCATTCCGATGAATGCTGTCGAGGGAATGATGAAATTGCTGGAAGAATTGCGTTAAATGCTTATTTTTTCTTAAGCTGCTCTTTCACGAAAAGTTCGAGTGCTGCAGTCATCGAAGGGGCATTTGGCATTGGGGCGTGCACATCCAAACGTAAGTTGTGCTTCGCAACTGCGCTTGCTGTGGTTGGGCCAAATGCAGCGATGTTCGTGTTGTTTTGCTTGAAGTCCGGAAAATTCTTGAATAGGGATTCGATTCCACCAGGGCTAAAAAACACGAGCATGTCGTAGTACACATTTTCTAGGTCAGACAAATCAGAAGCCACTGTTCGGTATAAAATAGCCTTGGAGAAATTCATTTTGTGCGCCTCCAAAGTAAGCGGAATGGTGTCGCGCAAAATGTCGGTACACGGCAAGAGAAAACGCTCTCCCTTGTGCTTTTTCATGACATCCACAAGCTCTTCAATGGTTTGTTTGCCAAAGAAAATTTTGCGCTTTCGGTAGGTCACATATTTTTGAAGGTACAGGGCAACAGCTTCGGAAATGCAAAAATACTTCATGGTGTCAGGCACCTCAAAACGCACCTCTTCGGCGATTCGAAAGAAATGATCAATCGCGTTTTTGGAGGTGAGAATAATGGCAGTATGCTCAGCAATCGTTACCTTTTGCTGGCGAAATTCCTGTGCTCCGATTCCTTCGACACGAATGAACGGTCGGAAGTCTATTTTTAACTTGTATTTCTCGGCCAAATCGAAATAAGGTGACTTATCTCCTTCTGGTTTGGGCTGGGAAACTAGTATCGTCTTAATCGCCAATGTTCAACAACTTAAGTTAGACTCAAATCAATGGTCGAAAATTCAATTGAACGCAGTAGTAAGCTACAATCAAAGGAAGAATTTCGAGGGTGCAAAGATATAAAAATATATAATACCATGCGACACCTCGATTCAATACGAGAATGCTGCTTTTGGTCATGCGTTGAAGGACTCGGGCACCGATGAGGGCACAAAAAATCACCAAGCAAATGAAATTCAGCGCAGGATTCATGATCCAAATTAATGCAAGGACAGACAAGGGCAATCCAATGAACTCAAACCCGACCCATGAGGTTTGAAATGCAGGCTCCATGGTTTTTCCCTCTCCCGTAATGAAACTAGTCATGGCCAAGCCCACTATTTCAAATAGGGTAATTCCAAGTGGAAGGATACTGGCAAAAAGAAAGGAGGTATTGGAGTCTAATCCAAGTGATCGATTCAGTACTAAAAAAACACAAATGAACGATGCAATCAAATAGTTGAGTAGTAAAAGAATGGAGCTCAGTGAGATGATGCGCATATTTTCTTTCAAAAGCTGGTGGATGGAGCCGAGTGAGAAGAAGGCACTGATTACTGTGCCAATGGCCTTGTAGTTTGAAATCCGCGCAATGGCAATGAGGATCAGTGAAACGGCAAATAATCCGCTTAAAAACAAGGTGCGATTTTCTGCCCGGGGCACCAAAGTGTCGGGAATCGTTCCTGTGTCGTTCAAAAGGATCAGTAGGTTCATCTTTTTATCGAGTGAATGGCACAAAGTTAAGAAGTGGACGATAGTTTCTGCACCTTAAAGTGAATTATAATTAAATTTGTGCCCAAACGAAAAAATAGCCAAATGAGAACAGACCTGTATGTCCACCCGGACTACTATAACATGGATGACCTGTTAACAGATGAACACAAACTTGTGCGCGATGCGGCAAGAGCTTGGGTAAAGAAGGAGGTTTCGCCCATCATCGATGAGCATTACGAGAAAGCAACATTTCCAAATCATCTCTTGAAAGGTCTTGGAGAAATTGGTGCCTTTGGCCCATATATTCCTGAAGAGTATGGTGGAGCAGGATTGGATCACATTTCATACGGATTGATCATGCAAGAGCTCGAGCGTTGCGATTCTGGACTTCGATCTACGGCTTCTGTGCAATCGTCTCTTGTGATGTATCCGATTTGGAAGTACGGTTCTGAGGAACAACGACAAAAATATTTGCCAAAATTGGCGACGGGTGAAATGATGGGTTGCTTCGGATTGTCCGAGCCAGATCATGGATCAAATCCAGGTGGAATGACCACTCATTTCAAAGATGCGGGTGACCATGTCATCTTGAATGGTGCAAAAATGTGGATTTCGAACTCTCCTTTCGCAGATATCGCCGTGGTTTGGGCGAAGGACGAGACAGGACGCATTCACGGTTTGGTCGTTGAACGTGGAATGGAAGGATTTTCTACACCAGAGATACATGGGAAGTTGTCCTTGCGTGCCTCCGCTACAGGGGAGTTAGTTTTTGTAGATGTGAAAGTACCGAAGGCAAACATCTTGCCTGGTCGTTCGGGTCTTGGCGCTCCATTGAGCTGTTTGGATTCTGCGCGCTTTGGGATTGCGTGGGGTGCCATTGGTGCAGCGATGGATTGCTACGATCAAGCATTGCGCTACTCAAAAGAACGCACACAATTTGGTGTTCCAATTGGTTCTTTTCAGTTGATTCAAAAGAAGTTGGCGGAAATGATCACAGAAATCACGAAAGCTCAGTTGTTGACGCTGCGTCTTGGACAATTGAGAAATGAAGGGCGTGCAACATCGGCACAAATCTCCATGGCAAAGCGAAACAATGTTGAAATTGCCTTGAACATCGCTCGTGAAGCACGTCAAATTCATGGCGGAATGGGTATCACAAGTGAGTACTCCATCATGCGCCACATGGCGAATCTCGAGTCTGTGGTGACCTATGAAGGCACACATGACATTCACCTCTTGATTACAGGGATGGATGTGACGGGAATTCCAGCATTTACTCGTGAAATGCCTGATTTGAAATAATATTTTTTAAATAAATAGAAACCACCTTTCGGGGTGGTTTTTTTATGCAATAGACGTTCAGAAAATGCGTTTAGCGAACATGATTAAAATTCAAATCCTTATTCTTTGTTTCATGACATACTCTGTCTTTGGTCAGACGTGGCAACAATTGGAGGATTTTCCGGGTACACCTCGAGATGATGGGAGTTGCTTTGTGATCGATTCCTTTGTCTATACAGGCTTGGGGCGTGACAATGGGTTCAGCTGCATGCGCGATTTTTACCGCTACAACGGAGTGACAATGGCATGGTCTGATTGTGAGGATCTGCCACTTGGCGAGGAGAGGCAATACGCCGTGGGTGCATCCAACAATGGAATCGGTTATGTTTTTGGCGGTGTAAAATGTGATGGGACCTATTGCAATGATTTGTGGGAATACAATCCACTTTCGAACAGTTGGTCAGTGCTGGCACCATTGCCTGCTGAGGGAAGAAGCGGAGCTGTTCACTTTGTCATGAACGACACCATCTATATCGTAGGAGGGAAAAATCAACAAGGAATAGGAACGGATGTTTGGGGCTACGACATCAACAACAACCAATGGTCGCAAAAAACCGCGCTTCCAGGCAATGGCATTTGGAGAGGTACGTCCTTCGCGTACAACAATCTTGGCTTTGTGGGCATGGGCCGTAACAACTTGAACAACCAAACTGATTTGAATACAGAGTTTTATCAGTACAATCCGACAACACAGCAATGGTTTTCCCTTCCGAATCCAGGTCTTTCGCCAAGGTGTTACATTGGTACCGCCCAAATCAATCACCTCGTGTCCTTTTTTGGTGGATTGGATGCGTCGAACCTGGTTTTGAATGATCTTCAAGTCCTCGACATCAATACTTGGGTGCTTACTGGATCGACTTCCTTCATTTCCACCCCTAGAAAAGGAACAATGTCTTTCGCCTTTGGCCCTGACTTTTATTTCACCACAGGAATTTCGAACACTGAGCGCTTCAAAGAAACGTGGCGAATTTCCAATGTGTTAGATGTGCCAACTCAAACTTTTTCATGGAGTGCTTATCCAAACCCGTGCGCTGAAATCTTGACTGTTCATACAAACATTGGAGTAGCAATCACCATGATTGACCTTTCCGGAAGAATCGTCTATTCATCAATTGCGGAAAATCTAGAAACGAACATTGATGCAACTGTCCTTTTTAATGGCTCTTACATACTTAAGACCGAAGATCGACATCAAACCATCCAAATCCAACATTAGGCGTGTTGCGCTTCACGAATGTCTTTGATGTTCAATTGCAATGTTTCCTTGCCATTCCATGCATTGATTTCCAAAGTAAAGGCGATATCGTAGGGCATGCCGTGTGTGATGAGGTCAACTTTGTCGGCCATGTTGAAGGCAATGGCATCGATGGCTATGTCGTATTGTGGCTGAGTCACTAAGAGCTTGAGGTGAGCATCTTTTAAAATGCGAAAATCTCGGGAGTATACATTGCGCGCCATAAATATTGGAGTCATATTCCCCGGTCCATGCGGTTCAAATCCCGCCAAATCGCGTTTAAGTTGTGGCACCATCGTTCTGTTCTCTGTTTTGGAGAAAATTTGATTGAATTCCACCTCCAAGTCGATTTTCACCGTAGGAAATTCATCTTCAGCTGAAATGGTTTGAACCACTACGGACTCAAACTTTTCCATGAATGGTTTGACATTCTCTAAAGGCATGGTCATCCCTGCTGCATGTCGGTGACCGCCAAATTGTTCAAGGTGTTCAGCACATTGGCACAAGGCACCATAGAGATCAAAATCATTCACAGTGCGCGCCGATCCTGTTGCTTTCCCGTTTGATTCCGTCAAAACGATGGTCGGTCGGAATCGTTTTTCAATGAGGCGAGAGGCAACGATGCCAACAACACCTTTGTGCCAATCCGGTCGGAAGACAACTGTCGATTTTTTCACATCGTATGCCGGATCGTCTTCCATCATGTCAATCGCTTGCGCAGTAATCGCCTTGTCGAGTGCCTTGCGGTTTTGATTGTCTTGGTCAATTTCCCTCGCCAAGGATTGGATTGAGGCCAAATTTTCCGAGATCATGAGTTCAACCGCAATGCGTCCACTGCGAAGTCGACCTGCGGCGTTGATACGTGGAGCAATAATGAACACCACATCGGTGAGCGTCAGTGGAAATTCCTTTTTCGCTACAGCGAGCAATTCGCGAAAGGCCAAGCGCGGACGAGTATTGAGCTGTTTTAGTCCGTGTGCACATAAAATGCGATTCTCACCTGTAATCGCCACAATGTCGGCGCCAATGCTGATGGCCAATAGATCGAGGTTTTCCAATAAATCGCTCATTGGCCACTCGTTCCGTATGGTTAATCCTTGAAGTAATTTAAAACCAACCCCACAGCCGGAAAGTTCTTTGTAAGGATAGGGACAATCGATGCGTTTGGGATCGAGAACCAAGCAATTTGGTAGTTCATCCCCGGGTTGGTGGTGGTCACACACAATGAATTCAACGCCTTTTTCTTTGGCATAAGCCACATGACCGACAGAACGTATTCCGCAGTCTAAAGAAATGATGAGTGAAAAATCATTCTCAGCGGCGAAGTCAATTCCGATGAAACTCACCCCATATCCTTCGGCATAGCGGTCGGGAATATAAAAATCGACCTTGTCATAGTGTTTTTTCAGCTGCGTGTACATCAATGCCACGGCTGTTGTACCGTCCACATCGTAATCCCCAAAGAGTAGAATTTTCTCTCCCGTCTCCATCGCTTTATTCACTCGATCAACCGCTTCACTGAGGTCCTTCATCAGAAAAGGATCATGCAAGCCCTTCAAATCGGGATTAAAGAAGGCATTGGCTTCCACAGGACTTTGAATCCCACGCTGCATCAAGAGCTTTGACACCACACAATTTGGTTTGAATGCAGGATTTGGTGCAGGGAGAGGTTTTGTGAGCCAACGCTTATTCATGAGTTACGAGTTACGAGTATGAGTTATGAGTTACGAGTTATGAGATACGAGTTACGGATTACGAATTTGGTAATTTAAAGATGTGTTATCTAAGAATGATTGAGTCTATTGTCATTTGTCTCCTAGGTCCCTTGTCTTAAAATCTTAATATCCTGCTGTCTTAATATCTTGAAGACTAACGTCCATCCCCATCAAGCAAGTTCCCCAATCCGCCGAGGATACTGCCTTCTTCTTTACGAGGTCCGGTGCCATACGACAAGATCCGAGATGCCAATCGTGAAATCGGCAAGGTCTGTAACCACACTTCTCCCGGTCCGCGCAAGGTGGCGAAGAACAATCCTTCACCTCCAAAAATGGTGTTTTTGATACCGCCGACAAACTGAATATCGTAGTCAATTTCTTGGGTATATGCGACAATACATCCGGTGTCCACACGCAGGACTTCACCCGGTTTTAGTGTGCGTTTCATGATATGTCCTCCCGCATGACAAAAAGCCATTCCGTCGCCTTCCAATTTTTGCATGATGAATCCTTCACCTCCGAATAATCCAGTACCCAGTTTGCGTTGAAACTCGATTCCAATCGCAACCCCTTTGGCCGCGCACAAGAATGAATCTTTCTGGCAGATGAGTTTGCCGTTGTATTGTGATAGGTCAATTGGAATAATTTTTCCCGGATAAGGCGATGCGAAGGCCACACGTGCCTTACCTGTGCCATTGTGTGTAAACGCGGTCATGAACAAGCTTTCACCCGTGAGCAATCGTTTACCTGCGCCCCACAATTTTCCCATGAATCCTGCACTTTGTTGCTGTTGTGATCCATCCCCAAAGATTGTTTCCATTGCAATTCCCTCGTCCATATACATGAAGGATCCCGACTCGGCAATGGCTGTTTCTTGCGGATCGAGCTCGATTTCAACCATTTGCATTTCTTCTCCGTGAATGAAGTAATCGATTTCGTGATTTGTTTTCATATTTCTTTGTTTTTACTGTTCGTTTTGTTCAAAATTAGCGATTCAATCCCTCATTTTTGCGGCTTGCCACAAGCGAAGTTCTTCGTAGCTCACGTCATCACCTAAGCGCTCTTTCAGTGGGGTAAGGGATGTACCGGAATATTCTCCGATGAGGTCTTCCAGTTCGTCTAGGCGGTCTTGATTCAGCACCTCTTCGATGAACAATTTATCTTCTTTGATCAATACCGCGCAATGGCCGAGAATTGTTTTAACCGATAGACTTCGCTCCCTTGCCACCTGATCCGGATCAAGCCCCTCATGCAACAGTTCCAAGGTCTGTTCATAGGTGCTTTTCTTCTCTTTCTTTTCGCTGGTTTTTTTCGATTTGAGGGGTTTGATACTGTCGTCAACAACATCATCGTCCATGTCAAGGAGCGATCGGTTGTTTTGGGCTTCTTGGCGAACAATGGCCAGTTTGGCGTTCTTATAGTTGCGGATTTCATTGTTCCAAACGACCTCCTTGGTGATGTCTTTTCCCGCATGTAGCGCTTCGGTGAGTAGCCTGATTTTCTTAATTTTTAACACGGTTGAAGTCAACAATTCATCCAATTCGCCCAGTTCTTCAGCGTACGTTTTTGTTTTACGAACACGTCCCAATTCGGCCATCTTTTTCAAATTGCTGAGCAAAACACCATCTAAAATCTTGAAGAAATACGCGTAGGCGGCCTCTGTTCGTTCATGAAGAAAGGCAAGGTCAATGTGTTGAGATGTAAAAATTCGATCAATTTGGCTCTGAAATTTTTTAGCAGCATCATTGGCGCTATTTAGTGCTTGAAGTTGTGCAGCCAACCACGATTTGTTTTTCCCTTTTTCCGTTTTTGATCCGGCATTTCGATAAGTCGCTTCGTGAATGTGCCAAGCAGAGACAAGTCCGTACCAATCGAATGCGGCGTGCATCGTATCGTGGAGGTATTTCTTGGTGGCGTTTGTGAGGTGCGACTCAAGCATAGATTCGTCTGCTTTGTGCTGTGCAAATGACACTACCGATTGATCACTAGAAAGCCCATTCATCCGCATGGGACTGAGAAGCACCAATCCTTCGAGTGAGCGAAGGCGTGAAAGGGCAACATAGGCCTGTCCAGGCGCAAAGACATGTGTAACATCAAGCACGGCTTTGTCAAATGTGAGTCCTTGACTTTTGTGAACGGTGATCGCCCATGCAAGTTTTAGCGGATAATGGACAAAGGTACCTAGTACTTCTTCTTTGATTTCTCCCGTGCGCTCGTCCATGGCATACCGAATGTTGTTCCACTCGTAATGATCGACGGTGATGGTTTTATTCTCTTCGGGAAAATGAACACAGATTTCTTCCTTCGATAAGGACTCAATTTTTCCCATTTTCCCATTGTAGAATTGCTTGTCCATTGCAATGTCATTTTTAATGAACATCACTTGTGCACCTACTTTAAGTTCCATCCCCGGATCAATAGGGTACATGTGTGGCGGGAATTCTTTGGTAATTTCAGCTGAATAATGGAAACTTTTTCCTTTCAATGTCGCCAATGCTTTGGCATTCATCGTATCGGCCTTGGCGTTGTGGGTGGTGAGGGTAATGTATCCTTCTGTTTTGAGTGCGTCGAACGTTGGATTGACGTAGCGGTTCAATAGGGTTATGTCCGATTCAGTGATGCGGTTGTCGCGCAGATGATTTAGAACATCGATAAAATCTGTGTCCTGCTGACGGAAGATCGTTGAAAGTTCAATGTATAAAGCAGGTTGTTCTTGAATCACTTTTGAATTGAAGAAGAACATACCCGAATAGTGGTTGCGCAAGACATTCCACTCGTCAGGTTTTACCACGGGTGGCAATTGCAGCAAATCACCGATGTAGAGCACTTGTACACCGCCAAAGGGTTGTGACACACGACGAACATTTCTTAAGGTCCAATCCATCGCATCAAGTAAGTCTGCACGTAACATACTGACTTCATCAATGATCAACAACTCTAGATTTTGCATGATGGCACGGCGTTGCTTGTTCATCGTGAAATGCCGTGACAGTGTTTCCTTGGTTTCAAACTTTACCGTAGGTGTTTCAGGCGGCTTCATAAATTCTGGAATGAATGCGCCAAAAGGCAATTGAAAAAAGGAATGGATGGTAACCCCACCAGCATTTAGGGCTGCTATACCTGTCGGAGCAACGATGACGGCATTTTTATGCGTGGATTGAATGATTTTTCGAAGAAGTGTGGTTTTTCCTGTACCCGCTTTACCCGTCAAAAAGACCGATTGATTGGTTTGGTTGATAAAGCGCTCAGTAAACTCCGCAGGATTGGAAGTGGTGTAGGTTGATTTCATTACATTGAAGATACTAAAAAAAGCGCTTGGGTAAAATGATTGTTCAAAGAAAATACGCGCGAACTTCAATTTCATCACTTGACGTGGCAACATGACTTATCTTTGCGCCATGGCAGGCATTTATATCCATGTTCCCTTCTGCAAAAAAAAGTGCTCCTACTGTGATTTTCACTTTAGCACCACCTTCGCCACCTACCGCGAACGCATGCTGGATACCATGCAATCTGAACTGCTCTTGCGAAAGTCAGAACTCGGAGACAATTCCATTGAAAGCATCTATTTTGGTGGAGGAACACCAAGCTTACTTTTGTCAAATGAACTAGAAGCTTTTTTGACGCGGATACACACCAATTTTAATGTGTTGGATACGGCCGAAATCACACTTGAGGCCAATCCTGACGATGTTACTGAAGCAAATTGTACCGCTTGGAAATCCACAGGAATCAATCGATTGTCCATTGGTTTGCAGTCTTTTCGGGAAAATGATCTCACATGGATGAACCGATCGCATTCGGCCTTGGAGGCGGAGCAATGTGTGTCGATTGCCCAAGCAGCAGGATTTTCGAACATCAGTGTCGATCTTATTTATGGCTTGCCTGACTTGTCGCTTGAAGAATGGGATGTACACATCGAACGTGTTTTGGGTATGGGCATTCAACACCTTTCGGCCTATTGCTTGACGGTAGAGAAAAAAACGACACTGCATAATTTGGTCAGTTCAGGTCAGCTTACTCCGGGTGGAGACGAAGCACAGAGTGCGCAGTTTATGCACTTGACCGATCGACTCACAAGCCATGGATTTCACCATTACGAGATTTCCAATTTTGGACTTCCAGGTTTGGAGGCTAAACACAACAGCAATTATTGGAAAGGGGTGAACTATCTCGGTATTGGTCCTTCAGCGCATTCGTACAATGGCATGGAACGTCGATGGAATGTAGCCAATAATGCCAAATATATGGCGGATTTCGGGCTGAATGAAACGTGGTTCGAACAAGAAATGCTCACTTCCAAGGAGCGTTGGAATGAATTACTGATGACAGGATTGCGCACATCATGGGGGGTGAATTTGCAGGACTTGTTTCAAATCGCAGCACCAACAAAGGATTTTGAAGACAACCTGAAGGGCTTCGAAGAAAGGAAGTGGTTGGTTAAGACCGACACTCATGTGATTCTAACCCGTGAAGGACGTTTGATGGCGGATTACATTGCATCCGAACTCTTCATGTAGTCTGCTTTCCTTCGTTTTCGTATTTTTATCCCCTCAAATCAACTGCGCATGCGTTATTCTCTTCTTTTGTTGAGCATTCTTTTTACGGGACTGCTATTTGGACAAAAAAAAATCATAGATCACACCGTTTACAACGGCTGGAAGAAAAATGAAAATCAATTGGTTTCGCCCAACGGAAAGTTCGTGTCTTTCGAAATCAATCCGCACCGTGGCGATGGATTTTTGTATATCTACAACGTTGATTCTGGAAAAACAGACTCCATTCCGCGAGGAAAAGGGGCGCAGTTTTCAAAGAATTGCGACTACATCGCGTTCCGCATTCTTCCGGGATTTGATACCCTTCGCAATTGTGAGTTGAATAAGGTCGATAAGAAAAAATGGCCGAAAGACAGTCTAGGGATTTACCTCTTGGCAAGCGATTCACTCATTAAAATTCCTCTTTTGAAGTCGTTTTCTGTGGGTGAAGACCATAATCTCCTTTCTTACATTGTTGACGAAAATGTGATCAAAAATGAGGAAAACAGATCAAAAAAGACCAAAAAGAAATGTTTTTTAGCCAAAAAAGAGAAAAAAGCCCCAGCGATCAAATCGGACGGAAAATTACTAACGGTGCTTGATCCACTTGCTTTAAGAAAGGACCAGTTCATCAATGTAACGGATTACACGATTTCACAGAAGGGGGACAATCTTTGCTTCATCTTACATCAAAAAGTGAAGGTAGATTCTAATCAATTGTTTTTGAGACAATTCCCGTCGATGGATTTGAATCCGATTTCGAAAAAATATACTTCAATCACCTCCTTGACCTTTGACCATTCCGGAAAAAATATTGCCTATTTGGCGAGTAATGACACGACCGATGCGAAAGCGTATGGCCTTTATTTGTATTCGATTGAAACGAAAACGACACGTTCCGTGGACACTTCAGATGTGCGCATTGGTAGCGGTAATTCAGTGACGGAAAATTTCGATTTGCTCTTTACGAAAGATGGAAATTACCTTTTCTTCGGGGTGGATGAACATCCAGAGGTGGAGAAGAAAGATACGCTGGTAGAAAAGGAAAAGGTGGAGCTCGATATTTGGCATTATGCCGACAAGCGTTTGCAGTCGCAACAGTTGGTTGAATTGAAACGGGATGAAAAACGCAGTACATTATTCAGATATCGCATGTCGGATGACAACATCGTGAAACTTGCGGAAGACACCTTGAGTGTACGTTTGACCGATAATGTGAAAGGTTCCTATCTTTTTGCTGCGGCTGATGAACGTTATGCCATTGAAAAACAATGGGAGGTGCCAGGTCGTGAAGATCATTACCGCATTTCAATCGTTGATGGTTCAGCAGAATTGATCAAGGAAGGCGTCGAATTCAATGGTTCACTATCGCCGTCAGGAAATTTGTATTCGTGGTTCGATGGCACAGATGGACAGTTTTATAGCAAGAATCTGAGTAGCAATAAGGTGAATTGCATGACCTGTTCCGTGAAAAATGTCAATTGGCAAACGGATGCGAATGGGATGCCTTTAACACCAGAACCTTATGGGGTGGTGGGGTATTCTTCGGATGAACAATTTCTTTTCGTCCATTCGGCCTATGACCTTTGGATGTACAATACCCGTATCGGTGCAATGTTTTGTGTGACGGAAGGAATTGGGCAAGCGTCGAAAATTAAAATGGAATTGAATCTGTGGGATATGGATAGTGTGTATATCGATGCTCCAAATGCCTATATCTCTGGGTTTGATGAAAAAACGAAAGGCGCCCATCTCTATGCCTTGATCGATCACCAAGATCATTTTGATGTGAAGGAATCTTATTATACGGACCACAAAATCAATTTCCTGGCGCGTTCGAAAAATGGTGAATCCATCCTCTTCCGAAAAATGTCGATCAGTATGTATCCAGATGTGCGACTAACAACAGATAACTTTAGCAATGAGCGTCAAGTTTCGGTAACGAATGCACAGCAAGTGGAATACAATTGGGCTCATGTTGAATTGGTAAATTGGAAAAGCTACAGCGGGATTCCACTCGAAGGGCTGCTGTATAAACCAGAGAATTTTGATCCAAGTAAAAAATACCCACTCATGATTTATTATTATGAGTTGAATTCCGATGAGCTCTTCAACCATTCGGTCCCTAAACCTACAGCGTCGATCATTTATCCAACGGAATATGCCTCTGCGGGCTACTTGGTGTTTATTCCAGACATTCGCTACAAAGTTGGTCATCCAGCCCAATCGGCTTACGACTGCATCATGAGTGGTACGGATCATGTGCTTAAATTGGTTCCCGCCATCGATTCAACACGCATGGGCTTGCAAGGCCAAAGTTGGGGAGGATACCAAACAGCGCAGTTGATCACGATGACAACACGTTACCGCGCAGCAATGGCAGGAGCTCCGGTGTCGAATATGTTTTCAGCCTATGGTGGGATCCGTTGGGGAAGTGGTGTCAATCGCCAGTTTCAGTACGAACGCACCCAAAGTCGGATCGGGAAAACCATCTGGGAAGCACCTGAACTGTACCGAGAGAATTCGCCCTTGTTCCATTTGCCAAATGTGCAAACGCCATTGTTAATTATGGCCAACGACAAAGATGGCGCGGTGCCATGGTACCAAGGGATTGAATTGTTTACAGGCATGCGCCGCCTAGGAAAACCGTGTTGGTTGCTGAACTACAATGGCGATGACCATAACCTCATGGAAAATGCCAATCGCATTGATTTAAGTATCCGTATGCGGCAGTTTTTTGACCATTATTTACAAGGAGCACCTGCACCGCTGTGGCTGACGGATGGAATCCCCGCTGTGGATAAAGGCAAAGTTATGGGGTATTGATGGATAAACATCACCAACAAAACATCAAATTTTCAATGTAAATTCGCCATAGATTTTACCACATGGAAAAGATACAGAACTTCATCAATGGGGCTTATTGTCCTCCAACGAACGGCCAATACATCGATAATGTCGAACCGGCAACGGGTCAAGTGTATTGCTTGATTCCCAATTCGGATGATAGGGATGTGGAGCTGGCGGTTCAAGCGGCTGATGCGGCTTTTCCTGCGTGGTCAGCCATGTCGATTGAAGAACGTGGGGCCGTCATGATGCGTGTATCAAAAGGAATTGAAGCACGAATGGATGAGTTTGTGGCGGCCGAATCGCGTGACAATGGAAAACCTGTTTCCTTGGCGGCTCATGTGGATATTCCTCGAGCAGTGTCCAATTTTCACTTTTTTGCCACAGCCATTGAACATTTTGCTTCTGAATCGCACAATATGGTGGGGGAGGGAATCAACTATACCTTGCGTAAACCCATCGGGATAGTGGGGTGTATTTCACCTTGGAACTTGCCTTTGTACTTGTTTTCATGGAAAATCGCACCAGCATTGGCAGCAGGAAATTGTGTGGTAGCAAAGCCATCTGAAATCACGCCATATACCGCATATTTACTTGGACAAGTGTGTAAAGATGCAGGCATGCCGGATGGGGTATTGAATATCCTTCACGGCTTGGGTGGATCGGTAGGTGATGCCATGGTGAAACATCCAAAAATCAAAGCCATATCCTTTACGGGAGGCACAAAAACGGGGGAATACATTGCACGAACTGCCGCTCCGATGTTCAAGAAGTTATCGCTCGAATTGGGAGGAAAAAATCCAAACATCATCTTTGCTGACTGTGATTTTGATGACATGTTGAGTACCACATTGCGCTCATCATTTGCAAACCAAGGGCAAATCTGTTTGTGTGGATCACGCATCTTTGTGGAGCGACCAATCTATGAAAAATTCAAGGCTGCTTTTGTGGAGAAGGTCAGTAAAACGGTTGTTTCTTTTCCACAAGATCCTGCAGCACGCATGGGAGCTTTGGTGTCCAAGCCGCACATGGAAAAAGTGCTTTCCTATATCGAATTGGCAAAAGAAGAAGGCGGAACAGTGCTGACAGGTGGAGAACGTGTGATCTTACCTGCACCTTATCATGAAGGGTATTATGTTCGTCCAACGGTAATCGAAGGATTGGCCTATGACTGCCGCACCAACCAAGAAGAGATTTTCGGACCAGTGGTGACGATTATGCCTTTTGACACAGAGGATGAGGTGCTGATGATGGCCAATTCAACAGAATACGGTTTGGCGGCAACACTTTGGACATCCGACTTAAAACGTGCTCACCGCATGGCGGATCAGATTGAGTCTGGCATTGTTTGGGTAAATGCTTGGTTGGTACGCGACTTAAGAACGCCATTTGGAGGGGTGAAATCCTCAGGTGTCGGACGCGAAGGCGGATGGGAAGCCTTGCGTTTCTTCACTGAACCAAAGAATGTGTTTATAAAATACTAAACATAAAAAAAGTCCACCGAAGTGGACTTTTCATTTTATCAAGGTGAGCTTATTTCACAATCACTTGCTTCACGACAATTCCTGATTCAGCATAGATTTTCACGAAGTACATGCCTGAAGAAACTCCAGCCAATTGTATGTTCGTTGTGTTGTTGTTTACGATTTGAGTGAACATCGTTTGCCCCGCCACATTTACAAATTCGATACGATTCATCTTCATTCCAGCAGAAATCGTCAATTGATCTTTCGCAGGATTTGGGTAAACGATTACTTGTGTATTGTCTAGTGTTTCCAATCCTGAAGAAGGGTTGATGTTTTTAATGACTGTCGTTGCAGATCCACCGAAGTCAGCCGCTGCTACAGCAAAGATCTGAACGCTGGTATTGTTTGAAATAGTCAAATCACCATCCGTTCCGCCCCATTGCGAAGCAGCAACCCCATCACCGTAGTAATCGTAGATTCCAAAGGTATAGCAGTCAACAGCCGTTAACGGCACGTTCCAGTTGTATTGTGTGTTGTTTACTAAAGGATTTGTCGCGTCTGTTGGAGCAGGCGAGTTGTTTGTTGCAAAGTTCCCTGCGACATTTTCATTTCCTTCAGACCACACCAAAGCACCACTTGAGTTGCGCACTTCAAGGTAAGATTCATCTGCATAATCATCCGTAAGGAGATTGATGGTAATGAAACCAACCGTTTGCGCGATTGGATCGATGGTAAAGCTATAGCTCGTGTTGTTATTCACCGTGTTTTCATCCACTCCCGCATTTGGATTGCTTAAAGTAGCATTGAAGGTATGTGCGCCAGGAGCAAGAGCAAGAGAAGGCAAGGTAATGGTTTGTGTTTGGTATTGCGCCAATGATCCAGACCAGTTGTAGGTTTGTGCTGCCCCACCGTCAATGGTGTACGTAATTGTTGCAGATGTTAGTGTCGTCGTTCCACCGTTGGAAATGGTCATCGTTGGTTCAAATGTTCCCCCACACAATTGTGTTTCTGTCACGGCAAGATTCGAAAGTCCACCATCAAGTGCGACTGCTACAGCTCCAGCTGGGTCGTAACCGTTCACAAATCCAGCACCTGAGTTGCTTGGATCAAGCCAGAATTTCAATTGACCACTATTTGCGCTTCCTGCCGGATTCCAAGACACAGAAACTTTTCCGTATTCATCCGAAAGAGATGCTCCACCACAGGCAGAAGCTCCCCCGTGCAACTGACCGATGATGCGGTGATTTTGGTCATACAAAGGTGATCCTGACGAACCTCCTTCGGTTACCCCAAGGTCCCAATCCGTTACTCCCCAGTGACTGTTTGCTGGACATGAACCAAATGTCGTAGAG
>CALPWQ020000007.1 GCA_943327315.2 Chitinophaga pinensis
AAAAGACCCCATCGGGGTCATATATCTGTTGAAATTGATGTTGAGATTGGATCACGACCCCATCGGGGTCGAACATTTGGTTTCATGGAGTTGATTAAGATATTACTCGCTACGCTCGTTGGAGATATTACTCGCTACGCTCGTTGGAGATATTACTCGCTACGCTCACGGGTTTGATTCTTCGCTCTCGCACCCGCTCTCACTCTGATTCCTCTGGGATTATTGCATGAGCCCAACCGATCGACGTGCAATGGATAAAAGCACTACTCGCTGCGCTCGTTGGTGCTTTTTTAGTTCAACTGCTCACTCAAGCTCCTGCGTCGCTTGGTTCGCGGTTGAACTAAAAAAGCACCGTCCTACGAACAGTGCTTTTATCAGAGTGATCCGGCTGGGATTCGAACCCAGGACCCATACATTAAAAGTGTATTGCTCTACCAGCTGAGCTACCGAATCATCGCTTTCGCGGGTGCAAAGATAGTCGTATAATTTAGTTTATCAAGCGATAATCACTTTTTTTTGACTTTAAGCAGTGATTCATCGAACTCTTTTCCTATCCTTTGACTTCAAAATCTTTGCGGCGAGATGCTTACGCGTCTTTCCACTTGATTTGAAATTCGATTTCGTTTTCTCCATCACCGCGCTCGTGCTCAATCGTAAATTCGGCTCTGTCGGGCACATAAATCGCCTCTCCAGCAATTGAAATGCGGAAATTCTCTCCTTGCTCGATGCTATCCGCCAAACGACGCAATTTGTCAACGAATTCCTCCTTCGTGTAACTCTTTTCAATATCTCTTTCTGACATAACTTTTTTTTTGTAAAAATAGCAATTTGTTGGGCGTGTGCAAATTAGATCAATCCAATGAAAATCGTATTTTTAACTCATGGAAAGAATTATTCTCATTGGTTATATGGGGTCGGGGAAAACCCTACTCGGTAAAGCGCTTGCTGAATCGCTCAACATTCGGTTTATCAACTCAGATTCAGATATTGAGCAACAAACCGGAATGAGTATAGGTCAGATTTTTGAACAATACGGGGAAGATTATTTCAGGGATTTGGAACAAGAATACTTGAAAAATTTTGATACTCAGGAATCCTTTGTCTTAGCCACTGGTGGAGGAACGCCCTGTTACAACGATCAAATGACTGTGCTGAATGCTTTAGGTACTACAGTTTATCTTCATTGCAGCAATGAGACGCTGTTTTCGCGATTGAAAAACGAGCGCGAACACCGCCCACTCATTGCTGGCTTGAGTGATGATGAATTGCGCGAAGCGATTCAATACCGCATGATTCAGCGAGAGGAAATTTACCAAAAGGCCCAAATTATTCTTCCGGAAAATGAGCACACTGTTGTGGGACTTAGTCGTCATCTTCACCAAAAAAACTAAGTCCTTCTCCAGATTGTTCTTTCTTTAAAATGAAGTAATGGAGGGTGGACATGACAAAAATCACAATGAGGGAGATTTTGTCAAACGTACTCGTGTCGGTTCTGAAGTAATCGTATCCCAAATAAAAAAACAACATACCGACGTAGATGACCACCCCAGCAATCAAAAGCGGGAAATAGCTTGTTTTCTTTCGCCAAAGCAGTGCCAAAGAACTGAGAACAATGAGCCAACACATAATGCTAAGGACAAAAAGAGTAGTCAGTCTTGAGGTAAATTCTTCAGCGGAAAAACCCAGTTTTGCCCCCCTTTCGGCGAATATGGTGTCGATGGCAACATGACGATGCACGTGAATCAAATGTTGAAAGGTCAATGCAACATATCCAACGGTATTCCAAACCAGAAAAAGTGAAGCAAGTGTTACCAGTATGTAAAAGGTGATTTTAGTATAAGCATCGGGCTCATTTTCGCCCAATAGGATGCGCAATAGCCAATTTTCTCGGCTTTGTTTTGCCCTTTGTCCTGAACTTGTTTGTGTGCGTGCCATCCTTTGGTTAAAATTGCAGAAAATTTATTAGACTTCGCACTATAATGGACGCATACCTGAAGGATACATTTTTTCTGGATTATACTCATGAACACTTTGATGCATTTCTAGCCCACGTCGATCCTACCTTACCTGAATCTGAACTGGCTGTGGCTTTGTATTACAATGTGCGTGATGCCTTTCTCTACGACCCTTACCACCTTGATTTGACGAATGAGGGCTTGAAAGCATCAAATGTACTCGGTAAAAAACGCGCTTGGTGCGTGGAAAAATCAACTGTTCTTGTAGCATGTGCGCGACGTTTTGGTATTCCCTCAAGATTGGGGTATGCCATCGTTACCAATCACATTGGCGTTGAAAAATTAACGTCCTACTTGCGGCGTGATGAAATCGTATTTCATGGTTTTGTAGAGCTTTTTGTGAATGGCTCTTGGGTAAAATGTACCCCTGCTTTTGATCAGCGTATTTGTGCCCTTAGTAAAGTGTCGCCATTGGATTGGGACGGCAAATCAGATTCGTTATTTCAAGAGTTTGATCAGGGAAGGAAATTTATGGAGTATGTCCATTTTTATGGGATCTTCGATGATGTGCCGATTCAATTGATGAATGAGGAGATGCAGAAATATTATCCGCATCTCTTTGAATCGGAGTTCAATACGCGTGAATTTTCATTCAAACATCTATAGCTAAACCTACTTCACAAGCACCACTAAATATTTCGACACTTTCCAAAATTCATGTGGGTCCTTGATGCGAATTTTTGTGTTTTTCCCAAAGGGCACAAGTGTGTAGGAATCGGATGGGTGGTCGGTGATGAATTGTGGTTTCGATCCTTCAACAAAGATTTCATTGTCCTCTCGCATATCAATTTTCGAAAAGTATTTCTCATTAAAATCTCCAGCAATACGGACGCTTTTGGCAATGCCTATGAATCCTTTTTTATGCTCAATCACTTGATTTTTAATGAGTTCCTTTTCCGTTCCGTAGGAATAATATGCGGTGTTGATCTCGTCTTTAAGTGTTTCTGCCAAGTCATCTTTTTGACGATAAGCATCAAAAAGTCGAGAATAGGAATGGTTCATTGAACTTAATTCTTGTTGAAATTCAGCAATTTGGAATTCTTTGGCATCCATGGTTTGAATTAAATCATGCATCATCGTTTCCAATTCACTGATTTTTTTGTCTTTCACATTCAGCTGCTTCGTCAATTGAGTTGCTTTTTTAGTGTTTTCGATCCGTAAAAAGTTGATGTAGTTGATTTGACTTAAGATCCATTCCCTATCGCTTTCTGTTTGTTCAGGATCACTTGCGCGTACACGGATTTCTTGCTGCTTTAGTTCGATTGCCTCCAAATTGGATCTAATTTGATTGTAGAATTCCAAGGAAGTGTTCAGCATTAAATCTTTTTCTTCATTCTCTTTTTCCAGTTGAGCAATTCGATTTCGAAGGCTTGAATCATCTGTTTTTGAAGATGGGGTAGATTTTTGCTCACAAGAAACGAGGAGCATTAGCAAAATGGTGAGGGAAAAGGAGTGGTTCATGTCTTTTGAATTTCAAGTAAATATAGCCCTTTTCATCGCAAATTGTATCTTTGACATGTAAATTAAAATCATGAGACAAATCCTATTTATTTGCGTCACTTTTTTGTTGACAAACACGACATTGGCACAAGCAGTTCACTATGAATTGCGGATGCCAAATCCACAAAATCATTATTTTCAGGTCGTCATGGAATTGTCGGATTTTAAGGAATCTGAAGTACACATTAAAATGCCAGTTTGGGCGCCAGGATCTTATTTGGTGCGTGAATTTTCCCGCCATGTTGATCTGGTCTATGCGACGGATGAAACAGGAAAGAAATGGCGTTTAGAAAAGGACGCAAAAAATGCGTGGGTACTGAAAACAGGAAAGGCCAAGAAAATTCGAGTATCCTACGAGGTATATTCGTTCGAATTGTCTGTTCGAACAAGCTTTTTGGACTTGACACATGGCTATGTGAGTGGCAGCGGAATGTTTATGTATGTCGATGGACATATGGGCCATTCGGGTGAATTGACAATTTTTCCTTATACAGCGTTTCATACCATTAGCACGGCCTTGCCAAGAAAGGGGGAAGGGGTAACGGCGGATGGTTCAGAGAGATTTGTGTTTAATAATTACGATCATCTTGTCGATTGTCCCATTGAAATTGGAAATCAGGAGGTGTTTGAGTTTATGGCAGCAGGTGTTAAACATACCGTTGCGATGTATGGCATTGCCAATTATTCGGTTTTCGAATTGCAAGAAGACATGGCAAAAATTGTGGAGGCCGCTACGGATGTTTTTGGTCAAAATCCAAACAAGGAATACACCTTCATTATTCACAATGTTGTGGATGGTCAAGGTGGTTTAGAACACTGCAATTCGACCACGCTTAGCGTAAATCGTTGGACGTACCAAGGCAAGGCATATCTCGATTTTTTAAACTTGGTGGCACATGAATATTTTCATCTGTGGAATGTGAAACGTATCCGTCCAATTGAACTCGGCCCTTTTAATTACGATGAGGAGAATTATACGACCTTGCTGTGGGTAATGGAGGGCTTTACGTCGTATTATGACGAACTTTTGATGCGAAGAGCAGGCTACATCACTGAAAATGAATACCTATCAAAGCTGGAATCTACTGTGAATTATGTCGAAGGTTCTGTGGGTGCAAGGGTTCAGGCTGTAGCGCATGCAAGCTTCGATGCGTGGATTAAAGCGTATCGTCCAAACGAGAACAGTTCAAACACGACGATGACCTATTATTCCCGCGGAGCGATGCTTGCGGCGGTTATAGACGCCATGATTATCGATAAATATTACGGCAAGAAATGCTTGGATCATTTTATGCGTGTTTTGTACGACAAGTATTATACAAAGTTGAAACGTGGATTTTCTGATAACGAGTTTCAGTCGGAGCTGTCGGCATTTTTAGATCTTGACATGACCGATTTCTTCAACCGCCATGTGTACGGTACTGAAATGGTTCCGTTTGAAAAGTACTTCGGTCCTGCAGGTGTGGATGTTGGCTTTCGAAAAATTACCACACCATCGTTCGGTGCGGGCTTAAAACAAGATGGTAGCCGCTTGTCGGTGCGGTCGGTGCGCAGTGGTTCGGCAGCTGAAAATGCCGGATTGAGCGTGAACGATGAAATCATTGGCTACAATGGCTTCCGAGTAGATCAAAGTTCGCTTGAGTCGTTCTTATCGTCCTTGGAGGTAGGAGAAAACATGAAATTATTGATTTCGCGCGACCAAATTCTTTTGGAGTTAACTGTTGTGATGACGGAGTTTGAACGACCTCAATTCTCCTTTAAAGGTTCCACTCAGGTGGATCGTGAAAAGTTGCGTAAATACTGGTTTAGATCGATTTAATATGAAGCAACTCCTCTTTTTACTCGGGTTTATTCCATTTTTATCTTTTGCACAATCGCAATTCCCGAATGTTCAACTGAAAAATACAGGGGTGACAAATGTCATCAGCGGCTTATGTGAACCTGCGATCGCCATTGACCCCAAGAATTCTTCGATTATGGCGGCTGGCAGCATTATGAATGCCTATTATTATTCCACGGATGCAGGAATCACATGGAAAAGTTCCTCAATGTCTAGCAAATATGGGGTATGGGGCGATCCAGTTCTTTTGTTTGACACCACAGGTAGGATCTATTACTTTCACCTCAGTAACTACAAAAAAGCATCTTGGATTGATCGCATCGTTTGTCAGTCGGCAGAATCAGTAAGCGGTAAATTCAATCAAGGTTCTTTCCCGAAACCAAATGGCACCAAAGCGCAGGACAAACATTGGGTAGCACTCGATCCCCAGACAAATGACATTTTCATGACCTGGACACAATTCGATGCGTATGATTCCCGTGAACCAAGAGATTCTTCCCGCATTATGTTCTCGAAATCTTCCGATCAAGGAAAAACATGGAGTGACCCTCTGCGCATTTCTAAATTTGCAGGGGATTGTCAAGATGGCGATTATACGGTTGAAGGCGCTGTTCCAGCCGTTGGACCAAACGGTGAAATTTATGTGACCTGGACAGGTCCTAAAGGTCTTGTTTTTCAACGGTCATTGGACAGGGGTAGAACGTGGCTCCCAGAAGAGCAAATTTTACATGTTCATCATGGTGGATGGGAAATGACCATTCCTGGAATGTACAGAGCCAATGGGCTTCCAATCCTCCAATGTGATTTGAGTCATGGACCCAATCGAGGAAATTTGTACCTGAATTGGTGCGATCAAAAAAATGGATACAACAACACGGACGTTTGGTTGTCAGTATCTGAGGATGACGGTAAGTCCTGGTCTGATCCAAGAAAAGTCAATCAGGATACAACAAAAACGCATCAGTTTTTTACATGGATGTGTGTGGACCAGTCGAATGGCAATCTCTATTTTGTATACTACGACCGCCGCCATTATAAGGACAATCAAACAGATGTTTATCTCTCTGTTTCTAGGGACGGGGGGATGACATTTACCGATCACCGGATCTCAGATGAATCATTTATTCCAGATCAGGAAGTGTTCTTTGGTGATTATTTGAACATCGCAGCGGTCAACGGCACCATCAGACCCATTTGGCCTCGTATGGATTATGGAAAAATAACCTTGTGGATTGCCTTGATTCAGGAAGAAGAATTGCTTAAGTCAAGCGGGAAATAATCGCCTCGTGCTCAGGGTATAGCGGCAATAATTCTTCTTTTTTGAAAAGTTCAAAGTCGCGAAAGTCGAATCCAGGTGCCACAGTGCAAGACACAAGTGCATAAGAATCCTTTTCTACAATGGCGGACCCAAAGATCTTTCCTGATGGGACCATCAGTTGCGGTACTTGTCCTTTTGAAAGGTCTGAACCAAGTAGATGTTCGGTATGTCCGTTCTCGTCTAATGTATGTACAACTAGTGGACTTCCCGAGTGATGAAACCAAAGCTCATCCCCAATGATGCGGTGAAAACGAGAAACATCTGCGGAAGTCAATAAGAAGTAAATGGCGGTCATCAAATTTCGATCCCCATTGGGAGTAGTTCCAGGTGAACGAAAAGTTTCTTTGTAATACCCACCTTCTGGGTGAGGAAGAAGTTCCAAATGATCAATGAGCTCTTGTAGTGCTAGATTCATGCCTGAAGGATGTTAAAGTATTGGTCCATGAGTAAATTGGGTCCCGCGATTTCTGATGTTTGGAAAGAAATATTTTACATCAATCGAGAGATAACTACCGTCAACATTGCCAGATACGGTAGTCTTAATGCCTTGGTATTTGTATTGCGCAATGAGCTGAAAAAGAGGAGCGAGTGGCACTCTAGCTGATCCCCCAATGTAGAAAAACCCAGATTTCTTGGTGCGGTACTCAACCCCAATGTTAGCATTGATATCAAATCCTGCTTTGCGCATGACGAATCCCGTGTGGTAAAACAAATTCGATCCTCCTGGCTTGGTCAAAATACCGACATCCGTTGGTTTAAAGGTTAACGCAAATCCCAAAGAAGCATTCATGTAGAATTGTTTCCCCATTTGGATATAAACCAATGCATTGAGGGGAACATCGTACGAAATGAAGGTCAAATGATTGGTGGCATAAATGTTCGAATCGGGAACTTCCATGGAGACATTGAATTCGCGCTGTGTGTAGTTGATTCCTGTTTCAAAGGCCAAAAGCTTGGTTAGTCCCGCACGCACGGTTGCACCAAACGAATACCCTATGCTTTGTTGAAGGGTTGTCGAAAATCCATTTTTACCTAAGGTGAGTTCGGATTGACCAATAAATTGAGTGGGGAATAATGTGCGCACTTGAACTCCGAAGTAGGAGGGAAAGCGTTCTTTTTTGTCTAGTTCTTCATCAAATTCATCTTGTGCCTGCAGAAAATTCCCATTCACCATCAGCATCGTCAACAACAGAATTGCTGAAATTTTCTTCAGAGCGAAAAGGCTTATGCATGAATTTATGGAGATGGTCATTCTGCTAAAATAGTGTCTATTTAACGATCCATTCGGTAATATATTCTAATGGTTTGCGGTGCGCCTTGGGCCATTCAATTTCTGGATATCCAATGTAGAATAGGCCGAGGCACTTGTCTTTTTCGCCAAGGCCAAGAAATTCGTTTGTTAAGGGGTGATAAATAAGTTTTGGCGTTGACCAAAATCCACCAAGTCCATAGGCGGTGCATGTGAGGTGCATGTTTTGGACTGAACAAGCAACTGCTTCAATTTCTTCAATTTCTAGAATTTTCTCTTCCGCTTGACGTTCCATGCAAACAGCAACCACCACTGAGGATAGCAATGGTCTTTTTAACATTTTGGCCAGCTTCATGTCGTTTTGCTTGTCTTCAGGTGTTATGGCCAAATATGTTTTACCCAAAAATCCTGAAAGGGTGTTCAATCCCTCTTCGGTAAAAACTTTGAAGCGCCAAGGTTGCGTATTTCCATGCGTTGGTGCCCAAAGGGCATTGTTCAAGATGACTTCAATCTGCTCTCGATGTACTTTTCTGCTGCTGAATTGTTCGGGGTAAATTGTCCTTCTTGAACGAATTAACTCATTTATTTCGGATAGATTGAATCGCATAATTTTTGTGCTGAATGCCCTAAAATTAACCATTTTCTATGGAACGAATTATCTTTGCGTCAAAGCAATAAACAATGAAGATTACATTTAACGCGCCTTTCACCATCTACTTTGCCATTTTGGCACTTCTCATATTCCTCATCTCCGGAGGAAATAATGACTTGAATGATGCGTTGGTCCTGCAAGGAACGATGCAACTAGGCCAGTGGGAATGGTATGTGGGATTGATTGCTTACCCGCTATCACATGCTAATTTTCAGCACTTATTGGGCAATTTTTCAATCATTTTATTGCTCGGTCCCATCTTAGAAAATAAATATGGTTGGAAACGACTGTTCACATTCTCGTTGATCACATGTTTGCTTACGGCCATTCTTCACATCGCCTTTTGGGATATCGGTTTACTCGGTGCAAGTGGTATTGCATTTATGTTCATCATTTTGTCTTCATTAATGCACATCAAAGAGAATGAAATACCGATCACTTTCATTCTTGTTACTCTGCTGTACCTAGGACAAGAAGTTCTAGCGTCATTTCAGGATGACAAGATTTCGCATTTCGCTCACATTGCTGGAGGAGTAACTGGAATTTATTTTGGCTATTTCTGGAAGAAAGCTTAACGGCGTTCTTCATCCATCTTCTTTGCCTTGCGAATGGAAAAGAAAATGTGATCAATGGTTTCATATTGACCATTTGGCAGCGGACCAAGTGCCGGAGCTGAAACAACATAACCAAATCCGTCAATCAGGATGTACTGGGGGAGGGATTCAATCTTGTAATTTTTCCAAAACACATTCGATGCTTCCACGCTAATTTTTGTCCATGGAATTGTGTTTATGGTTGATTCCATAAGTTTAGCATCATATTCGCCTGTTGGATAAATCGTTAAAAATTGAATATCGTCCTTATAGCGTTCATAAATTTGTAAAAGGGGACCGATTTCGTTGGTGCATTTGGTGCTTTTAGGATCGATAAAATGCAGGTACAAGTGTTTGCCTGTGAAGGAAGATAAAGTCAGTAAGCTGCCGTCAAGTGGGCGCAAAGCAAAATCAGGTGCTTTTCCACCCGTTGTCAGTTCAGTGAGACGGGTCAATATGTTTTTTGCAATATTGGTGTTACCAGCAAACAAGCAACGCTTCGATAAACTATCTAGAATGGTGATGATATTGGTTTGTGGCAAATCCTTGGCGTAAAATTCTTCGGACAGCATTTTTATCATGACCATTTCTCGAATGCGCAAGTTGATGAGTGTATAATCTGTGCCTAAGGCACGCATAACGAGTGCAGGACTGCTTTTTAACACCGCGGAATACACCAAGGCATTTGTTTCGCTTGAAAGTCGTGGCATCATCTTATCGTAGAAAGAATTGATGTACTCCATATACGCATCATTTTTGTACGATACAGGAGCATTTTTTATGTAAAAGTCGTGTTTTTCAAAGCGATTCCTTTCGGCGACAAATTGGATGTTATCCAAGGAGGCAATGGAAAATTTTACATACGTTTTGAAAAAACTACATGTATCCTTGGCGTACACACGTTCGGCATTCAATTTAAATTCTTCTATTTTCTTTCCAAATTCCAATGGTTTGGCACTTTTCAAATAGTAAATTGAGCTCATATATTCATCCGACCACCGCTGAAATTGAAGGATTTTGTAATTGATATCTGTGCTGTCCATTCCAAAGAAACTCAGCTCGATTAGATTTCCATTTGGTCGATAGGCCTCATAGGGGTCTTTGTCGGGGACGAAAATATCGTAAGTCGCATTGGGTTGGATATACATGAAGCTGCGGTTTTTCGCAGCTCGAACAATCACTTTTTGAATATCATCCACGAAGAAACTAATGCTGAATGTGCTGTCGTTGGCAACTGTTGCTGCTCCAAGTGGGCTTTCTTTCATGCTGAAGTAATCTTCAATCTGCATGATTGAAATTGTTTGTCCCACATATTTTGGGGCGTAACCACTTACCGTAACCATGCTTTTGGCCGACGCTTTCACTTGACTGAATGATGGGTGTGCCATCAAGATCATCAAAAGGAGTAAAGCTCTATGGTTCATCGCGTATATTTTTTGTGAGCGCGCATGCTCATTTACTATGCCAAAGAATTAAACGAGAAGCGCAGCATTGGTTACAAAGTGAGAAATATCTCCATGATTTCGGTAGATCTCTCTGACAATCGTTGCGTTCACCGCAGAATATGCTTGATCGGTAAGGAAGAATACGGTATCTATACCACTCAACATGCCATTCATATGCGCGATTGACCGCTCGTACTCAAAGTCTTTTGAATCGCGCAGGCCACGGATGATATGACTAGCGCCAATTTCTTTCGCGAAATTGACGGTCAGCACCTGATAAGAGGCCACTCGGACATTTGGATGCTCTTTGAATAAGGATTCGATGTGTCGTATGCGTTGCTCGAGTTGAAAACAATACGTTTTGGAGCTATTTACTCCAATACCAATGATTACCTCGTCAAAAAGATCAAGTGCTTGTAGAACAATAACTTCATGCCCTTTTGTAAAAGGATCAAATGATCCAGGGAAGAGCCCAATTTTTTTCATCATTCCTCTAATTTAAGAAGTCCTTTTGATAAAACTGAAGTAAACATTGCCATAGTTTCGGGTAAATTGATAACCTAGCGTGTTACTCAGATTGGTTTCTTTGCCGTGTTCAACGATTAAAGTTCCATTTTCATTCAGGATCTCACGTTCGATTATTTTTTCAATGAGCTGCACATATCCATCGTATTTGTAGGGTGGATCTACAAAAATCAAGTCGTAATGTCGTTCTGTTCGTCCGACAAATTGTTGAATATCTGCACGAATGGTTTGCATGTGATCACCAATGCCAAATTCAGCCGCCGTTTTTCGTATAAAGGCCACACAACGGTCATTCGAATCCACAGCGGTCACATTTCCTGCTTCTCGAGAAAGAAACTCAAAGGAGATATTCCCTGTTCCTGCGCAGAGGTCGAGTATTTCTAGGTCAAACAAGCTCATTTGGTGTTCGAGCATGTTGAATAAGCCTTCTTTTGCGAAATCAGTTGTTGGACGAGAAGGGAAATTTTTCGGTGCTGAAAAACGTCTTGCCTTGAGTATTCCGCTAACTATACGCACAATAAAATAGATTTCTGAATGAGTTCGTCCGAATAGGAGATTTCTGTAGCTTGCAATGAAGCAATTTTGTTCAAGTTCAAGATAACTTCGTTACAAGTGCCATAGTCTATGCCCACTCCATTGCAGATTTCTATGCGCAGTTGTTCTTCCATTAACTCTTTTTGTTGAAGAACGAATAAGGTGTGATAGACGATGTCTTCTGGGGAGTTCTGATCGAATTGCGAATAGAAGAGTAGTTTATTTTCCTTTACTAAAGTCAATAAAAAATAGCCGGGATAAATAAGTAAGTTGGCTTTTAAGCGAAATGCTTGATGTGAAAGAATTCCTCTTAACAGGTGGGTGCCTTCGTGTTGGATGATTGATCGAGGGAAATTGAGCACAAAAAAACTCTTTACCCAGCTTGGCAAGTAAAATAAATTCACAATTCCGTGCTCTGGGATACGGTTGTAATCGATTGTGCCTGAGTCTAGAGGTTTTCCAAAACACAAGCGATACAAGTCATCAGGTGTTGATTCGGAAAACACATTGGATGGAATCAGGGTTGATTTCTGTGCGGACCACGACACCAGGTGTTCATCAAAATGGGCCAATTTAAGTCCCGTTTTATCAAAAAAGTCGCGTAATTGTTCCTTTATACGATGTTCTTGTCGGTCCGTAAAATTCTCTTCAACAACTTTTTGCTGGTCGTTTTCTATAAAGATAGTCCGGATACTTAGATCCGATAATTCAATGGATAAAACTTTCACAGGGGTAGATTATTCATCCTCCCAAGATCCCGCAGTCTCATTGGTTGTAATCTTTCCAAAGAATAAAGACTCGGCTTTCGTTCCTTCAATTTTAGCAAATGGCATAACACCAGAAACATTGATGGCTGGGAAGTAATCCTCACCAACTTTCACTGAATCTTTCACGCTCAACTTCCACATTTTTTTACCACCTGTAAAAGGGATGTATGGAAGGGAATCAGCGCTGAATTTACCAAAACCAGCGACTTTGCGGCTATCTGAGTAAGACTTGTTCTTGAACTTTGTTTCGATCAATGAAACTTGAATGGTATCGCGTCTAAAACCTTTCAAGTCTTCCGGACAAATAGGAGATTTTGAAAGCCGGTATGCTTCGTTTTCTGACATGTTGTTGTCAATTGCCCTGTTGTCTTTGTATAAGAAATCACGCTCATCGGTGGTAATCAATCGTGCAGGAATGTTTCCTTCAGCAACAACGTAAGGAACTGTTCCGTTCTTTACGAATTCCACTAAAGTTTCCCAATCTTTCGCATACGTTCCATTTACTTCAGAATACGCTTTCTGAGCATAACGAATATCCGTAAGGTTTTGAATGGCTTTGCCACGACAAAGATTGTAATTAGCTGTATATGTCGCTGTATCATCAACACTTTTCCAAGAAAGATACAAGGTTACCATTGCGATAATACCCGCAGCAACTCCAATGATGTACAAAATGTTAGACTTCAAATTACCCCAACTGTAAAGCAAACTTAGAATACTGCCCAAGAACATCAAGACAGCTGAGACCATGAACATATTGTCTTGTTTTTGCTGCACGCCAGCAAAAATTAGAAGGAAACCCAAAATAAGAAATAAAACCGGAACCGATAATTTCTTCATTAAAAGTGATGCATTGCCAGTATTCATATTGCGTAATTTTCGTTTTAAGCTTCACAAAACTACAATTTTTTACCTATCCACCTTCATGGAATCAGGTTTTTTTTAATCATTAACAATCTCATAAATGAGAGCGATTTATCTCTACTTTCGTATAGTGAATGAAAATGGCGAAATGTCGGAATTTAGAAGGCGCATTGGCGCTTTTTTTGGTCTGGAACCAACCCCGGATCAAGGTGTATTATTCGCTCATCTTGAGGCGTTTATGCGTATCAAGCATCCATATCCATTGTTTGTGCTTCGCGGTTATGCAGGAACAGGTAAAACAAGTGTTCTTGGAGCTTTTGTGAAAACACTGGAGCATTTTAAATTGAAATCAAAACTCTTAGCGCCTACAGGTCGTGCAGCAAAAGTTTTTGCGTCAAAATCACAAAAGGATGCACTTACCATTCACAAGCAGATCTATCGAAGAAAGGATGGGGGGGACGATTATTCGAAAATGGAACTTTCTCCAAACCTTCATAGAAACACGGTATTTATTGTAGATGAGGCTTCCATGATCGGTGATCATTCATTGCTTTCTGATGGAACCATTGGTTCACGTGATTTGTTGGATGACCTCTTCGAATACGTCTATGCTGGAGCGGGTTGTCGCTTGATTGTATTGGGTGATGTGGGACAGTTACCACCGGTCGGAAGCGATCAATCCCCCGCATTGGATGCACCGTATTTAAAACAGAACTATCCTCGATTGTCTGTCGTGGAGTATTCATTGACTAAGGTGCTTCGACAAGAACAAGCATCTTCGATTTTGGCAAATGCCACACTTCTCCGGAGTATTTCTGAAGGCAAACCTCATTTTGAATGTATTCCAGGTGGTGACTTGATTCGCTTGCCAGGGGATGAGTTACAAGATCAATTGGAACGTTCGTACGATGATGCGGGTTCGGAAGAGACCATCATCATAACACGGTCAAACAAACGGGCCAACTTGTACAATAATCAAATCCGTGCGCGCATTTTGTGGTACGAGGAGCAGCTTTGTTCCGGAGATTCATTGATGGCGGTAAAGAACAATTACTTCTGGGTCGATGAACAGTCGAGTATGGGTTTCATTGCCAACGGTGAAATGATGAAAGTGGTTCGTGTTCGCGGTTATGAAACAATGTACGGGTTTGAGTTTGCTAAAATTATTGTTCGTTTTACAGATTTTTCAACTGTGGATGAAATGGAGTTGCTCGTACTGACTGAAGCACTTCAAACAGAGGGGCCTTCACTGACAAGATCAAGAATGAAGGAACTCTTTTTTGCTGTTGAACAAGATTACATGCACGAGAAAAATAAAAGAAAACGCTATCAACTGATTCTAAAGGACCCATACTTTAATGCACTTCAAGTCAAATATGCCTATGCCGTAACCTGCCATAAATCACAAGGAGGACAATGGGCACATGTGTTTATTGATCAAGGATATGTGGATGAGGAATCGATCAATACAGAATACTATCGATGGCTTTATACCGCATTAACCCGGGCCTCTGAAAAAGCTTTTCTAGTCAATTTTCCAGACGAGTATTTTACCTAAACACCTACATTAAAGAGGGATGTCACTCAGCTTAAAGGATGTTGGTCCAACGGAAATGCGTGCACGTGACCACTCTTTATTGAATCTATCAATGACGATGCGCGCTTTTTCACGGTCCAAATAAGTCCCTGCCAAGACATTGATTTCCTCTTTCATTTTTCGCATGATGTTGGCCGTACGGTAGGCGCTTAACAGGTCATTTTTCGACAAGCCATAGGCGCTCAGGGCCTTCTGCATCTCTGGGGTTATAAGCTCAATATTGGAATTTCTTGGGTCAGTATAGGAGTTTACTTCTAAGCGAATTTCTCTTTCTAAGAAAACATATACTTCTGACCTGCGCAGGCGAAGCATCTCTGGGTCGTCGTGTTGAAATTGCTTTGCGGCTTCAAGCGCCTCAGCCGGATGATTGGCTTTTATAACGCGCAAACCATTCCATTCACCAACACCCTGACCTCTTGCAACAATCGAAAAGGGCCTGTCTTTATCCAATAACCCCTCAAAAAATAGCATCAGTGCTACACTATCCTGATTCGTTAAAAGCTTGCGATTCAAATCCCATTTGTCTGAGCTGAATTGGTTCATGAGCTCAACTTGCAAACGGGCATCATACAAAGGTTCAGCATCCGTCACATTGATGTGTAGCATCACTTCATCGGCTTGTTCTGATAAACAAGTCTCTGGAATGGCAATCAAACGCAATTCAAAGTCTTCTTCTTGTTGTTTAGGTGGGAAGATGAATTCCTGGGTGTACATGTCAAAAGTGCTGGAATCAGAGAAAGTGTACAGTCCTTCATTTTCAGTGTAAGTTGCCCAATTTAGTCCCATCAACTGCTTGAAAGCACTAAGTCGCGATTGGTATTTCTCCATTAACGCAAGGGCTTCTGCACGTTGGAGCTCAAGGTCCGCGATCTTCTTTTTATACGCTTCATAAAGTGTATACAAGTAGACGATGTCATTTTGAGATTTTCCCTTTTGTTTTTTGCCACCGTCTACAGTGGTGTCTGGAATTTTATCGTCTTGAGTGTGGTTCTTTTGTTGTCTTTTTTTCTCCTTTCGGACTTTACGCGATGGTTTATTTTTGGTTATAATTGGACGTAAGGTAAGATCAGAAAAGTTCTTTTCATTGATTTCAATCTTTAATTCTACTTCGTCTTTTTTCTTTTGGTTGTAATCAATCCAATAGTCGAAACCACGTTTCCCGAAAATCATATCATGAAGCTTGGCGATGCGGTTAAATTCCAAATCATTGATGATGCTTTGAAAGGTCGCGCCTTCAGAAAAGGTCGAGTCGGGCGACAAAAAGCGTGTGTCTCCGGCCCCAAATAGATGGTAGGAAATGCCATTTCGTTCGATAACAACCGTTGTTTGTTTTTTTGAATTGTAGCCCCAAACATCCAAATGAACATTGGTTTCTCGGCCATTGCCAATTGTCTTCAAATCTGTTGTTGTAGCCAATAGCGAAATGATTTCCTGGTCTTTTTTAGGTGCTGCAGGTGTCACTTGAAGTTGGTAAGGAAAAAGTCCAACGGCTTTTGGTAATCCTTTGTTCCAACGGCCTTTTTCATCTTTTTCTCGTTCTTCCAATAATCCAGTGGTCGAACTTCCATCTCCCGCGGCGACCAGTACGTTTTGATAGGTATCGGCAACACCCCCAAGGAGTCTGAAAATTTCTAGTGATCTGTCTTGAACATAGGCATTGATCGCTTTATTCATGGCTGACAAGGTTACCCATTGATCATTTGTGTTCAGAAAACGAAAGGTTTCAACCATGGCCGTTTTGTCGTCCAAGGATAAGCTTGGGTTTAAAACATTATACAATTTTGGGTGTGGGTAGGCAATGCCGTCTTCTACTTTAAGTGCAGAAGGGGGAAGTGCGGCTACAAGTATATTTTCAAAACGCTTGAACTTGTCTTTGAATGGAATCAATTCATCGTCACTCCCGCGCTTGGCCTGAAGCATGCAGTTCAACTCCCAAATGGCCATTTTATTTGCGGCCTCTGCCAATATTCCTTTGGGCGACTTGGCGATTTCTTCTCGGCGAATGATCAATAAATCAGGTTGATTCATGATGACGATTTCAACAGAATCGTAATTGATGTCCTTATTGGCAAAGCGTATGTCAGGACCTTTATAGTCGAAATATCGCCCAATGTTATTCTCTAAAATCGGACTTTTTCGCACCACATGAAAGAGATAAGCGCGCTCCTCGGCTGTCAATCCCTCGTTGACTTGTGCTTGAATGAATAGAGGCAAAAAGAAAACCAAGAGTATGTAATGCTTCATAAAATCCTGTTTGTGGGAATAAGCGTGTTGTTGTACAAATGTAACATGCGAAAACGAAAGGGCATAAAAAAAGGCCACCAATCGATGACCTTTTGAATTTTATCTCTGCAGATTAACGGATAGAAAGCGCCATTGGGTGACTTCCTGCTGCGTCGTGCACCAAAACAGTATACATCCCTTTCTCTAGGGCTTCTGTAGAAATTTCAGTGTCATTCAAAACATTTGCTTGGGTAAGTACTTTTTTACCGCTTAAGTCAATGATCTCAATGCACGCAACCCCTGTGATTCCCGAGAATCGGATATTTCCTTCACTTGGATTTGGGAACATGTTTAAATTGCTCAACGAATTGTTTTCCAAGCCAACAAAGGCAGTTGGAAGCACAGAACTCAACACGATGGTTTGTTTGTTCAATGGAGTTGTACCTCCTTGCGCTTGAATGATCACTCTGGTATACATGAAAACAGGCAATGAACTGTTGGCAAGGTCATAGTATTCGTATTGATTGCGAATGAGTTCAATCGGCAAAATGTTTCCTAAAAAATTCACACTAGCAAAAATGGAGTCAGTGGTGCGGTACCGCAATACATTACTGATGCTTGTTCCACCCGGCAAAAGCAAAGTTCCTTGTCCGTCAACAGTAGTAAAAATAGTACCGGTACACACTGGATTTTGTGGTTGTCCAGCATAAGTAAATGAAAGTGTCCCGTCAAACGTATCTGTTAAACTATTCCCAATAGCATAGGGATAGGTCATCATTTTTTCGTTGTTGACACTAAAATCAGCCGTTAAGACACCCAATGTTGGTTCTTCATAGACAAATCCTTGAGAAGTACGTTCGCTAGACGTTGAATTGAAGAAGTTGGTAATGGCATTTTGAACTTTAAGCCCTTTTATTGAGGTCGTGAAAATGGTGTTGAAGGTAGATGTCGTTGCATCAATTACCTGTAAATCCCTTGTTTGACCGTAATAACCAAGTAGTTGACTGTAATCCCACGTCACGCCGGCTCCTGTAATAGGGGCATAACTGGAAACGGAAGAGTCACAGAAGAACATCAAGCTGTTTTGTCCAACATTGGCCTCATTGGACTGGGTGAATTGTGCCTTTGCAGAAACACCGAAAATGCACGATAAGAGTAGAAATGTGTATTTCATAGGATTAGGTTTAATTTTTATCAAACTTACGAAATTTTATAAGTAATTGACAAGGGACGTAGGGACAAAGAACACTTCTTCGCTCTTTGAGCTTCGAAGGACAAAGGACGAAATTGGAGTTACGAGTTACGAGTTTTTGAATGCTTGAAATTCTTGGATTCCCGGTAAAATCTGAGTGGGACCGAAAATAGAGCGAATAACTCGTAATTTTTTTAAGTCATTCGTCATTCCCGAAGGGACCAAATTCCAAATCAGTTCATTCTATCCAGTGACTTTTCTTCGAGGGCCAAGCGACTGCGTTTATAGCCATACAAGAAATAAATGACAAGTCCGATTCCGAACCACACGACGAACCAAAACCAATTGGGGGCGCTCATTCCTGTGAGTAAGTACAGGCACGTTGAAAGTCCGAGCAGTGGAATAAGTGACCACTTTTTCAACACAGCAAAAACGGCTAAAATTGGAAGAATGATCCAAAAGATGATGGATGAAATTTGAAATGTCAAGTTTTCTTTGGGTTTACTAAAGTCAACTAAATCTTGGAAATAACCGGGAAAAACGAAGTAGGCGACAGAAAAAGCTCCAATGACCAAAGCAGGAAAGATGAGTTGTGAGTCAATGTGAGGCAAGTGAAATTTCCCTGCTATTTTTTCCTTTCTTGGGAGTAGCAATACACCCCCACAGACCAGTACAAAGGCAAATAAAGTTCCGATGCTGGTAAAGTCAAGGACAAAGTTTCGTTCTGTGAACAGAATTGGAACACCTACGACCAATCCAGTAACGATGGTGGCAAAAGACGGTGTTTTGTGCTTCGGGTGTATGGTCTGAAATTTCTTCGGTAAAAGTCCATCGCGGCTCATGGTCATCCAGATACGCGGTTGTCCGAGTTGAAAGACGAGAATGACACTGGTCATCGCGGCAACAGCACAAATGGAGATGAAGAAGCCCATCCAGCCCACATGATGCAAGGAGAACACTTCCGCCAATGGGTCGCCAACATTCAATGATTTGTAGTTGACCATGCCTGTGAGCACGAGTGAAAGCAAGATATAAATCACCGTGCAAATGACCAATGAATAAATCATGCCTTTTGGTAAATCACGCTGAGGATCTTTGCTTTCTTCAGCCATGGTAGATACGGCATCAAAACCGATGTAGGCAAAAAACACAGATGCAACTCCTGCCATGACTCCTGAAAATCCATTTGGCATGAAGGAATGTCCTTCACCGATTTCACTTTTCGGAAACCAATTGGCGGGATCAATGTAAAATGCTCCAACGAGGATGACCATCAAGACGACAATAAGTTTGATGAATACCATGACGTTCGAAATGTTTCTACTTTCTTTGACTCCGACATACACCAGCCATGTAATCAAAAAGTTAATGAGCAGGGCAGGGAAATCGAAGATCAGGCGCAAGGAACCAAGCATCGGCGCATTTTTCCATGCTGCTTTGGCTTCGGCTGAATCTGCTAAGGTTTTCTTTGCCTCAGCGTATGAAATGGTCATCCAATCGGGCATGTGAAGGTGAAAATTCTCCAGCAAATTGGTGAAATAGTCCGACCATGAAAAGGCAACATATATGTTTCCAATGGAGTATTCGAGAAGTAAGGCCCAACCAATGACCCAAGCAATCATTTCTCCAAATGAAGCATACGCATAGGTATAGGCACTTCCGCTCACGGGGATGCGGCTGGCGAATTCGCTGTAGCACAATGCGGTAAATCCGCAGGCAATCCCACAAATGACAAACAAAACAACCACGCCAGGTCCTCCTGAAGCACATGCCGTACCCATGGAACTGAAACTCCCCGCGCCAATGATGGCGGCAATCCCCATAAAGGTAAGGTCCCATTTCCCAAGGACCTTGTTGAGTCCAACGGAATGTCCCTGGTCGTTTGCAGCATCCTGGGTAATTCGTTCGATGCTTTTTCTACGAAAAATTGACATAAGCAGTGTTAAGTGTTCTCCAAAGATAAACATGCAGGCTTGAAATGAAAGAAATAAGTAGAAAACTGTTTCTGTTAATTCGGTTTGACAACGGACAATCATTTTCTTACCTTTGCACCCGTAAAATCCGAATCCAATGTTTGAAAATCTAACGGACAAATTTGAACGCGCGTTCAAGGTATTAAAAGGGCAGGGGCAGATCACTGAGATCAATGTTGCAGAAACACTGAAGGAAGTGCGTCGTGCCTTGCTTGATGCCGATGTGAATTTTAAAACGGCGAAAGATTTTACCACAACGGTCAAAGAAAAAGCCCTTGGACGAAATGTGCTTACCGCAGTTTCTCCAGGCCAGTTGATGATTAAAATCTGTCATGAGGAGCTCGTTGAACTCATGGGTGGCAATGAGGCTGAAATCAATGTGAAAGGGAATCCAGGAATCGTCTTGATGTCTGGACTCCAAGGTTCTGGAAAAACGACGTTTTCGGGTAAACTTGCAAACTACCTCAAAACAAAAAAGGGGAAAAATGTATTGCTCGTGGCGTGTGATGTGTATCGTCCAGCGGCGATTGATCAGTTGCACGTGCTTGGTGAACAACTCGGAATAGAGGTGTTTTCAAACAAAGAAGAAAAAGATCCAGTGCGCATTGCTCAAGCTGCGGTTCAGCATGCACGCAGCAAAGGATTCAATGTTGTGATTGTCGATACGGCTGGTCGTTTGGCGATTGATGAACAAATGATGGATGAAATTGTGCGTGTAAAACAAGCAATTCAGCCTACGGAAACCTTGTTCGTAGTCGATGCAATGACGGGGCAAGATGCCGTGAATACAGCAAAAGCATTCAACGATCGAATTAATTTTGACGGAGTTGTTCTCACAAAATTGGATGGGGATACACGCGGTGGTGCTGCGATTTCGATCAAAGCAATCGTTGAAAAACCAATCAAGTTTGTCGGTACAGGTGAGAAGATGGATGCGCTCGATGTGTTCTATCCAAAACGAATGGCGGACAGAATCCTCGGTATGGGGGATGTTGTGTCATTGGTTGAACGCGCTCAAGAACAATTTGATGAGGAGGAAGCGAAAAAATTGCAACGCCGCATTCAAAAAGACCAGTTTGACTTCAATGATTTCCTTGGTCAGTTGCAGCAAATCAAGAAAATGGGGAATGTCAAAGACCTCATGGGAATGATTCCAGGTATGGGTAAAGCGATGAAGGACGTTGATATTGAAGACGATGCATTCAAACACATTGAAGCCATTATCTTATCGATGACCCCAAAAGAGCGTTCAAATCCTGGACTCATCAATGTGCAGCGAAAAAACCGCTTGGCAGCAGGAAGCGGAACAACGATTCAAGAAGTGAACAAACTCATGAAACAGTTTGAAGACACGAAGAAAATGATGAAGCTCATGAGTAACCCGAAAAACATGATGAGCATGATGAAGCAAATGAAAGGTGGTATGCCGGGAATGTGATTAGTTACTAATTACGAATTACGAGTTACGATTTTGGTGACTGAGGTTCTCGAAGCCACCAGCGAGTTACGAATTACGAGTTACGATTTTGGTGACTGAGGTTCTCGAAGCCACCAGCGAGTTAGGGATTACGAATTACGTGTTACGAGTTAGGAATTATTGGTCATTAGTAACTAGTCATTAGTAACTAGTCATTAGTAACTAGTCATTGGTAACTAGTCATTAGTAACTAGTCATTAGTAACTAGTCATTAGTAACTAGTCATTAGCAACTAGTCATTAGTAACTAGTCATTCGTAACTCTAACTATCAAGTCCCTCAGGAAATGCATACTCCGCAATAGCGCCATCCCTCCAGCACTTAAAGGTAAGTTCCCCATCAAATCGGGCAAAGGTTCTGTAATTGATCCAATCGCCCAAATTGAGGTAACTTGAATTTTCAGCAACACTCAAACGCAAGGGAAGGTGTCGATGACCAAAAATATAGTGGTCGAAATGTTCCTTTTTGTTGATCTCCTTGCAGTATTGGTACAACCATTCATTTTCTTTGCCGAGAAATGTTTTGTCCTCGGCGATACTTGATGCACGGCTCGTTTTTGAAAAATAGGAAGCGATAGAAATGCCGAAATTAGGGTGCAGTCGCGCGAACATCCATTGAGAGATCCGGTTATCAAACACTTTCTTAATAAACTTATATCCGCGGTCTCCTGGTCCTAATCCATCGCCATGACCGATATACAGTTTCTTGCCGTTGATTTCTCGCGTTATTGGTGAACGGTGAAGTTGAAATCCCAGTTCTTTGGGCAGATAGTCAAAGATCCACATGTCGTGGTTGCCTGTAAACACATGAATAGGAATGCCTGAATCTGTGATTTCCGCAATTTTTCCTTGAAGACGCACGAAGCCCTTAGGAATGGCATATTTGTATTCAAACCAAAAGTCGAAAATGTCGCCAACAAGAAAAATCTCTGTGGCATCTTTACGGACATAATCAAGCCATGAGACCACTGCTTTTTCGCGCTCCAAACTCGTTTCATACGTGGGCACTCCCAAGTGGAAGTCGGAGGCAAAATATATGACTTGAGGTGAATTCAATGGAACGACTTAATGTCCAAAGATGCGTTTTAGTTCTGCTTCTAAGGCTTCACCGCGCAAGTTTGTTTTGATAATGTTCCCTTCGGCATCAATAAGCACTGTAAATGGAATTCCTTTGACGTCGTACATGGCTGCCGCCTTGCTTTGCCATTGGTTGAGGTCACTGACGTGATTGGACCAAATTAATTGATCCTTCTCAATAGCAGCCAACCATGCCGCTTTGTCTTTATCGAGAGAAACGCTCATTACCGTAAATCCATCATTTTTATACATCTCATATAAGTGAACGACATTTGGGTTCTCTTTGCGGCAAGGACCACACCAGGAAGCCCAAAAGTCAAGTAAAACGACTTTACCGCGCAAATCCGACAATTTCATGGTGGTTTTGCCATCTGTTTTCAATTCCTCAAAATCAGGCGCAGCTTTTCCAGGAGCAAGCTTGTTCGCTGCTTCTTTTTGCTTTTTCATGTTGAGGTATTGTTTATAAAATTCGCGCACTGAAGGCGATTCGCTGAATGAACTGTTGATTTGTTGAATGATGGATTCATAGGTCGCAAAGTCATTTTCAGGATTGATTAGACCAAGCACGGGCAGGAGCGCGGGTGAGTTTGGGTTCTTAGAAATGAAATTCTGCAAGTTACTTTGAAAGTTGTAAAAATCTGTATTGATGGATGCTGCAATTTCGGCTTCTTGCGCAGGATTTTGCTGAATCAAACGAACAACAGAATCACGTTTGTATTCCCAAGCTGTTTTTACTTTGATGAACTCATTCATATTGGCACTCTCATCAGATCCCACAATGTTGCAGTAAGCGAAGATGTTTGCTCCATCGCCATACATTTTAATGTCGGCATTGTCGCGCAAGATGAGGTTGACATGAGCTGCACCTACACGAATCACATAAAAATCTGGATTCGGCAAGGTTCCCGTGATCACAAAGTCACCTTTGCGGGTCATTTTTACTTTTTGGTAGTCGACATAATGCGTCCCGAAGAATTGAGAAAGCATAATGGTATCCACTGGAGAATTGAAAATATTGCCAGAGATAGTTACGTTAATGGGTTTCTGTGCAAACGAAATGCTTGCACTAAAAATGAGTAGAATTCCAAATACCTGTTTCATATTTTTTTATTTTGCGAGCGCCTCTTTCAATTTCTGTTCCAATTCCATTCCGCGAAGGCCAGTGGCGATAACTTTTCCTGCACGATCAATGAGCACTGTGTATGGTATGCCATCAAATTTATACAATTGAATGACTGGTGTGCTCCATCCCAACAAATCACTTACATGCGTTGGCCAAATCAATCCATCTTGTGCAATTGCCTTTTTCCACGCCGCGGCATCTTCGTCCAATGAAACGGAATATACAGTAAAGCCCTTGTCCTTAAATTGCTTGTAGAGTCGAACAACATTCGGATTTTCAGCGCGACAAGGTCTGCACCAAGATGCCCAAAAATCGATCAAAACTACCTTTCCGCGGAGTGAGGAGAGTTTAATGGGTTTCCCATTCGGATCTTTCAATTCTATATCTGGAGCAGTCAATTCACCACCCGTCGTAGACATATATTCGCTGTAAGCGCGCTCAATTTGAAGCACCTGATTTTCCATTGTTAGTGCCATTGGTGAATCACCATAACGTTTTTTGTAGGCATCCGCTACTGTTTTGAGCACATCCAATGAGGCAGGATTCCAGTTGTCAAAACCTAATGTGGGAGAGGCGGATGTTGAAAGCACGATGTTGAATGCATTGTCTGGATCTTTCGTCATTTGTTCTAAGGCCCAAGTGTCTACAGGGATTTTTTTAGCATTAAAAATGGTCATCATCTCCTCTTCTGAAAGCGTTGATTTCTGTGCCTCCAATTTCTGCTGAGCGATCATCAACTCGGCATACAAAGCCATGTAGGTATTCAAAGGTTTTGCCCATTCCGTTCCGGAAACATTTGGTTTAGTTGTAAATTCACCAAAGGTGGTTGTCACGTTCACATGGTCATTTTTCGACAAGGTAAAAGGAATCATTTTTTCGGAAGATTCTCCCAAACGCAATTGATAAATACCTAGGCCAGGTACATTCCCCTTCATTCGAAATGAACCATTCGCATTAATTGTTGCTTTGGCCACTTCGATGGTTCCTTGCTGGCTCAATGCTTCAAGATATATGGTCATGCCTTCTGCGCCTTGGATAGTTCCTGCGACAGAGAAATTGTCTTTCAGTTTTTCGGGCTCATTGGCATCGTTGGATTGACCGCAAGATGCAGCTACAAAAAGCAAGATGAAGGCAAAGAGGAATTTCATATCAATGTTCTAAAGTTTGACGCATCAATGCATTTGCTGCCTTTGGATCGGCTTTGCCTTTTGACACTTTCATCAATTGCCCCATAAAAAAACCAATCAGTTGCTTTTCACCAGCTCGGTAACGTTCTGTTTCTGTCGGATTAAGACGGATGACCTCATGAATGAATCCGAGTATAGCATCTTCATTTGAATCTTGGATAAGGTTGAGTTCTTCCGCAATCAACAACGGCGTTTTTTCCGCATGTTTCATCATCACTGGGAATATTTTCTGAGAGGCAACCGATGGGGAGACCTTACCTTCATCAATAAGCGCGATCAATTCGGCAATCCTCAATGCAGGAAGAGGGAAGTCTTCTATGTCAACACCAAACTCATTCAGGTATGATTTCACATCACCAATAATCCAGTTTGCAGCTGCTTTGTAATTGCTTGTTAAGGCGATCACTTCTTCGTAAAAAAGAGCAGTGCCTTTTTGATCTGTCAAAATTCCGGCATCGTATTCAGACAAGCCAAGTGTTGACGTGTATTTGATGTGCAAATCTCTGGGAAGTGCGGGCATTTCCTTTCGTATTGTATTGATTTGAACTTCGTCAACAATCAAGGGTTGTAAATCGGGTTCAGGGAAATAACGGTAGTCATTGGCTGCTTCTTTTGAGCGCATTGACATCGTGGTATTCTTTAATGCATCGTAGGAACGTGTTTCTTGGTAGAGTGTTTCTCCGTTTTCTAGCGCAGTAATTTGTCGAACAATTTCAAACTCAATGGCGCGCTGCACATTGCGGATGGAGTTCATGTTTTTCACTTCGATCTTGGTGCCAAACTCTGGATTTCCTTTGATGCGCACTGAAATATTGGCGTCACAGCGAAGAGAACCTTCCTCCATGTTGCCATCGCAGATTTCGAGGTAACGCACCAATTTGCGCACTTCGGTCAAATACGTGTATGCCTCCTGCGAACTGCGAATGTCGGGTTCAGACACAACCTCCAAAAGCGGAACTCCAGCTCGATTTAAATCGACCAATGTGTCAAATACATCTACATCATGGATGCTTTTCCCAGCATCTTCCTCCATATGTATGCGTGTCAAACCAATTTCTTTTTCTTCGCCATTTTCCAATTTAATGTGAATGACTCCACCTGTACAAATTGGGGTTTTATCTTGCGTAATTTGATACCCTTTTGGAAGATCGGGATAGAAATAGTTTTTTCGCGCAAAATATTGTTCTTCAGCGATATTACATCCACATGCTAAGCCAAGTTTGATGGCGTACTCAATGGTTTTCTTGTTCATCTTTGGAAGAGTTCCTGGATGCCCTAGTGTAATCACGCTAACATTTGAATTGGGCTGAGAACCGTATTCATTGATGTCGTTGGAATACGCCTTGGATTTCGTGAGCATCTGTGCATGCACCTCCAGGCCTATGACAACTTCGTACTTGTCGCGAATGGATGACTCCATGATTATATTCTAGAGATTAATTCTTTCATGATGATGGTCATCTTTGGCTCTTGACGACTTGCCACGTCGATGACATCTTGAAGACTCACTTTGTGAATTTTTCCAGGTACGCCAAGATCCGTAATAATGGAAATTGCAAAGCACGGAATTTCCATGTGTCTTGCAACGATTACCTCTGGAACAGTAGACATTCCAACGGCATCAGCGCCAATCGCGCGAACGTAATTGTATTCAGCGGGTGTTTCAAGTGTTGGGCCAGTCAAACCTGCATAGGTGCCTACGGAAACACGAATGTTATTTTCTTTCGCAATGTCTTTGGCCAATGCAATCATCTCGTGGTCATATGGTTCGCTCATGTCTGGGAAACGTGGACCTAATTCATCAAAATTCTTACCGATGAGTGGATGTGCAGGAAAAAGGTTGATGTGGTCATCCTGAATCATGATTTCACCCACTTCGAAGTCCGGATTTACACCTCCAGAAGCATTCGAGACAAACAAACGTTCAATTCCCATCAACTTCATGACACGCACAGGAAAAGTAACCTGTTGCATGGTATATCCTTCATAGAAATGAAATCGACCTTGCATGGCCATTACTTTCTTTCCGCCTAACTCGCCAAAAATTAATTTGCCGGAGTGGCTCTCCACCGTTGAAACTGGGAAATTTGGAATGGTGTCGTAAGAAATCTCATCAATGATTGAAATTTCCTTTACGAGGCCACCCAAACCAGTTCCTAAAATGATGCCGATTGTCGGTTCTACTGATGTTTTTGATTTGATAAAATCAACAGACTCTTTAAATTGTGTCAACATAGTTATTCAATTGTTCTAAAAATTCATCTTTACGATCAATAGAAACAGATATTGGTTGATAAAACCAAGGGTAGTTCTTCATCGTTGCTTCCGTAGATAAATCAGTCAATTTCACCAAATCTTTTTCCGTGGTGACAATAGCTGTTTCATCAGATGCAAAAGTATCAAATTTTTGGTGAACCTTGAATAGGTCGTTGTCGGTATATGGGTGATGGTCGGAAAATGAAAGGTGAATCACTTCGAAAGCACCGCTGAAATGAGCAATGAGCGATGTTGCATCTGCAATGGCAGTGACGAGTAGCAAACGTTTGACGCTTGAAAATTCAAATTCCTTACCGATGCAAACGGGAGTGGAATACGCAATGGAAGCAAAGTAAATGGGAATTTTTGGAGTATTTATTTTATGTGTAATTTGCTGTTTATCGGCGACGCTTAGTGCCGTCGGACATTTTGTGATAACAATCGCATGTGCACGGTTTTTACCATTTTTGGATTCACGCAAGCGTCCCGTGGGCAGGGGTAAATCCGCGTAAAAAGGCCTTCTGTAATCCGTTAAAATCAGTGTAAATCCAGCAGTGACTGCACGGTGCTGAAGCGCGTCATCCAATAAAATCAAATCAGTAGATGGATAAATAGCTGTAATTTTTTTTACGCCATAGGCACGCTTTTCACATACAAAAACGCGCGTATTTTCCAGTTTTTTTTTGGCATACATCGCTGATTCATCGCCAGCAATTTGAGCAGAAGTTTCGGGATCAATTTCTATGAATCCTCTTGACTTTCTGCCATAACCTCGACTCAAAATGGCTATGTGTCTCGTTTTTGAAAAATGTTCAGCCAAAAACAAGGTCATTGGTGTCTTTCCAGTCCCACCTACACTTAGGTTGCCAATGCAAACGGACTTAATAGCAATCTTATGTGATTTGAAAATCCCGACAGAATAACAGAAGTTTCGAAGACTGACCGCTACCCAATACATGAGTGAAAAGGGGAGGAGCAAGTACTTCAGCACTTTCTTCATGCAGGATTGATTTAGTTTGCCGAATAATCTGAAAATTCTTGGTCATCCGCAAAATAGAAAATTCGAACTTGAGCCGTGTCTGTGAGGAAGTCAATTTTTCCAATTTCGAAACGATTGATGGCTATTCCAGTTCGCTTTTCTAAGTCTGCTTTCATTTCATCGTACTGTTCTGGACGGATCAAATCAATACGCTCGTAATTGATTGTTTTGCGTGTCTCATGTTTTACCAACCATAAGTTCTCAAGAATATAGGTTAACAACATAACGGAAACGTTGATAATCGCCATTTCAGCAATGCTAATTTGCTTCGAAGCCAAAGAGTTTACAACACTCACGCCGATGATCAAGAAGAGATAGGTCATTTCTTTGATTTCAATGGCATCGGTGCGGTAGCGGATAATTCCAAAGATGGCAAACAAACCGAGTCCCATTCCTGTGTCGATGTCAAGTTTCTTTAATCCAAAACACAAGAAAAATGTAATGGTACCAATCAGGTAATAGGTAAATAAGTAGTCTTTTCGTCGCGTCTTTTCATAGTAGAAGTATCGAATTAAAATGGTCAAAACAATCATGTTTACTGCCAAGCGAAGCAGCAAAACATAGGCGTCATCGCTAAAAAGTGTTAGACCAAGTACTTCAGTTTTGGAGAGAGGGAGTAAGAAATTAGGCAGCATCAGTATTTATTTTTTTTAGGGTTAAAAGTTTTTTCTTAAAACGGTTAAATTTCAATCGGCTTCCGCCATACAATTCAATGGATCCAATACAATATTTACTCAATCGGTACGGACGAATATTTATTGTTTTCATCAATGCAAAGAAAGCAGAATTTCTGTTTACCGTTTCCTGTTTGAGTTCGGCGATTATAACATTGTCAAATTTCTCGGTTTTTTCTTCCCAACGAAACATGAGGTCGAAATCTAAAGTCAATCGTTCATTTTCAATTTTATTCACCAAGGTTATTCGGTGAAAAGAATTCCACATGACTGCCTTCAAATCGACATCCTTTGGAATGATGCTCTTAATGAAATCAATGTGCTGGGCTTCCATATGATCTGGTATGCTTTCCACCCGAATGCGTTTTTTGTTGGTGCGTCCTTTGAATTTGTGCTTGATTTCTAAAAAGGTCAAATTCGATTCAACATATTTTCTAAACCTCACTTTGAACCGATTGGTTCGGCCATTGTGATGGTCTTGGAAAAATGAAAATCGATCATCGTCAAAGTACAAACTCTCGTAAAACGGAGTTCTCGTATCTTCGATTTCTAAAATTTTATAGGTAGCAGATAATTCAGGAAGAAACTTAATAAATTCGTTTAATGAGAATGCAAATTTGGTATCTACTCGATTCATCAACTTCACACGATCCATTTCGGAGAGTGTAATTGGCTCAAAGCCAAGAAGTATATCATGAATAGCAGGGTTTAGCATATAGGCAAAGTTAAGAAATTATTAATCTTCTTAACCCTTTGATGTCGTTTCCTTTTAAATCAGTCGAAAATATGTGGTTTTTAATCAATGATTATCTTTGTCGCATGAGAAAAAAGATACTGCTGTTGGGTTCAGGTGAACTTGGAAAAGAATTTGTGATTTCATGTCAACGACTTGGTCAGTATGTGATTGCTGTTGACAGCTACGAAGGAGCGCCAGCGATGCACGTTGCCAATGCCTTTGAAGTGATCAATATGTTGGATGGTGATGCCTTAGACCGCATCGTAGAAAAACACCAACCGCATCTCATTGTTCCTGAAATTGAGGCCATTAGAACAGAGCGTTTTTATGACTATGAAGCGGCTGGGATCCAAGTGGTGCCAAGCGCCAAAGCCGCAAATTTTACGATGAACAGAAAAGCAATTCGAGATTTAGCGGCCATTGAAGTTGGTGTTCGTACAGCGCCTTATCGCTACGCAACAAGCCTTGAAGCCTTGAAGAAAGGTGTTGAATTTACGGGGATGCCCTGCGTTGTAAAACCCTTGATGTCAAGTTCTGGAAAGGGACAATCGGTCATCCGCAAAGAAGAAGATATTGAGAAAGCATGGAACTATGCCATGGAAGGTTCGCGAGGAGATTTGAAGGAGGTGATTGTGGAAGGGTTTATTGATTTTGAGTATGAAATAACGCTTCTTACGGTAACTCAAAAAAATGGTGAAACGCTTTTTTGCCCACCCATCGGACATCGCCAAGAACGAGGGGATTATCAAGAAAGCTGGCAGCCGCAAGTCATGAATCCTAAACATTTGGAGGAAGCCAAATCAATGGCAGCACGGGTGACTTTAGCACTTGGTGGAGCTGGCATTTGGGGGGTTGAGTTTTTCATCACGAAGGAAGGCGCCTATTTTTCTGAACTTTCGCCCCGTCCGCATGACACAGGAATGGTGACTTTAGCGGGAACACAAAATTTTTCTGAATTTGAGTTGCATACGCGCGCTGTACTTGGATTGCCTATACCAGAAATCGTTGCCACGCGCAATGGCGCAAGTGCTGTGGTTTTAGCCACGAAAGAAAGCAATGAATGGCCAACTTTTAGTGGATTGGAAAAAGCAGCAAGTTATACCAATTCGGATATTAGAATTTTTGGAAAACCGAACACAAGGCCATATCGAAGAATGGCCGTAGCCTTGACTTATGGCACGGAATCTACAGGTGAATTGGTCAAAAAAGCCAGAGCAATAGCTGCTGAAATTAAGGTAAATTAAAGCAGTCCTAGAGCGATCTTCATGCGAATTACGCGTTTAGACGCGGCATCAACTTTTTTCTTGAATGCAGCATCTGCGCGGTATTTTTTGAGAATGTCGGCATGTGCTTTTTTCGCATCGACAGGCATCAGTACAATGTCACATCCCGCAGCAATTGCCTTTTCTTCACAATTTGGTATGCTTGCTACACCGCCCATGTTCATCGCATCGGTTACGATCAGTCCTTTAAAGCCAAACTCTCCGCGTAGAAGTGTCGTAACGATTGTTTCTGAAGTTGTTGCGGGCATGCCTTTGGTATCGTAGGTCGGATTGTTCGTTACGCCAATGTGTGCCACCATGATGGACAATACACCATTTTTAATGAGTTCAGGATAATTGCTAATTTCTTTCAATTCACCATCAATCATTTGCAGTGATTTGTGTGTGTCTCCACTTACGAGCCCATGACCGGGAAAGTGTTTCGCTGTAGCCAAAATATTGTGCGATTGTGTTTGCTGAATGAAGGCATCTGACCACGGGATGATGTTTGCAGGAATAGCACCAAAGCTTCTGAATCCAACGGTTTTGTTTGGGGACATGTCCACCACTGGTGAGAAGTTGTAGTTGATTCCAATGGCATTTAACTCTTTTGAAATCAAATCAGCACATTCGCGTACTTCATCAATGTTGACCATTTCATTGGCTTTCTTCACCGGAGTGGAGCCTATAATTTTCCGATTGACTAAGCTAGGTTCGGCGTCTGCACTATAGAGGAAAGGCAGGTTGCCAAGCGTGTCGTTCATTTGCTCAAAATTTTTGATCCATGCAGTGAACTCTTCTTTGGTTCCATTGAGCATCAATACACCGCCGATGATGCGTTGACGAATGTGTGCTATAATCGTAGCTTCTGTCTGACCTAAACGACCCACTGCGGGCATGATGAGTTGTGCCACAATCGCCGTGTCGTCAAGTTGTGAAAATACGCGTTCTACCTCGGCATCAAGATCCTTGTTGTCTGTCAGGAAATCACTGAGTTTAAATTCTTTCTGAACTTCGGGCTGAATGCGTTTTTCAGTTTTTTTCTCTGAATTCGATGTTTGTGCACAGCTGTAAAAAAGCGTAACAAGGAGGCTTGGTAAAATGATATATTTTCTCATGGATGAAAGATCTTGTTAAAATAGAGGTCAAAGTTAAAGTCCTTCAAGGCACGAGAAGGCACGAACCTTGTTGTTTTTTGCACAATCCCATTGTCAACAACCATTTTGAAACCCATGATAGGGGTAGTTTTTGCGCCTCCCGTAATTTTTGAAACACAGCCAAAACGCAAGTCATAAAAATAAAACGCATTTCCTTCTAAGCTTGTTGTATAGTAGCCATCGGAGATAAATTTGAGCTGCTTGGAATAATTCTTATCTGGCCATTTCAATTGGTGCAATTCTTTTTGATGTTTTGGAATGGTGTCCACCTCTTTCGGATTAAAGTCGTAGAAAATGGATTTGTAGGCGACGTAATAATTCGCATCATCTTCAGCGAGCATCATCCAATAAAAACTGGTGAATGGCATTGGAGCCACCATGGCGTTTCTCGTTTTTAAATGACTTTCGGTAAAATAGTTGTTCGCATTTGCCAAAATAATCAACTTTGTGATTACCCCGAAAAGCAGGTAACTTGTTGAATAAATGAGTCCACCGTTATTCCATTTTCGGCGGGAGATACTCTCTCGTGTTTTTGCCATGGCAATGATCAGGCAAATCATAAATGGCAAAGTGTACATTGGATCAATGATGAATACCGTGTTGAATTTAATGCGCAGGTCGAATGGCCAAAAAAACGATGTCCCATAATTCGTAAACATATCCAACATAGGGTGAGTAATAATCCCCCAGAAGAAGAGGCTAATCCACATTTTTCGTTCGTATTTTTCCTTGTAAAGTTTATGAACAAGCCAACCGAGTAGTGGGGCCATAAGGCAGGCAAAAAGAATGGAATGGGAAAGCCCACGATGCACTAAAGCACCATCAATGGGGTGGTATAAGCCACTGAAAATGACATCTAAATCGGGAATTGTTCCAGCAATAGCCCCCCATAGTGGTGCTTTGTTGCCAATTTTTCGTCCTGCGACGGCCTCGGCCACTGCAGCACCGAGGACAATTTGAGTAAGTGAGTCCATAATCTATACCCTTCAAAATTATAGTTAAAAACAATGGGGCAAGCAATTGTTCAATTTTGTATCTTCAGTTACCTAAACTGAAGTTATGAGAAACCACCTATCCATCAAGTCGTGGGCTGAAGATGACCGTCCGCGCGAAAAAATGTTAAGCAAAGGAAGATCAGCACTTTCTGACTCTGAGTTGCTGGCCATTTTAATTGCAACTGGATCAACAAATAAATCAGCGTTGGATTTAGCCAAAGAATGCCTCACCTTGGCTGGAAATGACCTCGCAAAATTATCACGGCTCACCGTGAACGAGCTCTGCAAGATAAATGGCATTGGCCCAGCGAAAGCAGTCACATTAGTGGCATCTTTGGAGTTGGGCAGACGAAGAAAAGACAAGGCCGTGGACAAAAAAATGCGCATTGTTTCTTCCCAAATTGTGTATGACCACATGCGGCAATATTTACAAGATTTGTCCCACGAAGAATTTTATGCCATCTTGTTGAATCGCGCCAATGAGGAAATTCGTACTGTTCAAATTTCTTCTGGGGGCTTATCAGGAACCGTTGCCGATGGAAAAATGATTTTTAAAGCGGCGATAGAAAACAGTGCACATGGAATGATCCTCGTGCATAACCATCCGAGTGGACAGCTTTTTCCGAGCGATAGCGACAAAAGTTTGACGCGCAAAATGGTTCAATTTGGAAGCTTTATCGATTTGCCCATCTTGGATCACCTCATTTTCGCCGATAATGGTTATTTTAGCTTCGCTGATCAAGGAATACTTTGATTGAATCAATTTTAACTCATGAAACGCATTATAACTATTGTCGGTGCACGTCCTCAAATCATTAAATCATCAGCGATAAGTCGCGCTGTGAAAGGTCCATTCAAGAATCTACTTGAAGAGATTATTGTGCATACGGGTCAGCATTATGATGACAACATGTCGGATGTCTTTTTTAATGAATTGGATATCCCATTGCCCCATTACAACTTGAATGTTGGCAGTGCTTCACACGGTGTGCAAACGGCGCGAATGATTGAAGGATTGGAAACAATTTTCGTGAAAGAAAAACCGTCGGCCGTTTTGGTCTATGGCGACACCAATTCTACCATTGCCGCAGCGCTAGCCGCAATAAAAATACATATCCCGGTTGTACATGTTGAAGCAGGCTTAAGAAGTTTCAATAAATCCATGCCTGAAGAAGTGAATCGCATCGCTTGTGATCACATGTCAACATTGCTCTTTACACCAACTGTGACGGGCCTAGAGAACCTGAAGCGTGAGGGCTTTAGGTTTGATCACAATGAAAAAGCAAGTGCAGATCACCCCAAAATATACCATTGTGGGGATGTGATGTACGACAACAGTCTTCACTTTTCTGATTTGTCATCTAGTTCGTCCACACTTTTGAAGTCCTTGAACCTAGAAAGTAAATCATTTGTTCTAGTGACTGTTCATCGGGATTCCAACACAGATATCTCATCGAATCTTCAGGGTATTTTCAAGGCACTCATTCAATTGAGTGAAAAGTATAAGCAAACAATTGTTCTTCCGCTGCATCCAAGAACAAGACATATGTTGGAGAAACAACTGACTCCTGAATTGTATCAATCGGTCATTGGCAATGATGAGATTAAAATCATTCCACCTGCAGGTTTCTTGGATATCATTGCCTTGGAAAAAAGCGCTTCGTTGATCATCACGGATAGCGGAGGACTTCAAAAGGAGGCATTCTTCTTCAAGAAGCCATGCATTATTTTAAGAGAGCAAACAGAGTGGATTGAAATCGTTGAAAACGGGAATGCTTTATTGACCGGTGCCTCAGAAGAAAAAATTCTCGATGCCTATGTCCAATTGACCACCTATAATGACCAAAGTTTCCCGGAATTTTATGGCGACGGCAAAGCTGCAGAGTTTATTTGCCAAAAAATCATTGAAGAACTTTAGGATGCTGATTTATGTTGATGAAATATCGGAACGTTTAATCTACACCTTGGATTTTGTTTTTAAGGAACGTGGGTTAAGCTATTCCTTAACGAACGACGGTCAACATTTTATTTCTTCCTTATCAGCGAAAATCAACTATTCTGAACGCTATTTTTCAAATGTACTCCAGGTTAAGCCCTCAACCGTTCTCTTTGATGAGGAGGTGCTTATTTATGAAATAGGCAATGGCACCTTTGAAGACGAAGAGTGTCTAACCTTCAACAAAGTCATTGATCCATTGGCTTCCATTTTTTATGTGATTACCCGAATGGAAGAGTCCACGAGTACCTTTGAAGATCGACATGGCCGATTTCCTTTGGAGCGAAGTGTTTTGCATCGTTTTGGATGGATTGAGAAGGCGATGTGTGATCGCTGGGCAGTGGATTTCCTGCGATTTCTTGACCGAAAGGAGCTCATTTCGTTTAGGAATCGTTCAACTGACGTTGAAATTATTCCAACCTTCGATATTGATAATGTGTTTGCCTATCAATGGAAAAATGGGCTTAGAAAATGGGTTTCAAGTGCTAGAGACATCATAAAAGGAGATCGACGCCGAATTTTAGAACGTAGAGATGTCATAAAAGGAGCCAAAAAAGATCCCTACGATACATTTGAAGATATTCTTGCTGTTCGCAAAGCTGGATTCGCCGTTCGTATGTTTTGGTTGTTGGGCGATTATGCAAAATTTGACCGAAATGTTTCGCACAAAGATCCACGCCATCAAGCCTTGATCAAAACAATGTCTGAATCCTGTATTGTAGGCATACACCCAAGCTATAAATCGAATAGCTATGAATATTATCTGCATGAAGAAAAGGAACGCTTGGAGGAAATCATTTTGCAAACAGTTGAACATTCTCGTCAACATTTTTTAAAGCTTAAAATTTCAGTGACTTACCCGATTTTGATTGAACAGGGAATCCGACACGATTATACCATGGGATTTGCCGAAAATGTTGGATTCAGAGCCGGCACAGCAAGGCCATTCCATTGGTTTGACCTAAAGAAAAATAAAGCCACCGAGCTGATTGTGCATCCTTTTGCCTATATGGACGGTACCTTAAATGAATACATGAAGTTGTCACCACAAGATGCGAAAGAAACCATACTCAAACTCTACAAGGAAATTCAAAAATTCGGTGGAGATTTTTTATGTGTTTGGCACAACGAAACAATCGGCGACTATGGGATTTGGGAAGGTTGGCGTGAAGTTTTGAATTATACATTATCTCTAAACGAACAAAAATGAATCGAACAATCGCATTGACGGGAACTATTCTGCTTCTCATTTCCATTTTGTTAGGCGCTTTTGGCGCGCATGCTCTGAAGGAAATTTTAACGGAAGAACAACTTGTTTCCTTTGAAACGGGTGTGCGCTATCAAATGATTCACGGTCTCGGCTTATTGATTCTTGGCTTGAATGCGGACCGGCATCAATTTCAACTTAAAGCGATTTTTCGGCTTTTATTGATCGGGGTGCTCTTGTTTTCTGTCTCCATTTATTTTCTTGCTATGCAAGATGTGTTGGGCATGAAACTTAAGTTTTTAGGTCCGATCACACCACTTGGTGGATTGCTTATGATGCTTGGCTGGGGTATTTACGGGGTTCAACTTTTCCGATCAACATCTAGTCATGGACAATAAGTTTACTGTCACAATCTTAGGTTCGGGCACCTCTCAGGGTGTTCCCGTCATTGCCTGTGAGTGCCATGTGTGTTCAAGCCAAGAACCAAAGGACCAGCGTCTTCGCGCATCCATACTCATCAACTGGCACGGACATAATTTTGTGATTGACACGGGACCAGATTTCAGACAGCAAATTTTAAAGTCGAAGATTAAAAGTCTCAGAGCACTCTTGTATACCCACGAACATAAGGACCATTTGGCAGGCATGGACGATGTACGCGCTTTCAATCACCGCGAAGAACGTGACATGGAAATTTTCTGTACACATCGAGTCGCAGAAGCATTAAAAAGAGAGTATAGTTATGTCTTTTCAGGTGAGAGGTATCCTGGAATCCCATCGGTCAATATTCAGTTGATAGAAAATAGAACCTTTCGCCTCCCCGATGGGCCAATCGTCACACCCATTGAAGTGATGCATTATAAGATGCCAGTGTTTGGATACCGAATAGGCGACTTTACCTATATCACGGATGCAAAAACGATATCTCCAGAGGAACGAAATAAAGTGCGCGGTACGAAAGTATTGATTGTAAATGCACTGCATCGATCTGAACACATTTCACATTTCAATTTGGAGGAAGCTTTGGAATTCATCAATGACATACAGCCAGAAATGACCTATTTGACGCACATTTCACATTTATTTGGTACTCATGAGGAAATCATGGCTTCTTTGCCACCGAATGTTTTTGTCGCCTTTGATGGGCTAGAATTGGCGGTGGAATGAGGATTAAGAATGAAAAATTAAGAATTACGAATCATTGTTGTCCTACTAAATCCATTTTCATGTTTTATCCAATCGATCTAACCTTGGTTTTCTGACCCCGTCGGGGTCAAACCTCTGTAACCATAGGCCCTCCCGAAAAACCCATGACCCCATCGGGGTCAAACATTTTAAATACTAAATAACTAAATCACATAAAATAAAAACCACCATTACTTTAAATTCACTTCTTAAAACCAATGATTTCAATGGGTTCAAGAAGAGCAGAAAATTTTTATCGGACAACAGTGATTACGAATCATTGTTGTCCTACTAAATAAGAATGAAAAATGAAGAATGAAGGATGAAAAGTTCCGAGAGGATTTTCAATTCTCGGGCGAACCCTTCATCACATGTTACTCTACTTTTTTAATTTCATTCCTATAACATTTGGCAATGACCAGAAGTTCATATTGTTATCAGTGGCATAGGTGTTAGAGACGTAACTTCCAACCTTCTCAACAACGCGATTGCCCGTACGAATGTATAAACTTGTTTCAGGTCCACCTTCAATGTAAATGGCATTTGTGAGTCCATAGGGCATTCCGATCATAAAGCGAATCATCTCATTGTGGGTGTAGGGAGATCGTGAATAGATATAATAGATATTGCCTAATGCATCTGCAGCGGCCACCATCATACTGCACGATTGGTATCGTTTATTCCAGCCCATTCCGGTGCCATTGCAATCGATCATACGAAGTCCTTGAGCGTAGCAATGGTAATCGTCTTTCACGGTATGCCACGGGTCACATTGAAGATCAATGATGCAAAAATCATGGGCACTGCTGTCTTTGGCATTCAAGGCGATCATGGAATTGTAGTTTTCGCGGAGAAGTGCATTGTTGTGATGCCCATAATTCTTCATGAAGCCACGATTGATTAATCCGTTGGAAAGTTCGTACATTCCTGCATTAAGAACCACATTTAGGTCAAAGGTATCGGCCCATTCACAAACAGATCTCGGACGTCCATATTCTGTTGCAGTAAGCAATGAAAATTCCATTTTAGCTGGAGTAATGCGAACAATGGTAATTTTTGAATCCCCCAAAATTGATTTCTGTGGGGCATCAACAACACAATACAAAAGGCCATCGGCCAATGTGTCCCATTCGTAGGGTGCTTTTCCAAAATAAGAGCTGTCCACTGCAGCTTGCGCGTAGCTTGCATGTGCTATGAAAATGAAGCACAACAGGCCTAATGTGTTTTTAATTAATTTCATTCCAATCAAATTTCTTCTTTTCATACGGAAAAACCTCCAATAATTCACCTGAATAATAAAATTGATAGGCTACCGCACCAAACGTGTATGCTTTGTCTTTAATGCGTATGGTTGAGCCTCCAACGCGGGGATTCTTTTTCGGTACAGACTGAATGTAGCCCACGTTGAACAAGGTAGCTAGAATTTCCGGACGATTTTCAATTGGAAATCCCGCCCGTTCCCATTGAACCTTCACTTGTTTCAAAAATAAAGCGGCGTACATGTACGAGTAAAAATGGTTCCTGAACGAGGTCAATCGGCTTATGCGCTCTGAGGCAGGGTCACCCGATGAAAAGTCCAATAGAGATTCATATTTTTTCCCTAAGTAGTAGTCGCTTTGGGGATCTCTTAAGTATTTCTCGATGTTTTGTGCCGTATGCTCTTTTATTCCAGTAACCCCAAAAGAGAATTGCGATTCTACGGATAAGATCTTCAAGGGACCAATCCATTGTTTATACGCTTCGCGGTTTGAGTTGAACAAGCGGATTTGTTCACCAACTAGACACGAAACAATCAATCTCCCTTCAACACCCGTAACGGAAGCAACAGAATCAATGAGGGCTCTGTCTTTCACCACGGCCTCCTTGAAGACGCCCCATTCGGCGATATTCATCCATTCAAAAGCACTTTTGTGCGTGTATTGGCGTTTGAAATTTCGGCGGCTTGAGCGGTGCTTCTTCACATCTGCCATGTAGCGTTTGTCTTTTTTTAGTTCGATGTCGACCGCATCGATCATGCGCATGATTTCATGTTCATCCATTCCTTTTTTATACGCCGCTAAAATGTATTCAGCATTTTTGGGATAATACGAATTGAGAATGAGTATACGGTGAAGGGCATCGTGATGGCGAAAGGTTACCTTGGAGATATCTTCTTTAAACGATTGATTGTATTGGCTATTGATGCCGGAGAAGTACCGGTTATTTGCATCTACAGAACCACCTTCATCTGTCAAACGAAGCATGATGGCAGCATAACTTGCGGTCAGAAAAAAACCAATCAACGCGAAGCTGACTAAAAAGAAATAGAACGGTATTTTAAACCACTTGCTACGAAATATTTTCCTCATAGGGAGATGTCAATCATTGGATTGCGAAAATAGAAATTCTAGGTCGGCAAACACGTAAACTTTCAGGAAAACGCTCGTTAAAAGTTTCTTTTTACATTTGTCTAAATAATAAGAACGATGGCAAACAATTTACTAGAAGGAAAAAGAGGGATAATTTTCGGCGCATTGAACAGTCAATCGATTGCTTGGCATGTAGCAGAGAAAGCTCATGAGCAAGGTGCTCGCTTTGTTTTGACAAACGCACCAATTGCAATGCGCATGGGTGAAATCAATGGACTTGCTGAAAAGACAGGTTCGAAAGTTATTCCTGCAGATGCGACAAGTGTGGAAGATTTGGAAAAATTGATTAGCGAATCCATGGAAATCCTTGGAGGAAAAATAGATTTTATCTTGCATTCAATTGGCATGTCTGTGAATGTCCGAAAGGGAAATCATTATACAAATGAAAATTATGATTACACGATGAAAGGCTTGGATGTTTCCGCACTTTCTTTCCATAAGGTCATGCAAACAGCGAAGAAATTGGATGCCATGAACGATTGGGGTTCGATTGTCGCTTTGACCTATATTGCTGCACAACGTGTTTTTCCTGATTACAATGATATGGCTGACAATAAAGCCTATTTGGAATCAATAGCGCGAAGTTTCGGGTACCATTTCGGTGTGGATAAAAAGGTGCGTGTAAACACAATCTCTCAGTCGCCAACAATGACAACAGCTGGGAGTGGAGTGAAAGGGTTCTCTGAATTCATTTCTTTTTCTGACATGATGTCGCCTCTTGGCAACGCCGATGCAAGTGCTTGTGCGGATTATTGCGTGACCTTGTTCTCAGACTTGACGCGTTATGTGACAATGCAGAACCTATTCCACGATGGTGGATTCTCAAATACGGGAGTAACCCAACAAGTCATCGAACGATTCTCAGAAGAATAATCTTGAAAATGCAGTCTTAGGGCTGCATTTTCTGTTTTATTTCGAAACTTGTTTCGTTAGGATTATACTCAAAAAAAAATCAATGAAGTCGATCATCACATGTTTCATGTGCTTCACAAGTGTATGGGCACAACAACTACCAGTTCGCAATGGACCTGGCGGACTCTTTAGTTTAGGAGTTCGCACAACCTTGAGTGGGTTTAATGGTACCAATGCGCTCGCATCGGGCACAGGCTTCGGGATTGGTGGGCAATTCAGAATACAGCCTGCAGCATCGGTGAATACAGATTGGTTTTTTGATTACATCACAGAGAATGCGGGTGATTTTGCCAATCGAACGGATTATCACATTGGGTGGAGCGTGTTGTATTATCCTTTAAAAAACGAAATGCCATTCGCTCGGCCGTATATTTTAGCTGGACATTGTTTCGATTATACCAAACTTCAAGAAAATGCCAACCGCAACAATTACATGGAGCGCTGGAGTTCAGCAATTCAGGGTGGAATCGGTGTTCATCTCAAGCTCACGGAACGACTCGACCTTTCTTTGGTCGGCCAGTATATGATCCATTTGGGAACAGACATTCACGAAGAATATGTGAATGGTCAAGTGATTTTTCACGAGGAGATAGGGGGGACACTTGAGGGACATTTGCTCTTTAATGCAAGTATCAATTATAAAATTGCAGACTTATGGTAAGAGGATTCGTAATTGCTGCATGCATGTTTGTGGTGGGTACTTCATTTTCTCAAGATCTCATTGGTCCAGGCTTGATTAAAGCCACGGGGAGTATAACTCCAGGGCTTATGGTTGATCAGCCCATGCGAAACGTCTATTTTTCAGGTTTTTCTGAAGTGTACACGAGCCGCAAGTTGAGTTTCAGGGGTGATGTGTTGTGGTATGTGGATGGTCAGTCGAAGGCAACGCTTGGTTCATGGCGCTACGGACGGAATCTGAGTGTTTATTTCGGAGCGTTTTACCACTTTAACAAAAAGAACTGGGACATGCACATCGGATTTCAGCCAGGCATGGCCGTAATAAAACCGTCTGGAAGTGTTCAAGCAAATCCATTGGTGAAACCGTGTCCATCAGCTGCTTTGCATGTGGGCTCCACCTTTTTTGTGTGGAAGTACTTTAATTTCTTCGCTGATGTGGCGTATACACACACGTATTACCGCGGCTTGAATTCGGGTTCGGCCTATCTTGGTGAGGTCTTATTCACGGCAGGATTAGGATTTAACCTCAATATATTTCAAACTAAAATCTTTCAGCACTAATTACTGATTGCTCAAGAAAATGGCATTCGCCATGAAGAGTTTCCCATTTTCCCAGAATCCACGGAACAATGGATTATCGATCATGTAAATGATACAGCCATTTCCAATGTTCTCTTGACCAATAACTAGGGTTTTTGGCTGATTTTTCAATGCCTCACACCCTGCAAATCCAGCGATAAGTTCTGGTTTTTCCGGAAGTGTTACCACGTTGGCGGCATCACTAAAACAGTCATACCCGTCCGCACTTAATTTTAGTGTGAAATAATCGCCGGTATACCCAAATGCCAAAGGATTTGTGTGATCCACCGTGCAGCGGAAGATGGCTCCTGTAATTGTTTGTTTGATGTATTCTCGTTCTTGTTCGTTGTATTTGATGTGTGGGTGTTCGTGCACTTCTTCGGCATCACCTTCCTTGCTTTCATCAATGCTTTTCACTTTCAATGCGTATCCTTGATCTGTTGTGAAACCCGCTGCAGATGCGCCAATAGCAATGACTTTTCCACCATTCGAAATCCAAGTGTGAAGGGTTGTTTTTGTGGCCTCATCCATGAAAATTGACGCATCGCCTTCAGGGATGATCAGCACGTTGAATTGTGCGAGTTGCTGAGCATCCAATAGATTGGGGTGAATCTGCGTGATTGGGAAGTTCAATTCTTTTTCGAAAAAATACCAGGTTTCGCCTGCACTTAAGGAAGATGTTGCATCTCCAAAAAGCATAGCGACTTTCGGAGTGTGAATCAATTTCACATAGGAGGAACCCAAGTCATTTCCTTGATCAACCATTCCTGTGTGCGTTGATGTCAAGTATTTCTGGTGGGCATTTGCAATTGAAATCAATGTTTCACTAAATGATTTTGTTGAATTGTCTCCTTTAGCGATAATCAGCGTACCGCGGGCATATTCTTTCCCCTTCAGTGTAAATGGATTTTCAGCAAATCGCACGCGAATACCCTGTTGTAAGATATCTGTGAGGAATCGTGCATCACGCATGCTGTTCCAATCGGTCATGTAGGCATAGGCATCCTGATCTGCGGTGTTTGGTGCGAATACCGGTGTTGCTTTGATGCCTTGTATTTTGGTTTCTGATGCAATTGCCTCAAGTCCGTATGCGTATGGAAGTGACCATGCGGTAATGTCATATGTCAATGAATCAGACAATGCTGTTTTCGGTTCAAAAAGCACATTGACCAATGTTCCTTTCGGTTGATCTGTATGAATGATGAGGTGATTCATGCCTGGTATCATCGATCCTTGGTCATTCTTCACATAATCAAATCCTTTTACTGTGGCATTTCCTGTACCAAATGAATAGATGATGTTGTGCGCATCCAATAGTTTCCTCAGGGAAAGAACATGGTCAGAATTCCCGCCGACGACGTAGCTTTTGTATTTGTAATTTTTCTTAGTTACAAAGTCATTGAACGAATGTATCAATTCGGACGATTTCATGGAGGAATACTGAACAGTTGAAATTCCTGTCGTATGGTGATGGGCAATGCGGTCAGAAAGTTTCAAGGTATCTCCATCGTTGGTCTGAATGGCTAAGCCTGCGCGTCCATTTCCCGCTTGCTCATAGGTCATGCCCACGGCACCACTGAAGGTAGGGTAGGTGTCACCATAACTTGGGTAAAGAAGATCAAAAATTTCCCGAGTAAAGTAAAACCATCCTTGTTTGTCAAAATAGGTGGCATGATTTCTACCAAGTCCATTTTGGAATTCACGCTGCCAGTCGGTAATTACTTCATGGTAAGGTTCAGCTGCCGGTGCAAAGTAATAAGGGTCATTGATGCCTTGCTCGTGAAAATCGACATGCACGTGAGGTAACCATTGGTTGTATAATTTGATGCGTTGTTGTGATTCTACTTGTGTCAACCACGCCCAGTCTCTGTTCAAATCGAACATGTAGTGATTCGGTCTGCCGCTTGGCCATGGCTCATCATGCTCTGCCGCAGATGGATCTGGGTTAGGTGTGAAATTTGCAACCTGGTTGTACCAATGTACATAGCGATCACGGCCATCTGGATTGATGCATGGATCCATGATGACAAGTGTGTTTTTTAGCCAATCTTGATGTTGAGTCAGGAGCTCATGTGCTGTTTTCATTGCTGCTTCTGTCCCTGAACTTTCGTTGCCATGAACGTTGTAACTCATCCATACGATGGCAATGTTCTCATTCTTCTCGAGTGAACTATGGGCTTTTTTAATTTCTTCGATTCGTTTGAGGTTCTCCGGAGTGGAAATATAAGCCACCACCAATGGTCTGTTTTCATTTGTCCGACCATACTCTTCAAGAATAAGTCCTCCATTCGAATTCAATTCCAACTGTTCGAAATAAGCCACTACAGCATGGTGGTCATTGAAATGGTCGCCGAGAGGGAAGCCTAAAAATGCTTCAGGACTTTTGAGTTGTGCCGTTGATAATTGGCCAAATAGAATGGCAGTGAAGAGAACAATAAGTGTACGCATAGGAATCAGCATTGGGCATCAAAACTACTGATTCTAGCGAAATAGGCGTCGGTAAGGGCTAAATTATTCCCCTCGATCGCAGGAACTCATCCAATGCTTCGATGTCGCCGTACAATACTTCACGTGCTTTGCTTCCTTGGAAAGGACCAATTATACCCATTCCTTCAAGTTGATCTACGATGCGACCAGCACGGTTGTATCCAAGCTTAAGTTTTCGTTGCAACAAGCTTGCTGAGCCCTGTTGATTGATCACGACAATACGCGCGGCATCCGCAAACATGTTGTCGATTTCGTTCATGTCTATATCACTTCCACCATCACCACCTTCGCCT
>CALPWQ020000008.1 GCA_943327315.2 Chitinophaga pinensis
AAGTCATCGACCAATAAGTCGTAGCGAATCCCTGAACCGACAAAGGCCTTTTTCACCTTCGGATGGGCATCGACCTTGCGGTACAATTCGGTCATCGGCTTGTGCGAGGTGTCGAGATTGCTGCAAATCACGGGGTGAATACAGCTCGGCGAGGAACAACGGGCACAAATGGCTTCGTCTTTCCCCTTCATCTTGTACATGTTCGCCGATGGACCACCCAAGTCGGAGATGTAGCCCCTAAATTCTGGGTGCTGAACCACTTCTTCGATCTCGGCTAAAATGGATTTCTCACTGCGCGAAGCGATGAATTTCCCCTGATGGGCAGAAATGGTGCAAAAGCTACAACCACCAAAACAGCCGCGGTGCATGTTCACCGAAAATTTAATCATGTCGTAGGCCGGAATGGCGCCGCGTTTCTTGTATTTCGGATGGGGTAGTCGGGTATAGGGCAAATCGAAGGAACGGTCAATTTCGTTCTCGTTCATGGTTTTATACGGCGGATTAATCACCAAGGTCTGATCGCCAACATGCTGAATAATACGGTCTGCCTCCCACTTATTGGATTCCACTTCAACAATCTTAAAGTTGGCAGCGTACCGGATTTTATCTTCCAAACAGATCTCATGACTCGCGAGTTCAATCGTTTCCCATTGTTTGTTTTTCGGCAAAGGAAGGGATGAATCTTGCAGAAATGCCACTTGCTTGATGGTGTGTAAATTGGTAAAGGGAACGCCTTTTTTCAACAGCTGCAACATCTCGCGCAAGGGCTGATCGCCCATTCCATACACCAACAAATCGGCTTTGGAATCGACAAGTATGGAAGGCATCAGCTCATCTTTCCAATAGTCGTAATGACTCACTCGGCGCAAGGATGCTTCGATGCCCCCAATCATCACAGGGACATCAGGGTAGAGTTCTTTTAGGATGTTGCAGTAAACCGTTGTGGCATAATCTGGACGGAATCCAGCTTCTCCGCCGGGTGTATAAGCATCGGTCGATCGAAGGCGCTTATTTGCAGTGTAATGATTCACCATAGAATCCATGCATCCAGCAGTTACACCAAAGAAATATCGGGGCTTGCCAAACTTTTTGAAGTCACGTAAATCATCTTTCCAGTTGGGTTGCGCTATGATGCCCACACGGAATCCTTCATCTTCCATGATGCGTCCAATCACCGCAGTACCAAAGGCGGGGTGATCCACATATGCGTCGCCAGAAACAAGAATGATATCTAAATCATCCCAGCCGCGCTTTTCGATTTCTTTTTTCGTCAGCGGCATCCAGTCGGTAATTGGTCTTTCCATTTCCATCGCTGCAAAAATACGGAATATACAAGGGCCATGTCAAGAGTACGATGTGCTTTAAAAGAATGTTTGTAAATTAACAACCGTATTTAGCAGTTTTTCAATGCGAAACTTATTTTTTGTCTGTTTAGTTCTTGGTGCATGTGCGGGTAAAAAGCATAAATCTGTGCGTGAAAAACGGCAGAATGAAGCACACGACTGTGTTTTTCGCATGCAATCGCTGTTTACGGATGCCGAAGATGATTTTTCTTTTCCGCTCTGGTTCAATGAGAAAATAATTGCAACGCAAAAAATATCGTCCATCACCCGACGGATCTATTCAACAGAAATAAAAGACGCCGAACGACAATTGCGTGAGAAACGGCAATACTATTTCAATCAAAATGGGATGCTGCGCTGCTTGGTCATTCGCCACTATTTTGACGATCAAGAAATTGGGATTGTACGCTACGATTACCCGAATGGTCATGACAAATTTGGGTATGGACCTTACAACGTAGTAAAAGACTCTTCCCGAATGGATGTTATCCAAGATGCCAATGTTCCCGAGGTAAAAACAACATATTATCCATTCTTTATAGGAACTGAGTTGCTGGTTTACCGCAATTTGCAAACAGGAAAAAAACGGCATTATTTTCCATCGGGCAAGATTCAAAAAGTGGATTCTATACCAATTCCTCAGCTGCACGATGAGCTTGTAATGGGAACGGCCTTTTACCCTACAGCACAGTATATTTTGGGGAAAGATGAAATAAAGTCGGAGTTCACACGCTATGTTTATTCGAAAAAAACGGGATCCATTGCGCGAATCATTTTTTACAAGGGGCCTTTAACCACAAAAAGAACCATAGCATACAATACGCAAGGAAAGTGTACCGGATTTGTCGATTCTTCGTTTCACAACGCAAAATTCTTAACTCAATTTCAAACGGTGTTTGCCCTCGATGACAAAGGAAATCCAATGAAAATCAATACATTTAAACGCATCAATGAAAATCCAACAATTCTCCAGACTGAACACTTTCTCTATGAACATTACTAAATCTTTTATCCAGGCGGGCTGCTCATTGGTTCTTGCCTTTGTTTCATTTAGTTTCAACGCCAATGCGCAAGAAGAAACGGAAGTGAAAACGGCTACCTTCAATGGAGAACAAGTTTTTGTCTATCCCTATTTTGCGCCAACAGGAATGCACAATTCCTACTTTGACATGGGCAAGAAAACCAGCCGCAGGCAAGAAATGCTTTCTGAGAAATATTACTACCTCGAGGTGTATGGTGAAGAGGAAGGAATGGCAATGTGGAAAGACATGCGCAAAGTCTATCGTAGGGAACGTCGAGAGGAAAAATCCATGGACTACTTTGAGCCAACAAAGCGCTTGAAGCAGGCAGTGCGTAAAAATCCCGCACCCATGTTAGAACCTCATTATTCCTTGGACCAAGATATCATCCCTTGTTTGGACCCCCTGCCAGATGGGAAGTACATTCAGTATTTTGAAACGTTTTATTTGATCGATCAAAAGGGGAATTACAACGATGAAGACAAGGTCGTGGCGGGAATTTTCACGCTGAAAAACAATCAGTTGGAAGGCGAGGCCATCTGGATGAATATGCAAGGTGACACCTTGAAAAAAGGCCGCTTTGAAAAAGGCCAAAAAGTGGGTGTATGGATGTTGGAAGAACATACTTTGTCGTCATCTTGGAATGAATTGAACGCACAAAAGTACATTGACCGTGGGTTCCCAGATATGGATACAACGGTAGAATACGTGAACTACCAACGTGGGGTTAAAAATGGAAACTACAGTCTATATAACCGTGCAATTTACCCTACACTCGAAGGAACATTCACGGACAATGAGGCCACAGGCACATGGATTTCTCGAACTGTTGGTTACATTGGGAAAGGAATATCAAAGACGCGCAACCGCAACAACGAATTGATTACATCACAATATACCTACAGCTCGACAGACCAAATCGTGCGCAAGCCAATCATTCGTCGTTTCCTCATGATGGGATATACAGACATTGAATTGGATTATGATTTCGACAGCAAATTTGTAGTCAATGATGAGTTTGCATCCATGTACCGCATGGGAAATGCAGATGAGGAGCAATTGGACTTGGAGGAAGAGGAATATACGTCCTACGAAGGGGAAGAGTATGAAGAAGACTATTACGGAGAATATGGTGAGGGTGGTTATTATGGAGAAGAAGGGTACTATGGTGGAGAGGATGCCATTTATGACTCAAAATCGGAAAGCTATATTTCAGGACCAAAATACCGCGATAGTGTGGGAATTATCTTCAACTACGAAGGGGTCTATGAAAACAAATATCCGAACGGTCAGTTGATGTTCCGCTACGAATTTGTGAATGGCAATTTGGTGGCAGAAGATACAGTCTTCTGGGACAATGGAATCGCACACGACGTCATTCGATATGATGCGGATTCGAACCAACATATCCATTCTGTTTATGATTATAAAGGAAAACTCTACCGCGAAGAAGTTTATGACAGTTTAGGTGAGTTTGTGCGGATTGCTTTTCAACCTGAGACACTAAAAATTATTCAAGTCGATGGATTAAGTGTGGAAGATCGTGAAGGGTCGAAATACCTCATGTACGATAAAATGGATTCAATCCAATACATGACGACGCCTTCCATCTTGTTCCGTTCTTACTTTAGAGACGACCAAAGCAAATTGTACAACCGCAGCTACAACCCACAAGAACGCACATTGCAATTTGCCTTGTATGCAGTAACAGGGAAACAAACGCTTGCTGCTGAGTTGACGTTTAGTGAGAATTTTGAAAGCTGGACGGGTACGACGCATTACCGCACAGGAAACCTTGATCTCGCGACAACGCATTCTGCCTCGTTTCGGGAAGACATTGAAAAAGACACCATACCGGTGAGAAATGTGAACGGGTACGAAAATATGTTTGATGTTACCGAAGATTTTACCATGTATACGGTGAATGAAAATGGTTCAACACCATTAACAGGGAATGTGGATATCTCATTCAAGGAAAAAACATTTAAAGTCAGCACGAAGGATGGAATGAAGCTCGTGTTGCCGGGCAATTTTGAGATGTCAAAAGAGATCAGAAAAGACATCTTTCGCTACCGAAAAGGGAAGAAGGCCCACAATTTTGACCTGATCAATACCATAGACGCGTCAGAATGGGACGAGGATTTCGCGAATGTGATATACAACAATTTAATGGGTGGCTTCTTATCCGATTTCGTGAACTACCCTTTCCAAGGTGGGTATGACGAGTATGATGAAATGGGCCAAGACTATTATCCTCAAGGCGGAAAAAATGCATCGCCCTATAATAAACGCATCAAAGGGCAAATGCTCAACGGTAAACCTGCTGGAACGTGGTATGTGTACGATCAAAAAGGCCGTATTTCTTGGGTAATTCCTTTTGAAAATGGCTTGGTCAACGGATTGGTGGTTCAAAATGAAATGATCTATCCGATGTCTGCAGAAGAACGCGAAATGTCCATGTACGAAGGTGGATACGCGGAAGGTTCGTTCCCGAAAAAAGCAATGCACTACTTGTCCTATTCAACCGAATACAAAAATGGATTGAAAAACGGGAAGTTCATCAGCTACCGTTGGGATGGAAAAATCTTGCAAGAAACAAGCTTTAAAGATGGATACATGCACGGACCAGCGTTTGAACGCAACGAGATGGCCTTTACAAGCATGAATTATGAGGACGGTGGCTTGGATGGCTATGTGAAAACGTACTTGACATTGGAAGGCCAAGATTCTATTCTCTTGTACAATCTCAATTTCCAAGGAGGATATTTAAACGGTGAATCGAAGGCTTTCCACATCAACGGAAGTTTGGCGAAACGTGGTTTCTTCCTTACGGGTGAAGCCATTGAAGACTATGAAGCCTATGACACGCTTGGTTTCCGCTACCATTATGTGAAATTCTTGTACGGATATCCGGTAGAGGAGAAAATCTGGGAAGAAAACCAATTGAGTGTGCGTTACCAATTCGACTGGCGCGATTCGATTTATTTCGAACCATATGATATCACGACATCACAAAGCTTGGATGCTGTCATTGCGGATTTGGGATTGGCTGGAGATTACATGGAAGAGCCTTACATGGGACGTCCAAGCTTGATTGAAAAAACAGGAATCAGTTACCACATGACGAAGTACTATCCAAACGACACAATTGCGCGTGACGGCGGACTGTCGAGCGGTAAGAAAGTGGGCTGCTGGAAATTCTACAGTTATGAAGGTGAAATGCTTTATGAAGTGGATTATTTCGATACCGTCATTGTGCTAAATGACAGTGTAAAATTCAAGGCTAAAGGAATCCTAACGGACTACAATGCTGCTGGTAAAAAGCTGAGCGAAAGCTACATCATTGAGAAATTTGAAAAATACGACTGCTCGCATACCGACCACTACGAGATTCGTCAGCTCATGACCATCTGGGAAGCACACGATTCCATTCACCGCATGAATGGGTACACGAAGAATTATTATGACAATGGGGTGCTTCAAAATGAAGGAACGATGAAAAACGGATTGCCTGATGGCGTTTGGAAATTCTACGATCCGTTTGGGAAACTAAATCAAGTGGGCGTCTATGTCCTTGGGAAACGCGACGGCCGTTGGTTGGGTGGAGATTTGTCTAAAACAAAATACTTAGGCGATATATGCTTGAACCCGAACATGCCTGACCTCGAAGAGCAGATTAGCTACCGCGAAAAATTGTTGGACATTGTTATCACGAATTACCGCATGGGGAAAGCCCTGAATAAAGAGTTTTATGATGTCAATTTGAATGATTATGAAGATGTAGAATTCGAATTCGAAGGGGAAATTATTGAAGAAGAATAATGCCCGAGAATCTGTACCTTTGTACAATACATTCAAGCATGATGAACATAGAACAATATAGCACCATCCCAGCGGGTTCGTTGGTCGTGATTGCTGGAAAAAAAACAGCTCAAGATAAAAAATTGAGTACGGAAGTACGAGAGTTTGTCGGACGTTTCAATGCGGGATCAGAAAACTTTGATTTTCAAAAAGCATCCAATGGATATACTTTCTTGGTGAAAGACTCACTTTCTCACGAACAACTTCGCGTGCACGGCAGCAAGATTCTTTCTTCATTAAATAAAGAAGTAAAAGAACTTTCAGTCTATGGAGATGATAAAAAGGTGCTGCATGTTCTCGAAGGATTGATGTTATCGTCTTACCAGTATTTGCGGTTCTTCAAGGATGCATCTAAAAAAGCACATGTACTTCAAACAATACACGTTTCCGATGAGGTAAGTGATAGAAAAATTGCCGAATTGAAATCTGTTGCTAAGGCCGTATTTTGGGCAAGAGACAAGGTCAATGATCCCGTGTCTCACCTCAATGCAATGCAGCTGAGCGATGCGATAAGTGCCTTGGGTGCTGAAGCCGGATTTTCTGTTCAGGTCCTTGAGAAAACACAAATTGAATCTCTCAAAATGGGTGGGCTTTTAGCGGTGAATAAAGGGTCAATCGACCCGCCAACATTCACCATCATGGAGTACAAGCCTGAAAAACCAGTGAACAAGCAACCCATTGTGTTGGTCGGAAAAGGTGTGGTTTATGATACAGGAGGATTGAGCTTAAAGCCAACTCCAGGATCGATGGATTGCATGAAAAGTGACATGGCGGGTGCAGCATGTATGGCAGGAACCATTTATTTGGCGGCACTTCAAAAATTGAAAGTGCATGTCATTGGCTTAATCCCAGCAACAGACAATCGACCAGGATTGAACGCCTATGCTCCAGGGGATGTCATTACCATGTTCGATGGAACAACCGTGGAAGTATTAAATACCGACGCCGAAGGACGAATGATCTTGGCAGATGCGCTTTCTTACGCAGCGAAGTATAAACCTGAATTGGTGATTGATGCTGCAACATTGACGGGTGCTGCATTGCGTGCGATTGGCACCAAGGCATCTGTAATCATGGGGAATGCGGGTAAAGATGTATTTGAGAAGTTGGAAGAATCTGGTGATGAGGTGCACGAACGCGTGGTCCGCTTTCCGTTCTGGGATGACTATCTCGAAGAAATGAAATCGAGTATCGCAGACTTGAAAAACATTGGCGGTCCAAATGCAGGAATGATTACAGCAGGTAAATTCTTAGAACATTTTGTGAAAGCACCGTATGTCCACATGGACATTGCGGGACCAGCATGGTTGGATGCCAAAGAAGATTATAAAGGGCAAGGTGGAACAGGTGCAGGTATTCGTTTGCTCTACACCTTCCTGAAAAAGATGAAATAATGGAGAAGGAAAAAGAAGTAGTAAAAGAGCAGGGTAGCGCACATCCAGTGCGCGTGGGCATCTCCATCGGCGACATGAATGGAATCGGTCCCGAAATAATTATAAAAGCACTTCGCGACTCACGCATGTTGCTCGATTGCACACCAGTGATTTATGGCTCAAATAAAATCTTTGCACATTATAAAAAGCTGCTCAACGACAACGAGTTCGTTTATACCTCATGCCGCACAGCAGAAGAGGCGCAAAACCGAAAAGTAAACTTGGTCAATGTTTGGAACGAGGAGGTGGAACTGGAGATTGGAAAAGCAACAGAAGCAGGAGGTAAACATGCATTCTTATCCTTGGAGCGCGCTACGCAAGATCTTGCCGAAGGAAAGGTGGACGTGTTGGTCACTGCACCGATTTCAAAGGATGCCATGGGGAAATCTGGCTTTCAGTTTCCTGGACATACAGAGTACCTGGCACATTTGGCGGGTGAACCAGAGGCCTTGATGATCTTGGTAGCTGGAACATTGCGCGTGGCATTGGTCACAACACATATCCCAATCAAAGAAGTAAGCACGTCACTTACGCGAGAAAAAATTCTTCAAAAAATTAAGATGTTTGAAAGCAGTTTGAAGAAGGACTTTGGCATCATTCGCCCTAAAATCGCAGTCTTTGGCTTGAATCCTCACGCAGGAGAGAATGGCAAAATGGGAACCGAAGAACAAGAAACCATTACGCCCGCCATCAACATGGCAAAAAATGAAGAAATCATGGCGTTTGGACCTTTTCCTGCGGATGGCTTCTTTGGCTCGGATGGCAGACACCAGTTCGATGGTATTCTGGCCATGTACCACGACCAAGGATTGGCAGCATTCAAAGCCTTAGCATTTGATGATGGGGTCAATTACACGGCTGGATTGCCAATCGTGCGCACCTCACCTGACCACGGTACGGCATTCGATATTGCAGGACAAAACAAAGCCTCCGAACAATCCTTCCGTAGTGCTATATATCAAGCGATTGATGTATTTCGCTGCCGAAAAATGAGCAAAGAAATGAACGCAAATCCATTGCCAGTTAGTGTGAAGGAACGCCGCCGTTCAAGCAGTGATATTGAGTAAGTTTTCATTTTCGGGTAAAAAAAGAACAGTTATTAACACTATTGCGTTAAAATTGTTACCTTTGCCCTCCAATTTTTGATCAGCGTGAAGTCGAAAATAACATTCGTAATCCCTTTCGTTGGCCTCAAAGTGGGCTTTCATGAATTTGATTTTGAAATTCATGATACGTTCTTTGAAGAAAAGGAGTATTCCATCATTCACAAGGGAAATGTGAATGTGCATTTGGTACTGGAAAAGAAGGAAACGATGATGATTGCGGAATTCAATCTCTCAGGAAATGTTTCGACATCCTGCGACCGGTGCGATGATCCAATCGATGTTCCAGTAAAAGGGCAGTTTCGATTGGTGTACAAATTTGCACTTGAACCAAGTGAAGATGAAACGCTCATCGTTTTACATCCCGATTCATATGAATTGGATGTCAGCGATAATTTATATGAGCTAATTACCGTGTCTATGCCAGCGCGTACGGTCCACAAAGAAGGCCAATGCAATGAAGAGATGCTAAGTTTAATCAGTCAATACACCGTGCATCAAGGGCCATCAGAGGATGACCATGATGATGATGATGATTGGGACGACGATGATGATGATTGGGACGACGACGACGATGATTCAGATGATGATGATTCAGAAGATGGTGATTTGGGCATAGAAGAGAAAGAAACTAATGAAAGCGTTGACAACGACGGACCGATTGATCCACGTTGGAATGCGTTAAAAAATTTGAATAATAATTAATATAAACACATAAAATGGCACATCCTAAACGGAAAATTTCCAAGACGAGACGTGACAAGAGAAGGACTCACAAAAATGCAGTTGCTCAGCAAATTGCAATTTGTCCTACAACTGGTCAACCACACCTTTTCCACCATGCGCATTGGCATGAAGGAAAACTTTACTATAAAGGAAGAATTGTTGCTGAAAAAGAAGTAGCTGTTTAATCAGTTGCATCTACGCGCTTCTTTATGAAGATCGGCATCGATATCCTCGGTGGAGATTTTGCCCCAGAAGCGAATGTTTCTGGAGCTATTCTCGCTAGAAAAGAGCTTCCCGAAGACGTGAAACTCGTGTTAATAGGCGACAGAGAGCTAATCTCTAGTGGCCTTTTGGCGTTGGGTGAAACGGAGGGAAATTATGAAATTGTGCATGCTCCCGATGTGATTACAATGCATGACCACCCAACGCGTGCCATTCCTCAAAAACCGAATAGCTCCATTGCTGTAGGATTTGAATTGTTGGCTCGGAAGGAAATCATGGCCTTTGCAAGCACTGGGAATACGGGCGCAATGCTCGTTGGCTCCATCTACAAGATCAACACTATTCCAGGTATAATTCGGCCCTGCATCACCTCAAACATACCTTGCATCGATGGTTCCAATTCGATTTTACTCGATGTAGGATCTAATGCAGATTGCAAGGCAGATGTGCTCTATCAATTTGCGGTGCTTGGTTCGCTCTATTCTCAAACTGTTTTTGGTGTTGAAAAACCAAGGGTGGCCTTGTTAAATATTGGTGAAGAAGAGTCAAAGGGGAACTTGTTGACCTTGGCAGCGCACAAAATTATGGCCGAATCCGATGAAATCCATTTCATCGGAAATATTGAAGGCCGTGATATCTTCTCAGGTAAAGCCGATGTCATCGTATGTGATGGCTTTACTGGAAATATCGTCCTGAAGCAGGCAGAGGGAATTTATACGCTGATGAAAAAGCGTGGAATTCATGATGAATACTTTGAGCGATTTAATTATGAAAATTATGGCGGAACTCCCATTCTTGGGGTCAAAGGAAATGTGATCATTGGTCACGGAATTTCCAATGATTTAGCCGTTAAAAATATGATACTTCATGCGTATGAAGTTGCTCGATCTGGGTTGGCAATGCGCGTGAATGAAGCCTTCAACGGAGAATGAAAAAAATTACTGCAGCAATTACCGGTGTTCAAGGATATGTTCCTGAAACAGTATTATCTAACGAAGAACTTTCAAAGATTGTAGATACTTCTGACGAGTGGATTACTTCGCGAACTGGAATCAAGGAGCGACGCATCATGAAAGATGGTGCTTCTTCGGATATGGCAGCTGCGGCGATAAAAGGTCTTTTGGAGAAAATGAACATTGACCCAATGGAAATTGAGTTGGTGATTTGTGCCACTGTAACTCCCGATTATCCTTTCCCAAGCACAGCAAATGTGATTTGTGACAAGGTTGGCATGAAAAACGCATGGGGCTACGATACTATAGCTGCCTGCTCTGGATTCATTTATGCCCTTTCAACGGGCGCTCAGTTTATCGAAACAGGGCGGCACAAAAAGGTGATCGTTGTTGGAGTTGATAAAATGACTTCCATCCTCGATTATCAAGACCGAACAACGTGTGTCATCTTCGGAGATGGAGCTGGGGCAGTTTTACTTGAGCCAAATGAGGAAGGGAATGGCGTAATTGACTTTATTCTTCGCAGCGATGGTTCTGGACGCCAGTACCTGATTCAGCCAGCTGGAGGATCTGCTTTACCACCTTCACATCAAACGATTGATGATCGTATGCACTATGTGAAACAAGAAGGAAAAGCCGTTTTTAAGTTCGCAGTAACAAACATGGCGGAAGTTTCGGCTGAAATTATGGAGAAAAATGGCTTGACAAGTGACGATGTAGATTGGTTGGTGCCTCACCAAGCGAATCTTAGAATCATTGATGCTACGGCTGATCGCATGGGCTTGACGAAAGATAAAGTCATGATCAACATTCAAAAATACGGAAACACAACAGCAGGTACCTTGCCGCTGTGTTTGTGGGATTATGAAAGCCAATTGAAAAAAGGAGATACACTCATTCTATCTGCTTTTGGTGGAGGATTTACATGGGGTGCAGTTTATTTGAAATGGGCGTATTAAATCAGAAAAAACTAACTTTACAGAAATAAAATCAATACCTATGAATTTACAAGAAATACAAGACCTGATTAAATTCGTATCGAAATCAGGAGTGAGTGAAGTAGAAATTGCTCAAAATGATTTCAAAATTGTTATCAAAGCAGCACAGAAATCGAGAGGTACAGACCAACCAATTTACGTGCAAGCAGCAGCTCCGATTCAAGCAGAATCTTCAGTTTCGGCTCCGATTGCAGCAGCTCCGGTTGTAGCAGTACCAGTTGCTGAAGAATCAAAATTGATTACAATTAAATCACCAATGATTGGAACATTCTACCGTTCGGCTGGACCAGAAAAAGCTTCTTTTGTAAATGTTGGCGACAGCATTTCTCAAGGAAACACGATTTGTATCATTGAAGCAATGAAACTATTCAATGAAATCGAATCTGAGATTTCTGGCCGCATTGTTAAAGTGTTGGTAGACGACGCATCTCCAGTGGAGTACGACCAACCGTTATTCCTTGTAGAACCCGCTTAATCAGTGTGTGGTCGGATCTCCGATAGCATTTCATGATTTAAATTCTTAATTAAACAGCATGTTCAAGAAAATATTGATTGCCAACCGTGGAGAGATTGCTCTGCGCGTTATTCGTACGTGTAAGGAAATGGGTATCAAAACGGTCGCAGTATACTCTACTGCAGATAAAGATTCGTTACCCGTGCGTTTTGCAGATGAAGCCGTTTGTATCGGCCCAGCAGTAAGTTCAAAATCGTATTTATCTATTCCAAACATTATCGCTGCAGCTGAAATTACCAATGCAGATGCCATTCATCCCGGCTATGGTTTCCTTTCTGAGAATGAAAAATTCTCTAAAGTATGCCAAGAGCACGGAATCAAGTTCATCGGAGCGCTTCCTGAGCAAATTGCAGGAATGGGTGATAAGGCAACAGCGAAAGCAACAATGATTGCGGCAGGTGTTCCTTGTATTCCTGGCTCTAAAGGATTACTTGTAGACTTAGAGGATGCTCGTAAATCAGCTCTCGTCGTGCGCTATCCAGTTATCCTAAAAGCAACTGCCGGAGGAGGTGGTAAAGGGATGCGTATCGTTTGGAAAGAAGAAGATTTGGAAGCAGCATGGGATTCAACGCGTCAAGAAGCAGCCGCTGCTTTTGGAAACGATGGAATCTACATGGAAAAATACATCGAGGAGCCACGCCACATCGAAATTCAAATTGCAGGTGACCAATACGGAAATGTATGTCACCTCTCAGAACGCGATTGCTCTATTCAACGCCGTCACCAAAAATTGGTAGAGGAAACACCGTCTCCTTTCATGACGGAAGAGTTGCGTGAACGCATGGGCGATGCAGCAATAAAAGCGGCTAAAGCAGTGAATTATGAAGGCGTTGGAACAGTAGAATTCCTAGTAGATAAAAACCGTGAATTCTACTTCATGGAGATGAATACTCGTATTCAGGTGGAGCATACCATCACTGAGGAGGTAATCGATTATGATTTGATTAAAGAGCAAATTAAAATTGCTGCAGGACATAAGATTTCAGGAAAAAACTATTTCCCACATTTGCATGCTATTCAATGCCGCATCAACGCGGAAGATCCATACAATGATTTTCGTCCATCTCCTGGAAAGATTACGTCATACCATTCTCCGGGTGGACATGGAGTGCGCATCGATACCCATGCCTATGCTGGTTATGTGATCCCTTCAAACTATGACTCGATGATCGGGAAACTAATCGTTGTTGCTCAAACGCGCGAAGAGGCTATTCTGAAGATGAAACGTGCATTGGACGAGTACATCATTGAAGGTGTGAAAACAACGATTCCGTTCCACCAAAAGTTAATGGATAATGAGGATTTCCGAAATGGAAACTTCACCACCAAATTCATGGAAACATTTGAATTCTAACAATGTATAATAACATTTTGAAAAAGCCGACTAAACAGTCGGCTTTTTTTATTCCCCACACTCTCCTCCTTCCCCTCTTGGAAAGAGGGGTGTCAGCCTTGGCTGACGGGGTGTTAGACCACCTGAGCACGGAGTCGCGAAAGTAACAAGTTTACTTGTTACTTTCACTCTGCTTCTCACTCTGCTTCTCACTCCCACTCCCACTCTCCCCCGTCCCGTACTTCCCCAATATAAACTGCTCCAGCTTAAACATCGTTGTCTTAATCCTATACTTCACGTCAGCTGCATCAATACGATAAAAGGTAAGTCCCAATGCGTTCAAGTCAGTTTCTCGCTGTGCATCGTATCGTTCTTTTCCTTTGTGACTATCCCCATCAATTTCAATGATCAGCCGAAGCTTATGTACATAAAAATCTACGATGTAATTGCCAATCACCCGTTGACGGTCAAAATCGATGTTATGAAACCGCCCTTTTGTTACTTGTACCCAGAAAATTATTTCAGTGATTGTACTTTCGTTTCGCATCTGTCTGGCGTATTTTTTTAGTGTGGGATTTCGAGGTAATGTGTTGGATGCTTCCACTTTTAAAAGTACGCCACGGATGGCATAGGGATTTTGATACAGAGATCGCTTCGGTTTGTACGAATCATTCGGCTCAAAAAGGAGGTGAGTAGGTATTTCGTTCCAAATAAGATAGGGCAAGCCAATGAAGTGGTCTTCGGAATACGATTCTTTTAAAATGGGGTTGTCATCCGCCAATGCATCATGACTCAATAGCAATGGGTTAATTGATTTCATTCGAGTGGTTTTAAAAATAGAAGATACAAAAAAACCGTGAGAACTCAATCCCACGGTTTCCATATTTTGCGAGCTACTCGCGAATAGTTATTTGTTTTACAATCCAAGCAACACAGCAACAGGATCTTTAGACCCGAAGAGCATTCTTTCTGGATTTTCAAGCATTTCCTTTACTTTTACTAAAAATCCAACGGATTCCTTGCCGTCGATGATTCTATGGTCGTAGGAAAGCGCTACATACATGATCGGACGGATCTCCACTTTTCCATTGATCGCCACTGGACGCTCAACGACATTGTGCATTCCTAAAATTGCTGATTGTGGTGGATTGATGATTGGCGTTGACAACATTGAGCCAAATACACCGCCGTTAGTGATGGTGAATGTTCCTCCCGTCATGTCGTCCGGTGTCATTTTACCATCGCGTGCTTTTACCGCCAAGCGTTTGATTTCGCGCTCTATTTCTGCCAACGACATTTGTTCTGCATTGCGAACTACTGGAACCATCAATCCTTTCGGTGAAGAAACGGCAATGCCGATGTCTGCATAGTTGTGGAAGATCATTTCGTTGCCATCGATTTGTGCGTTCACTGATGGATAAAGATTCAATGCTTCGGTTACCGCTTTCGTGAAGAAAGACATAAACCCTAGGTTGACTTCATGATGTTTCGCAAAAGCTTCTTTGTATTTTGCACGAAGATCCATGATAGGCTTCATGTCCACTTCATTGAAGGTTGTCAGCATAGCTGTTTCATTCTTCACAGAAACAAGACGTTCCGCTATTTTACGACGCAACATGCTCATTTTTTCACGGCTTTGGTCCCGCGTTCCTCCCCAACCTTGTGTAGCTTCAACAGGGAATCCAGCTGACATCGCTGCAACAACATCTTGCTTTGTTACACGACCATCCTTACCCGTTCCATTTACTTTCCCGCTAGGGATGCTATTCTCGGCCATGATCTTCGCCGCAGCGATTGATGGTGTACCCGCTGCATACGAATCATTTTTCACTGGATCAGGCGAAGGTGCCGCTACTGCAGGAGCACTTTTTTCTGCCACTGGTACTGCTTTGACCTCTTCTTTCTTTTCTGCTGCTTTTGGCGCTGCACCCGCAGGACGAGCGGCCGAAGTATCAATCAAACAAACAACTTGACCTACTTTTACCACGTCACCATCCGCTGCTTTGAGTGTGATGATGCCGCTTTCTTCAGCAGGAAGTTCTAGCGTAGCTTTGTCTGAATCGACTTCAGCGATGGCTTGATCCTTTTCAACATAGTCCCCATCAGAGACCAACCATTGAGCAATTTCTACTTCCGAGATCGATTCACCCGGACTTGGAACTTTCATTTCTAATACTGACATATCGGTCTATTTAGTATGGAGTGCTTAGTTGACTTTTACTTTGGCATAACTGAACAAATCTGCAAAGAGTTGTTTCAGTCGTTTTTCATGCAATTTTTTTGACCCTTCTGCTGCTGCAGCCGTAGAATGTCGAGTGATTCCAACGAAAGGAATGTCTCTCATCGACATCGCAATGTAGGTCCACGCTCCCATGTTCGCAGGTTCTTCTTGTGCCCAAAGAATGTTCTTCGCGTGTTTATATTTTGTAAGGATCTTGTCTATGTGATTTTTTGGAAGAGGGTAGAGTTGTTCGACACGCACAAAGGCCATATTGTCAACTCCCAATTCCGCAGCTTTCACTTTCATTTCGTAGTAGAATTTACCTGAGCAGAAAACGACTGTATCTATTGCAGAAACATTAGCCGCCGCGTCATCAAGAACTTCTTGGAAACAACCAGTAGCCATTTCTTCAAGGGTAGACACAGCTGCCGGCAAGCGTAAAATCATTTTCGGAGTGAAAACGATCAATGGCTTTCTAAATTCTCGCTGCAACTGTCTACGCAACAAATGGAAATGATTTGCAGGAGTTGACGTATTTACAATCTGCATGTTGTTGTCTGCACATTGCTGCAAGAAGCGCTCCATGCGACCAGAAGAGTGTTCTGCTCCTTGTCCTTCATATCCGTGAGGCAAAAGCATAACGAGCCCACTTTGTGTAGCCCATTTATCTTCACCTGCAGAAATAAATTGATCAATCATGATTTGAGCACCGTTGAAGAAGTCTCCAAATTGTGCCTCCCAAATGGTTAAGCCTTTTGGCGTTGCCAATGAATACCCGTATTCAAATCCGAGCACACCATATTCGGATAACAATGAATTGTAAACGGTGAATTCAGCTTGATTGTCAGATAGGTGATTCAATGTAATGATCTCTTCTTCCGTGTCTTCCGTTTTTACCACGGCGTGACGGTGAGAGAACGTTCCGCGTTCTACATCCTGTCCTGAAAGCCGCACAGGTTGACCTTCTACCAACAGGGATGCATACGCCAACATCTCGGCAGTTCCCCAATCCAATGTGTTGTTTTTCACGGCATTCATTCGATCTTCAAAGATCTTCGCGATCTTTCTGAAGTATTTTTTTCCTTCAGGAAGGGTTGACAATTTAATGCCCAATTCGTAAAGTTTATTCTTGTCTACACCAGTGTCTGGCGAATGCGTAAAATCCTCATCATGTGCATGACGGAAACCTTCCCAAGTGGCAGATAAGAAATCGTAAACGAGTGCTTTGTCCATCTTGCGGGAGTTCTCAAATTCCGTTTCAAGGAAATTGTTGTACTCCTCTTCAATTTTCTTTGCTTCATCTTTATTTATAATCCCTTCGGTTTCGAGTTGGGAGAAATAAATGTCTCTTGGATTTGGGTGATTTGCAATGAGGCTGTACAAATGAGGCTGCGTGAATTTTGGCTCATCCCCCTCGTTGTGACCGTACTTTCGGTAACATAGTATATCTATGAATACGTCGCGGTTGAACTCTTGACGGTATTCCATGGCAATTTCCATCGTTTGTACAACAGCCTCGACATCATCTCCATTGACATGAAAAACAGGACAAAGCGTTGTTTTCGCAACATCTGTACAATAGGTTGACGATCGTCCGTCCAAATAATTTGTTGTAAATCCAATCTGATTGTTCACCACGAGGTGAATGGTACCACCTGCACGATACCCATCAAGTTGCGCCATTTGTATCGTTTCATAAACGATTCCTTGTCCTGCTATTGCCGCATCACCATGAATGAGCACAGGACAAATCTTATCCTCAGTCTTTAGGACGTGATCAACCTTTGCCCGCGCAATTCCTTCAACAACGGTGTTTACAGCTTCGAGGTGCGATGGATTTGGCGATAACGTCAAGCCAACAGTTTTGCCGCTTGATAATTCAACTGCAGATGTAAATCCTTGGTGATATTTAACGTCTCCGTCAAAGTAATCTATAGAGTCAAACTCTTTGCCTTCAAATTCAGAAAAGATATCTTTTGGCCGCTTTTTGAAAATATTGGCCAAGGTATTTAATCGTCCTCGGTGCGACATCCCCATCACAAAATATTCCACACCAAGTTCAGAACCTTTGTTCACAAGTGTCTCTAATGCTGGAATTAGGGCCTCGCCACCTTCAACAGAAAAACGTTTCTGACCAACGAATTTTTTGCCCAAAAACGACTCAAAGCATGATGCTTTGTTGAGCATGCTGAAAATCTGAACTTTACGGTTCTTGTCGAAGCTAGGTCTATTTTTTAATTCGATTTTATTCTTGAACCATGCGATGCGCTCAGGATCTCTCATGTACGCATATTCGATACCGATAGATTGGCAGTAGGTTAAGTTCAGGTGGTCGATGATTTCGCGCAATGTCGAAGCGCCAATGCCAATTTCTTCGCCGGCGTTAAACACCGTATTCAGATCACTTTCTTCAAGGCCAAAGTTTTCAATGTCCAACGTTGGGGTGTACTTCCGACGATCACGAACAGGATTCGTCCTCGTGAACAAGTGTCCACGTGTACGATAGCCGTTGATCAAGTTGATGACCTTGAACTCTTTTTGAAAATTCTCAGGAATTTCTCCGCCGTCTTCATAATTCGTTCGAGCAAAATCGAACCCTTCGAAGAATTTTTTCCAGCCGATATCCACACTTTCGGGATCCTGACGATATTGTTGGTATAGGTGGTCGATAGCGCTTACATCCGCATTCCCGACGTACGATACTTTGTCCATTTATCTTGTACTCTTGATGGAAAAGCAAAGGTAGGCTTTTCGGTGGATTGGGGGAGTAGGATTATAAATTAATTCGGTCTCAACGTCAATTTTTAGTCGAATTCTAGAATATTCACAGATTTAATGGAGTTTTATGTCAAAACAACTGCTCGCTTAGCCGCCCAAAAGTGTATTGTATTTCTCCAATAGGGTGAGGTACTTATTCTTCCAATATTCTGCATTTTCAGATGAAACAACATAGTTGTTTTCTTCCGAAATAGGCTCTTCAAGGTTAAGGAAACGCTGCAAATCATGGACATCATTCGAAAAATTATAATGTATAATCGATCCGATCTGAAGAATGTGCTCAATGGATAAACTAGGATTGTCAAAGGCATTGTACAACCAACGTCTACTTTTACCCATTCGCTTAGCCAATTGGGTCAATGGAAGTCCACTTTGACGCACTGCCTTCTCAACAATTTCTCCTTTGTGTTGCATAATTCACAAATGTGAGTATCACAACGTGAAAATAAATTACCTATAAATGCACAAAAGTGTAAATCAAAGATGCCTTTTCTTCATCGAAATGTTCATCCACTTCCATCGGAGTTTTGCCTCACAAGGGAGATCTATCTTTGATTCCCGCACAATCATCCCCCCTAAAAAATCTTTTTAACTTTGCCCTATGGAACAAAAAGAGGATAAACTGAAGGAGGTCATCTCCCATGCGAAGGAATATGGTTTTGTATTTCCGTCATCTGAGATTTATGATGGATTGGCGGCGACCTACGACTATGGGCAATTGGGCTCGGAACTGAAAAACAATATCAAATCGTATTGGTGGAAGTCTATGGTTCAAATGCATGAAAATATCGTTGGGATTGATTCTGCTATTTTTATGCACCCGACGACATGGAAGGCTTCCGGTCACGTTGATGCTTTTAATGATCCACTCATTGACAACAAAGATTCCAAAAAACGCTACCGTGCAGATGTTTTGTTAGAGGAGCACATGGAAAAAATTCGCCTTAAAATTGAAAAAGAGGTTGAAAAAGGAGTGAAGCGCTTTGGTGATGATTTCGATGAACACCAATTTCGTGCGACCAATCCAAATGTGCTGCGCAATGTAGAGAAAATCAAAGAAATAGAAGACCGAATGCGCGCGGTACTCGAATCAAATGATTTGGAAGGCGTGTATCAGTTGATCATGGACTGCGAGATCGTGTGCCCCATCAGTGGCTCACGCAATTGGACGGAAGTACGTCAATTTAACTTGATGTTTTCAACTGAAATTGGCTCTGTAGCAGGCGAGGCAGCAACAATTTACCTTCGGCCAGAAACGGCTCAAGGTATTTTTGTCAACTTCTTGAATGTACAGAAATCCGGACGAATGAAAATTCCATTTGGAATCGCACAAATCGGAAAGGCCTTTAGAAATGAAATCGTTGCGCGTCAGTTTATTTTCCGAATGCGTGAATTCGAACAAATGGAAATGCAGTTTTTCTGCCGCCCAGGTGAAGAAATGAAATGGTACGAGTACTGGAAGGAAACACGTTCCAAATGGCACAAAGCACTTGGATTGGGCGACAATCAATACCGTTTCCACGACCACATAAAATTGGCACATTACGCCAATGCAGCCTGTGATATTGAGTTCAATTTCCCAATGGGTTTCAAGGAACTCGAAGGAATTCATTCACGCACCGACTTCGACTTGAAGCAGCACGAGCAATTTTCCGGAAAGAAATTGCAGTATTTTGATCCAGAATTGAATCAAAATTATGTGCCTTTTGTGGTTGAAACATCGGTTGGTCTTGACCGCATGTTCTTGGCTGTGCTCAGTGCCTCGCATAAAAATGAAGTCCTTGAGGATGGTTCCGAGCGAACTGTTCTTTCAATTCCCGCAGCCTTAGCCCCATACAAAGTAGCTGTTATGCCCTTGACGAAGAAAGATGGTTTGCCGGAGAAAGCACGTGAAATCATCGACGGATTGAAGTTCGACTTCTTGTGTCAATATGATGAAAAGGATTCTATAGGTAAGCGCTACCGCCGTCAAGATGCCATTGGCACGCCCTTCTCCGTTACGGTTGATCATGAAACCTTGGAAAACAATACGGTAACCATTCGTGACCGTGACACCATGGAACAGGTACGCGTGAACATAGCTGATTTGCACCGATTGATTGACGAAAAAGTCAACATGAAAACACTTTTGGTGTAAGAAAGAATCGCCTTATTTTTCTTTGAACGGCTGATTTTGTAAGCCGATAAAGTCATCGGGGTAGTTTTCTATCCCATCAAATCCTAGGTCAATGTCACGGCCGTCGGATGGAATGTGGCTTGTCCCAAAAAGATAATCCCAGAGACTTAACGTGATGCCGAAATTAATCCCATTGGGATGGCTGGTAGGCAATTGCTTGGCATGATGCCAAATGTGCATCTTCGGATTGTTCAAGAGGTACTTCAATGGCCCGTAATCCAAGGCAATATTCGCATGGTTCAAGTGACCAATGAGAATCGTGAATGCGTGAAGCAGAAAGGCATGTTCAAGTTTAAAGTTGAGCAACCAAGACAACACGATGTATAACCCCGTTTTATAGACCAGCGTTTCCATCCAATGGTAGCGGAGGTGGGCTGCAAAACCCATTTCTGTGACGGAATGGTGTACTTTGTGGAATTTCCACAGCCATTTGTTGCGGTGTAAAACAACATGGATGCACCATTGAATGAAGTCGGCGAGGAAGAAGAAAATCGGAAACTGAATCCATAGTGACAACCCAGCGAGATTGAATACACCTTTTTTAGGCAAGCCAATGGAATGCATGAAATATCCGAAGTAGCGTTCACTCAAGGAGGAAAGCACAATAAATACGATGAGGTTGAAGATGAAAAAATTGAAGAACATGTAAAACGCATCCATCCAAAATCCTTTGCGAAATGCGCGTTGTTCTTTACGCCAAGGGGCGAGAAGTTCCAAAATCCAAACGGATAAAGAAACATAGATCAATAGGTAGAAATAGTTTTCACTGCGAAATGGGTGACTTACACTGCTCCAAACGTAGGATGCGTAATTCGAATACATGTGAAGTACTTGTTCGCTTAAGGTCATGCGCTAATTTTTGTCAAATGTATGCTTTACTGAGAAATGAATCTGTAACCTAGGTAACGCATGTTGTGATTCAACAGGTCAAAAATACGATCTCTGCCGTAGTTTTACGTAGTACCACTAGGTAAAACCTATCAAATTGCCACTATGCCTGAATGGATTTGATAAATGGCCGGTCAATCATGCATTCATTTGTAGCATGAAACACAAAAACACACAACACATGAAAACAAATTTCTTGACATCGGCCGTGTTGATTCTCGGCTCGATAACTACTGCAGCTGCGCAGGGCCCCAGTGCACTCAATGTATCTGCGACCAAAACAGATCCGACTTGTTATGAAATGTCGAACGGTACCATTGCACTCGATGTCATCGGTGGAGTAGCACCATACACGTTCACTTGGTCGAATTCGGAGACATCCTCAACGCTAACAGGGCTCTATTCCGGAATGTATGATGTCACGGTACATGATGCACTCAACGATGCAGTCTCGCTATCTTTTGAGTTGCTGAATCCCGAAGCATTAAGCATTACAGGCGATGTTACATCCGCATCAATGCACGGAGGCTCTGACGGTGCAATTGATGTCACTGTAACAGGTCTAGCAGGAGGATTCAATTTGCTTTGGTCGAGTTCAGACGGGGCTGGATTTGATATCTATCAGTTTGATCAAACAAACTTAACCGCAGGGAGCTATAAACTGGACATCTCAACAGAGTTCGGTTGCGCTGCCTCAGCAACGTTCTTTGTTGATCAGGCGACTCCAACACTCATACCGCTAGGGAGTTTCTTGTCAAATACCTTTGTTCCTAATCAGAAGGACAGTATCGCTATGATTTTGATTTATCCAAACCCTTCTGAAGGAAATTTCGCATTCAAAAATACAGATGATGTGAGGATGGTATCTGTGTACAATTCATTTGGGACCTTGGTTGGAACTCTTGAAGAGCATGAAATAGGAAGATCAACCAATGGATTATCGCTCGACAGCGGAATCTATAGTGTGGTATTTGAACGAAAAAATGGCACATTGGAACGTCAAGGATTGGTGGTTCGCTAAGCAAACAATACATCAGATGATAAAAAAGAGTCTACGATGGTGGACTCTTTTTTTGTTTTGAAAAATTTACGATCTCAATTTGTGTTCATCACTTGTGTATCTTTGACCCCAAAATCCATCGTATGAAATATTCATTGTTTTTTGCCCTTGCCTTAATGGCCTGTTCTTCGAATCCTGAGGTCGTTCATCTTCGAACAGAAAAGGCGAAGAAGAGGGAAGTTTTGAAGGTTGAGCCAAACAATACCATGACAGCTGATGTCGTTGGAATGACTTGCGAAATGGGTTGTGGTGGAAGTATACGTACAGCGCTTAAGGCCACGGGAGCTGTCTCTCGCGTTCAATTTGATTTCGTGGAAGGTCGAAAAAAACAAGGAATGACGGTTTATTTTGATGAAACAAAGATTACTCAAAAACGCATGATGGACATTCTTCGGACGATGAATGAGCAACAGTTTACCTTGGCAAACGTGGAAGTTCAAATACTTGAAAAATAAACCTCGTCGATGACAAATCATGAAGACGAACATCCTTTACCGGCTTTAAACCTTACCTGAATGTGTTCGTCACAAGCCCTAAAAAGCAAATATCCATCACTAAAAAATAAAATTGTTTTCTTTTTTGAGTTTCTGGCTGTTTAAGCCAGTACTTTTGTGGAAGAGCGAAGGTATTTTCTCTTCATTTTTCACAGAAACCACTCAAAATGAAACCACAAACACTCAAGATAAGGAGTTTATTCTTCCTTTCTGTCTTTTTGACGACTCCGTCAATTATCTTTAGTCAAGCCGTCAACATGACCACCAACGCGGCAGTGCCCGTATCGACGACGACCTGCTCGGCAACATTTTTTGACAATGGGGGAAGCGCTGGTGGATACACCAATGCAGCAGGAACCTATACGCAAACTTTTTGTCCATTGACACTATCCTATGGCATTCATTTGGTAATCTCTGCCATTGATTTAAAGCAAACTGGAAATGCGTCAAATGATGACCAATTGCTTATTTATCTTGGAAGTGGAACAGGGGGAACGTTACTTTACACTTCTCCTGTCGATGTGCAAACGACAAATCTTGAATTTTACAGCAATACAGGGCAATGTTTAACCATTGTGTTCAAACAAAACGGAAGCAATACGGGCAATGCCCCCGGTTGGTCAGCTACAGTAAATTGCGAACCCTTATTTTCTATAGTACAGGTAGAAAGTGTTGTTCAAGCATGCGGTGATGCCTTTGTCGATCCGGGAGGAATCGCGGGTATGTATGCGGGCAGCTCCAATTCAACACCCTTGCCAACTGGATATTACCCGAACAATGCAGTACATACCTATACGTTTTTACCTGCTACAACAGGGACATTTGTCACACTCAATTTCTCAAAGTTTAAATTAGATGCAAGTGATAAATTGATCATCATTGATGGTTCTGGAACGAATGCGGGAATACTTGGACAATATTCTGGGACATCTGTTCCACCAGCGTTCACGGCTTCAACCAATAGTGGTTGTCTGAAAGTCATATTCATTAGTGATGCCGCTACATCTGCCCCTGGCTGGATTGCTCAAGTAGGTTGCTCCTCAAGTCCAGGAAATGCTCTTGCGCTTTGTAGCTCAGCAAATTGCAGCGGTACCTGTGGATTTACGATCTGTTCAAGTGGTGCGTTTCCGGTGAGCAGTGGCAGTGGCGTTGGTGTTCAGGAGGGCTTCACCGCAAACACAATGGGCTGTCTAGGAGTAAATGGGGAAATAAACTCTACTTGGTACTATTTTAAAACGGGAATGAGTGGAACCTTAGGGTTTGTTATTGATCCTCCATCAGGATTGGATTTCGATTTTGCACTGTATGGCCCAGGAAATGGATCTGTAGTTTGTCCGCTCAACACGGGAAGCGCACCTATACGTTGCAGCTATGCGAACAACAATTTGTCAACGACACAAGGAAATGTTGGTCTCGTTGATGGAGCTGGCGACTTTACAGAAGGAGTTTCAGGTGATGGATTTGTGGAAGATTTGGCCGTAACAGCGGGACAAGAATACGCAATCCTAATCAACACCTTTTCAAGCGGAAATCCACAAGCTGCGCCGACAATTACTTGGTCGGGAACGGCAATGAATGGTCTTGTCTGTGGATTTGCATTGGCGGGCGAGGTTATCTCATTTGATGGATACCATTACCAAGGGACCAATGTGTTGCACTGGAAGACGGCAACGGAACACAACACGGATTATTTTACCCTAAAGAAAAGTCGCGACGGGGTTGATTGGCATACATTCTCAACAATCGGTGCTGCGGGTTCTTCCAATACAACTTTGTCTTACCAACTGATAGATGATGAGAGTGATGGACTCAATTATTATGATTTATTCCTCACGGATATCGATGGAAAGCAGAATCACATCAGTACAATTACCGTCAATGAGGACCTTTGTTCTGATGGATTTATTTCTGCCTATTTTCCAAATCCAAGCAGTGGAAAAGTCAATTTTTATTATTGTGGAACAAACTTCGAAGATGCACTTATAGTGAAGTTACACAATGCTTTTGGCACCTTGGTTTTTGATACAGATATCCGCGAATTCAAAGAATCATCCGCGATTGAATTGGATTTGTCGAACTTGGAAAATGGGGTGTATTATGCAACGATTTATCAAAATGGGGACGTTCAAACAAAGAGGATTTCTTTGGTGAAATGACGCCTAGAGCTTCCGTTAATTCTCAACTGTATTTCTTTCGCAGGTAGATCTTGTATGCTTCGCGAAATAGAATCCTTTCGGAAAGTTGTGCGAGAAAATCTGCCTGGGTAGTCAGTGAAAGGAATTCTTTTTCTGGCAGATCAATGGTGTATAGCAGTTGTAACAAGCGTGTTTCTCCTTCTTGCATCAAGTCGGAAATGCGTTCAGCAAGCAGCGATTCAATGGCTTCTTTTGTCAAAGCTGTTGTTCGGAATTCTTCCGGGAAAAATAAATTGAATTTTTCGAAGTCCTTGGCAATTTGTTCTTGTGTCTTGATCACGAAAGCCGCGTCATTTAACGACTGCTGCAGGGCTTTAAATTCAATCAGATCGCTCATGTTGAGTGCTTAACAAATGCCGCCACCTGCATTGAATCCTTTTTCTGGAACCATGAAACTCAAGTTTCCTTCAGCATCTTCGGCCATTAAAATCATTCCCTGGGATTCGATCCCACGGATTTTTCTCGGCGCCAAATTCAACAACACACTGACTGTTTTTCCAATGACATCCTCGGGAGCATAATGTGCCGCGATGCCTGAAACAATGGTGCGTTTGTCGATGCCTGTGTCTACCAACAACTTCAACAATTTATCCGCCTTTTCGACTTTTTCTGCTTCGAGAATGGTCCCCAATCGAATGTCCATTTTACTGAAATCGTCAAAGGTCACTTCTTCCTTTTGTGGGGTGACTGTAGTTTCTTTCATCACGGTGCTTTTCAATTTTTCGACTTCGGCAGTGACGATGTCGTCTTCAATTTTTGGAAATAAAATCGATGGTTCACGGGTTTGGGTTCCGGCCTTCACAATATCTGGACGACCTGCATCATTCCAATCAGCGGTGTGAACATCCATGAAGTCACCCAATTTGTGTGCTGTATCAGGCAGGAAAGGTTGAAGCACAATGCTCAGATTTGCCGTGATTTGCAAGGCGATGTGCATGATCGTTTTCACCCGCTCTGGATCGGTCTTCACCACTTTCCACGGTTCTTGATCGGCCAAGTATTTGTTTCCAAGTCGCGCAAGGTTCATCGCTTCAGCTTGCGCTTCACGGAACTTGTAGGCGTAAACGAGTTTGCTGATGCGCTGTGGAATAGCGGACATTTCATTCAAAACGGATTGATCTTCTACGGTCATGTCGCCAAGCGCAGGAACAAGGCCTCCGTAGTATTTTTGGGTCAACACCAAGGCTCGGTTCACGAAGTTCCCAAGGATATCGGCAAGCTCACTGTTGATGCGGGTTTGGTATTCTTTCCAGGTAAACTCGGAATCCTTGGTTTCTGGTGCAATCGATGTTAAAACGTACTTCAACTCGTCGGCCTTACCGGGATAGGAGGCCAAGTATTCATGCAGCCACACCGCCCAATTGCGAGAGGTCGAAAGCTTATCGCCTTCCAGATTCAAAAATTCAGAGGCGGGAACGTTGTCGGGCAAGATGAGGTCGCCGTGGTCTTTTAATAAAATCGGGAAAATAACTGCGTGAAAGACAATGTTGTCTTTGCCGATGAAATGAATGAGTTTGCGGTCTCCGGTCCAGTAGTCTTCCCAGTTTTTTTGGTTATCCAAGGCCCATTGCTTGGTGGCAGAAATGTAGCCAATGGGCGCATCGAGCCAAACGTACAGCACTTTCCCATCTGCATTGGGCAAGGGAACTTTAACACCCCAATCAAGGTCGCGTGTCATGGCGCGGGAATGCAAACCACCATCGATCCACGACATGCATTGACCAATCACTTGATTTCGCCATGCTTTCGGTTCGTGTTGCTTCACACCATCCAAGGTGCCTTCCTTGATCCAATCGCGCAACCATTCTTCGTGGCGCCCCATCGGCAAGTACCAATGCGATGTGGTTTTTAGAATGGGTGTTTTTCCGCTTAGGGTAGATGTTGGATTCACCAATTCCGTCGGACTCAAATCTGTCCCACATTTTTCACATTGGTCTCCATAAGCACCCGGATTTTGGCATTTTGGACATTCGCCTACAATGTAGCGGTCCGCCAAAAACTGCTGGTATTCTTCGTCATAATATTGTTCAGAAACTTCTTCTGTAAATTTCCCTTTCTCGTACAATTTCAAAAAGAAATCTTGAGAGGTCTTGTGGTGAATTTCGGAAGATGTTCGGTGGTAGATGTCAAATGAAATGTCAAAATCCTTGAATGCTTTACCAATGATTGCATCGTACTTATCCACGATTTCTTTTGGCGTAGTTCCTTCCTTTTTAGCACGAAGCGTTATCGCTGCACCATGCTCGTCACTCCCGCAGATGAAGGCCACATCGTGGTCATTCATTCGCAAGAAACGCACAAAAATGTCAGCAGGCAAATACACCCCAGCGACATGTCCAAGATGCAGCGGACCATTCGCATAAGGCAAGGCTGCTGTTACGGTAAATTTGGATTTCAACATGTTCAAAGATACGTATTCACGCGGACTTTTATTCATCAAAGCGCTGGGAAAGTTGGCTTTTTCATGGTTTTTTAGCAAAGATAAAGAGTCAAATAGGAAAGCGACTGAACTTAGAGAATAATCCCTAAATTAGTCCTGTTAATTGCTGATATGAGGTTTTTCGTTGTCGTTTCACTTGTCCTTTTCACCACTATTTCTTTTGCTCAGCCCTATGCTGGGGAGGAAAAGATGAAGCCAATGAAGCCCGATCTTTCAAAGGCGGCGCAATGCACTCCACCGAATACCACAACCTTTTTGCAAATCAACAATGTCCGTGCAATGGTGCATACGGCGGGGAATTTATGGCAGGTGCCCAATCAAAATTATTCGCAGTACGAGGTGCCGAAAAACTCAGGGATTATGGCCTTGTTTACGGCAGCGCTTTGGCTAGGCGGAACAGATGTGAACAACCAGTTGAAGTTGGCTGCGCTGCGTTACCGCAATGGCCAAGACTACTGGACAGGGCCACTATCGAACATTTCAGCGGAAACAAGCTATGAGACCTGTGCCAAGTACGACAAACACTTCGTCACCACTCAGGATCAAGTTCGGGAATTCAATGCCTGGTATCAGGCTGGTGTTGATGATGCTGAAAATGGAACCTCCACGCAATCCGAACTTTTTCCAAACTACAAAGTTCCTGACATCATCAAGGAATGGCCTGCACATGGCGATGTCACATTAGGACAAGATTACTACCTCGCTCCCTTCTTCGACCGCAATGAGGATGGAAATTACAACTGGCAGGATGGAGATTATCCGTGGCATGACATCAATAAAACGAAAAACTGCAAGACCGATCGACGGGTTTCCTTGTATGGAGATATCAATTATTGGTGGGTAATGAACGACAAAGGAAACATCCATACCGAAACAGGAGCAGATCCAATTGGGATGGAGATCCGCGCTCAAGCTTTCGCCTTTGCATCGAACGATGAAATCAACAACATGACGTTCTACAATTATGAACTCATCAACCGCGGAACACAAACACTTTACAACACGTATTTCGGATTTTTTACGGACGGTGCTTTGGGTGATCCCTTCGATGATTATGTTGGTTGTGATGTCAATCGGGGTTTGGGATATTATTACAACGGGGACAATTTTGACGGTGAAAATTCGGGATTCAAGGGCTATGGCAATTCGCCCCCAGCTGTGGGTGTTGACTTCTTCGAAGGGCCATACCAAGATGACGATGGCATGGACAACGGATTTGGAATTGGGGATAAAGAGGCCTTGAATGGCATTGGCTATGGCGATGGAATTGTCGACAATGAACGCTTTGGCATGCGCCGTTTTCTTTACTATTCGAATACCACCAATGGAGCAAATCCGAATCAAACGGATCCAAGCAGTGCCTCGGATTATTACAACTATTTACGGGGTATCTGGAAAGATGGGACCAAGTTTTTTTACGGTGGAAGTGGACACATCTCCGATCCCGATTGCAACCCGAATGTTCCTTGTGATTTTATGTTTCCAGGCGATACCGATCCCTTGGGATGGGGGACAGGTGGCGTAGCGCAAGACCCATGGACTGAATACGGCTCAAACAATCCGCCAAATGACCGTCGTTTTGTGCAATCGGCTGGACCTTTCGTCTTAAAACCGGGTGCGGTCAATAACATCACCGTCGGGGTAGTTTGGGCACGATCAAATGGAGGTGATCCTTTCGCTTCAGTCTCGGTATTGCAGCGTGCTGATGACAAAGCGCAAGCCCTCTTCGAGAATTGCTTTAAAGTCTTGGATGGCCCACATGCGCCAGAGTTGAACATCCAGGAATTGGAAAATGAACTCATCCTTACCCTGTCAAATCCCATCAACAGCAACAACTACAATGAGGCCTACGAAGAATTTGATCCGTTTATTGTAGCGGCAGACCCAAATGCGGATAAGTCCTATCGTTTTCAAGGCTACCAAATTTTTCAGATGCGCGGCAAGCAATATTCGCTGTCCGATATCGGAGATCCAGACAAAGCGCGCTTGGTGGCGCAGTGTGACATCAAAGATGGGGTGTCGCGCATTATCAATTTTGAATTTGATGAAGACTTATCCGCAAGTGTTCCTGTTGAACGAGTGGATGGCCAAGATTTAGGCATTCGCCACAGCTTCAGTGTAAAAACGGATTTGTTTGCCCAAGGAACGAGTGAGTTGGTGAATTTTAAAAGGTACTACTACGTGGCCGTGGCCTATGCCTTCAACAACTTTAAAACCTATGACCCGAGTGACCCGCAGGCCTTGGACGGACAGCAGAAACGCTACTTAGCAAGTCGAAAATCTGCCGCAGGGGAGGTGAAAACCATCGAAGCCATACCACACAATCCGATGCCTGAGGCTGACGGAACGCTGCATTATTTGGAATACGGCGAGTCGCCTGAAATTACGCGCTTGGATGGCTATGGCAATGGCAACCGTTCGCTAGAATTGACTACAGCCTCATTGGAACACATTGTGAAATACGGTACCCTCGACAAAGTCACCTATCAGAAAGGCGCTGGTCCAATCAACATCAAAGTAGTCGATCCACTCAATGTGGCAGACGGTTATTTCGAATGCCGTTTTCGGGACTACACACCCTCAGGATTGAACGGTGCCGACACTGCCTCTTGGATCATTTACCGCTTTGACCATGAAAATGGTACGGTACTCGATTCAATAAGCTCCGACCAAACGGTTCAAGGGGACAATGAGCAAATCATTCCGAAGTGGGGCGTGTCTGTGCAGATTCATCAGGAAAAATATACTGGCCCTTCCGGTAATACATCGGTGAAAACAACGACGATGATCGATCATTCCATCACCTTCGAGGATTCGTCCAAGCAATGGCTCAACTTTGTGCAAGACAATAGCGCCTTTTTCCCAACAAATTGGATCCGCTCGGGCACCTTTGATGAAACAGATGCCGCTGTCAATGATCCATATACTCAGTCGGCCTGTTACGATGATGAGGTGGGCGTTGACAATGATGGTCGTTTTTCATCGCTCTTAGGTGGAGGAATCGCGCCGCACCGTTTGACTGGTTACCAGTGCAGTTACATGCCGATGACGTATTACAATCTTCCTTCTCCAGGTTCTGCGCGAACAAATGCTTCTTTATCCTTCTTGCCGAGCGTGGACATTGTCCTTTCTTCCGATCGTTCAAAATGGACCCGCTGTCCGGTGATTGAAATGGGACGAGATGCTGCACTGAATGTGGGCAACTGTGAACCGGGTCTGCTCCGCAAGAGTCCAAGTGTGGATCAATATGGAAATCCTGACAATTCAGGAACAACAGGGATGGGCTGGTTCCCAGGGTATGCCATTGACTTAGAAACGGGGAATCGTCTGTATTTGGCCTTTGGGGAAAACTCCTTCTTAGGCGGAGAAAATGGTGCTGATATGCGTTGGAATCCGACGTCGCGCATGGTGAATGGTGTGGGCAATCCAGTGATGGGTGGTGTTCATCCGCTTTGGGTCTTCAGTTCCGATCAGTCTCAAATCAATGACTTCACCGCAGGATTTGACTTTCCGGAGTACATTCCAGCGCAAGCAGAAAGCACATCTTCAAACTTCCTCTACCAGCAATTTCAAGCCATCGAACAAAACTCCTCCGTTGCCAAACGACAAACCTATGGCAGTATTTCGTGGATTGCATACCCCATGCTGCGAAGTGGAAATACACTCTTATCTACGGACGTAAAAATTCGATTGCGGGTAAACAAAGAATACAAGAATTACCAAGTGACAGGGAAAAACAATGGTCGTCCAATGTATGCGTGGAACATGTCTTCCGTGCGAACAGTTACAGGCAGCACCGAAGCATTGGCGGATGCCTTGAAATTGATCAATGTCGTTCCGAATCCGTATTTGGCCTTCTCTGAATATGAAATCAATAAGCTCGATAGCCGTGTGAAAATCACCAACTTGCCCGAGCGCTGCACCATCACGATTTACAATGCGCAAGGAAAACTCATCAAAACCATCAAGAAAGACAGTCCAATCACCTACCAAGATTGGCCTTTAACGAATCATGCGAATATCCCCATTTCGTCGGGTGTCTATTTAATTCATGTCGATGTCCCAGGAGTAGGAGAGCGCATACTCAAGTCCTTCATCGCCATGCGAACTGTCGATTTGCAGAACCTTTAGGAGTTATTAGTTACGAGTTACGAATTACGAATTACGAATTTGGTGGCTGAGGTGCGCAGCAGACTCGAAGCCACGAATTACGTTTTGCACTTAAACATCATGACGTCCAGTGGAATTTGAACACTTTGGGAATTTGTAATGTTTGAAGTCTAGCCCGAAGCTAAAATTCCTTAACTCGTAACTCGTCATTGGTAACTCGTAACTTTCAGAAGTCTTTTGTCTTGAAGCGCAGCGGTCTTGCGTCCTTAAAGAATTTGATTCTTTAAGCAATTCAATGTAAGATCAAAGTCTTTCAGCGCAGCGGGTCTTTTGTCTTATAGTCAGCCATTGCTGCCGGGTCTTATGTCTTTTTAGAGACTACAGCGGAATAGAAATTCGAAACGTAGACCCCACATTGACCTGCGACTCCAGCACGAAAACCTTCCCCTTGTGGTACTCGGTAACGATGCGCTTCACCAAAGAGAGTCCAAGTCCCCAGCCGCGTTTCTTGGTCGAAAATCCTGGTTGAAAAATGGTTTTCAATTGATTGGGGGCAATGCCCTTGCCGCTGTCTTTGATGTCGATATGTGCCCATTCGGTAGTAGAATGAATGGTAAGCAGTAAATTACCGGAACCCTCCATGGCATCGACGGCATTCTTGCAGATATTTTCAATGACCCATTCCATCAACGGTGCATTGTGAAGAACAGGAAGTTCGTCTATGGCAGTGAACTCGATGTGCACCTTGCTAGAAACCCGCGGCCGGAGGTATTCAACGACATGTTGAACCGTTACGTTGAGGTTGCTAACTTCAAGCTTTGCACCCGAACCAATCTTTGAAAAGCGATCGGTGATTTTCTCTAATCGGTCCACATCTTTTTGCATTTCTGCGGTAATCATCGGATCAGCATGTTGATCCTTGAGCAGCTGAATCCAAGCCATTAAAGATGAAAGGGGAGTCCCGAGTTGGTGTGCCGTTTCCTTTGCCATTCCCGCCCATACTTGGTTTTGCTCGGCCTTTCGGAAGGTGCTGAAGATGAGGTAGCCAATGAAGACAAACATCCCGATGATGAAGAAAATGATGTAGGGGAAATACTGCAATCGTTTCAATTCCTCACTGTCGTCAAAATAAAGCATGTTGCGTTGACCGTTCTGAAAATCAATAATGATAGGTTCGTTTTGCAGCTTTAAGTCACTGATTGTCTGGGAAAGTTGTGCGGGGTTTAACTTCTCCTTTTTCAAATTACTTCCCAATACCTTTTTCGTGTCGGCATCAATCAACAATACAGGGACAAGGTCTTGGTTGTTGATCAACTCATTATTGAATGATTGTAGCAAGGAATCGCGTTGTTTTTCTAGACGAATGAGTTCCTTGGAGTCGCAATAGTAGTAGGTATTGTAGAGTCCGTCATAGATTTCGACCGTAAAGGAGGGATTGGACTTCTCCCAGCTAAGTGCGAGCACTTTAAGTGAATCTTCAAAAATTCGGGTTATTTCCTTTGCAGAAAGTGCAGCGTTTTTCTGAGCAGCGCGTATGTCTGACGTGTCAAAATCAAGGTTGATGAATCCCGAAATGGCGAGGTCATTGTCCATCAAGATGACAGGAATGTCCTTGTTTTCATTGATGATTTTTAACGGGAACCCATAATCTGGAATCACATCCAAGGGTGTTTCCTTGGATACTTCTTTTGTCGCGTCAACCCAGAGCTGCACTTCTTTTCGTTCCTTGTCACGCAATTGACGGAAAGTTCGATCTGTTAAGGTGACCAATTCCAGTTTTTTCTTGATGGCATCTGCCCATTGAAGCGCACGTTCGCGCTCGCGACTTCCAACCTTCGAAACGATATTGTTGGACACAAATAGGGATGCGCCCACCATGATAATCGCAATGACCATCAGGGCAATTTTCCATTTTTGCTTGTTCGAGTATAAATTCATGAGCCAGAACGAAGGTAACGGAATTTTGATTGTTTGCGTATGTGAATGAAAAACGATTCTCTGCTTTTGCTGGAATAAAGTACCTTTGCCCCATGGAAAAAGTGAAATCATACCTCCGCAGACCGATGTTTGTCTTTGTCGTGCTTTTTTTCGTGATTGCGATTCCCTTGTGTACGCTACCCATCAATTTATTCCCGGGAGAAATTGTCTTTAAAAGTGGTTTGATGACTGTTCCAGAGCAAGCGCCCTTGAGTTTGGCCTATTTTATTGGTCTTGGCTACGATGAAGCGGACATGGTGCATATTGAGTCGTTCCGCTTGTTGCCGCAATCATATTTCCTGGCTTTTTTCTTCTTGTTTGGTTTCCCCGGACTCGCAGCGTATCGGGTGCATTTGGCAAATGAGAAGAGGAGGAGGATGAATTAAATTACGAGTTACGAGTTACGAATTAGGTGGCTGAGGTGCGCAGCAGACTCGAAGCCACGAATTACGAATTACGAAATTGGAAATAGATACTAGTTTTTTCGAAGAATGATCTATTCTCTTAACATCTTAACATCTTAATATCTTGATGTCTAGGAAGTCCCTTCCTAGCCCAACACAAAGTACATTTTCATCTGTCCTTTTCCTTTGACTTCGATATCGCCACGGTATTCACATTGGAAGATGTCCTTTACCAATTCGTAGGTTGATTCGGTTATATTTACCTTGCCTAAGGCTCCGGTGCTTTCTGCCCTGCTTGCCGTGTTGACCGTGTCGCCCCAGATGTCGTATGCGAATTTTTTTGTGCCGACGACTCCAGCGACGACTTCGCCAGTATTGATGCCTAGCCTACATTCAAAGTAGGGTTCACCTTTGGCAATACATTCGTTTTTGTAGGCAGTCATGTATTCTTGGATCGCCAATCCAGCGCGTATGGCATCGACAGGGTTGGTTTCATTGGCTACAGGCAAACCGCCAGCACACATGTACGCATCGCCAATGGTTTTGATTTTTTCAAGGTTGTATTTTTCAACAATGGCATCAAAAGCGGAGAAACATTTGTTCAATTCTTCAATCACTTCTTCGGGAGTCATACTGGCACTTCGGGCCGTAAATCCTTTGAAATCTGTAAACAACACGGAAACTTTTTGGTAGTGTTTTGCACTTGCCTTCCCTGTTGTTTTCAATTCATCCGCTACTTCATCAGGCAAAATATTGCGGAGAAGTTTATCCGATTGCGCCTTTTCATCTCCGAGAGCATCATTTGCTTCCAACAAAGCAATCTTGAATTTGATCACAGAAATTGTGAGCCTGTAGCGCGTTTCAATGAGCAGAAACATAAAAATTGCTACCACCAATAACAGCAATCCACCGTTGATCAATGCCTCCTGCATGTTCAAATGGTGATTCATTTGAAAAAAGTAGGCAGAAGCTAAAATAGAAGGCACAATAATGGCCAAAGAGTAATACCAATTCCATAAAACAAACATACCTGCTCCTATGAATAAGGCCAGATAGTTCAATGAATGTCCTGTGAAGTCATCCAATTGGATCACACTGTACGTATAGGCATTTTGTAAGGAAATGAGCAGAAAAGGAATAAAAATCAGCATTTTCGAATTGATGAGCTTGCGCTTGTGTGCCAACAAGGTGAATACGGTAATTACCGCAATGCCAATGCGCAACGACATGATTTGCACAAAGGCATGGGGAATGTTTAAATAGTCGGTGATTCCAAAAACAGGGTCAAAAATAATCGCGATCCACGCACCATAGGTATGGTATCTTGTTGCGGATTTATCCAGATCATCTTCCCAAGTTAATTTTGCAGCAGTCATAGGTTTTGCATTTTTTCGCAGGGATACAATATTAGTGTAAAAAATTGTTTGGTTGGAGAAATGACAGAGTTAAGGGACAAAAGACATTGACATTACGAATTACGAATTACGAATTACGAGTTACGTGTTTTTTGCTTCGAAGCAGTTCTCACTCACAGCGTTCATTCACTAAACCTTCGTTGCTACTTTCAGATCAATCGGCTATAAGCACTTTCTCAATTGCGATGATTTTATTTTCATCGGTCAGCTCAATGAAATACAGTCCGTTTGGAAGATCGTCTCGGGAAAATGAAACGCTTTGTCCGGAGATGTTTTCTAAGCGCTTTACCGTCTGACCAAACGCGTTTGAAACGACCAAGGTAGCATTGTTCAGGTTTCCCATGGTCTGTATCGTTGTTGAGGTCGTGAAGGGATTGGGAAAAATCGAATAAGAACCCTCGCTTAAATCTTCAACACCTAAGGTTGTTTGTCCCGCTTGAATGCATGCGTTTGAGGTACTCTGGTAGGCGTAATCTTTTACTGTGAACGAGGATGAAGTTGGAACCACATCCAAGCGCACCCAGCCGTAATAGGTATTCGCACCCACAACAAGTTTCAGCGCCAAATAGCGATCGGTTGCTCCGGGCCAGTATCCTGTGCTTGAACCCAACCCCAAGGTTCCTGGGTAATTCGTGCCGTACCATGTGGCAAGTGAATCACAAATGCTTGTAGACGATGTTAGGGCCCAAGCAAAATAGTCACTGCCGACTACATTGCCCGCATAGGCATTGTTTTGTTGGGGGGAACACAGCACCCCAGCTGTACCCGCGCTTCCACCAAAATACAGTATGAAGTCCACATTCCCATCGTTGTTTAAGTCCAAAGAGTAGGTGGCATTGGGTGTAGCGTCAGGGATATCGGTATAGATGATTTGTGCATGGAGGGTAGTGCTGACCAAAACCAAGATGAACAAAGAGCATAAGGTTGTCAATGCTTTTAGCGATGTATTTTTTGTTTTCATGTGAAATGAATGGGTTGTTTTCTTGGGTTATCGATAATGTATTTTTCGATTCGATGATAATCTCTCTGATTTCTAATGATATGCTCGTAATAATTTCTCTGAAAGATTTTATTGTAAGATGGGGCCGAATAGCGATTCGCCCGTTCTTGTAATAAAGTCGATTGAAAAGCTTCGGTTTTGACTTTGTGATTAAGGCAGATTAAAATCGACCAGTTCGTAGTTGATACTTCGTCCGCCTTCATTGGTTTGTTTTAAAATTCCTTTTTTGTTCTAACTCTTAAGAAATAATCACCGCAAATATGCGGTGAATAAGAAAGGTTTTCAACGCAGGTGGGGATCATTTATGCTACGCAAATTTATGTCCGGTAGCAGAACTGTTGGCCAAAACTTCTTGCAGGTGCTGTTCGAACTCCTGTTTTTATCTTATCCTATTTTTGAGATATACCAATGTACTTTTTTAATTCAGTTTGTTTTTCTGCTTGCTTTATTAAAAAGTCCGCTACGTCAGCTCTATTGATTCCGCCGATGTGAATTCCTTTGAACAATGTATTTTCAACACGGTATTTTTCTGTCAATTCCCCATCCAATAATCTTCCCGGCCTCACCACTGTCCAATTCAAATCTGAATTGGTGATCATTTCTTCCATCTTCGTTTTGTCAGCATAGACGTCTTTTAAAAGGTAGTTTAAAAACATCCTAACAAGCCAAGACACATAATTTTTACTTTCTCCAGCTCCAAAACCAGTCACAAAAATTAGTGGAATGTCTATTTTGCTTTCCCCATGTATTTCCACGATTAATTTTGCGAAATCCGAAAAGAGGGACGTCGCTTTCATATTCTTACCGGTCCCCAAAGTAACAATAAGAGCATCTGCGTTTTGGATTGAATTCAATAGGTCCGCTTTATTGGTTGCATCACCGAGGATCATTTTTAACGAAGTTTTATCTTCTATTTCAACTTTAGATCGAGAAAGGGTCGTGATCGAATGATTTCTTTCTAATCCTCTTTTTACTGTTTCTAATCCTAATCCAGCCGAGGCTCCTATGACAGTTATATTCATTTTTCTTGTTTTTTTATGGTTTTCGGTTGTGATCTGATTGTTTAAGCTCAGCGTGCCCAACTGTTTAAATTAGTAGAGTAAACATTGATTTTAGATGGAATCAATGTACTCTGCCAATGTATAATCCAAAGCTGTAATTTGATTTTTATCATGAGTAAATAATTCAATCTTCATTTTTCTGCATTGAAAAATACTGATATCTGGATGATGCCCAGTTTGATCAGCATGTTTGGCAATTTTTAAAAAAAATTCAGCCAATTGGGTTTGATTTTCAAACGAAAATGACTTTGTTAATCTGTTATTTTGTATTTCCCAACTCATGGCTTTTAAATCACTTATGTCTAAACCAGCAATCTTGGCGTTCGTTTTCGTACATTTTAAATACGGTATTAACGGGAGCGCCGTGTCTCAAATGGTTATTGAATTGTGTTCTTGCTAAATAATTAAACGCGCCCATATCACCTGTAAACGCCGTTTGGTTTGCACCATTGGCATCTTCGTGAATGGCGCATAACTTTTTAATGAAATCAAAGAATACCGGAGCTTCACTTCCAATTACTCCACAATTTAAAAGAGTTTCAGCTCCAAACTTACTTTCATATTCGGCATAATCGCTTATGTTTTCACGTAGGTGGGTAGAATGATCCCTCATCCAATCATTGTTGAGCGTTTTTGGCTCGTCACCACAAAAAATAGATGCCGAATTTTCAATAAAATAAGAATCAATAAAAGGATTATTAACCAGAGTAACATCTGTTATATCCGTAACGAAAATATTTTTGAAGTACTGGACATGGTGTTGAAGAAAATCAGTGTACACAAAGTACCGAAAGACATTGGGATTAAATTGAGTGTTGTACTCTATTTTAATGAATGAAATATATTCATTTTCGAATTTTTCACAGGTTTCTAAGGTGAAATTGTTGTGAAAAATTATCCCTTGAACATGCTGTTTCGCGACAGATTCAGCCCATTCACGCACCAATTCATAATTATCATGATCAAGCGTTGTATTGCGATTTACATCATACACCCCGGTAATATGGCAGGCCATAATCACATTCGTATTCGGACGAAAACGGAGAGTTTCGAGAGCCATGGGTCAAGAATTGATTAAGTTCTCTTTTTTAATGGTTGCACAAATACTGTTTGGAATATTTCTGTGATAGATATACGTTCTAAGGTCTACTTTTTTTACGCGAAATTGCGTTTGTGCTCTTTCGTAAAAATCAGCATCGGCAGCGAAGCCACTTTTGAAGGAATAGCTTGAGAATACTTTTTTACGACCGAATAATGTTCCAAAGAGGACCGTTTCATCTAAATGGATGAGTTTTTTTAAGTCATTTTTATCGGGAACATAATAATCGTCGCTGGTATCTACGATTGTTTCCGTTGTAGAACAAATCAAATCTTCCTCTATAATCTCCCGAAGACAAGAGTTTAAATGATGCGGTTTGTATTCGTCGTCACCATCAATGATTGTTATAAATTCACCTACACTGTTTAAAACACCGCGATTGATTGATTCTGATTGACCTCGGTTACTGTGCCGGATGTAGATGATTTTATTTTCGTGTTTTTCAGCATATTTCAACAAAGCATTACGATGGGTAATTTTACTGCCATCGTCGATAATAATGAGCTCGAAATCTTGAAAATCTTGGTTTAAGACTGAATCAATTGCTTTTTTGATGTAATAAAAATCGGTATTGTAGACAGCCATGAGTACCGAAATTTTTACTTGTTTTAACATAGAATGCTTGCTGTTCAAAAATTGATCGTTGTTAATTGCTTTTAATCTTTTTAACTAACTTGTACGTGTAATTTATTTTGGGGTGCAAGTAACTCATTTTTCTCTTTGAACAGGTTAATTTCTTTTTATTTTAACGATAAATTGTATTTCTCGAAGGACAGATAGAAAAAAATGACGCATTTCGCCAGTGCGTCAACCAATCGCATGTTATGGGGAGGATTTATTTAAGTTTCTTAATTGCATTGCTTTCTACTAAAGATTTCATTTGCGTTATTGCAATTGTATTGAGTTGAATCAATCGTTCGTTTTGGTTTAGGCCTTGTGTGATAAGTAATGCGTTGATACTTTCCAAATTACTCAATACAACTAGCTGCTTTAAAGTTGAATAGTCTCTGATATTCCCTTTATTCTCTGGGTTGCTGTCTTTTCAGTCCATTCTTTAACGCTTAATTTATAACTATTCAGACCTGCTTGACCTTTAATTACGGCGAATTCGCCATAATTAAAATCGGGATTATAAATCGATTCCCAAATTCCAAGATACTCGACAGTATTTCTATTGCGCAACCAATCAGAAATAAAAAAATCTCCGTCTTTGGCTTTCAGCATATCAGTCAACGAAATAAATTCTTGCTCGTTGTCAAAAAGGATAGAAATTTCTTTGCCTTCAACGTGTATTTTCTTGTTTTTTGCCATAAATCAAATTCACGAAAAATGTATGTAATCCCTAGAAGGCTGTTATGATCATAACGTTTTCGGGCTAGGCGGCAGTGCCGAAACATTCGACCCATAAACAACAACACCGGAGAAATAATTTATCCAATTTAAAAAAACTTTGTTGCCGAAACTAGATCTAAGGCATGTAGCTTAACCGCTGTTACCACGCGTTCATTTAATCGTAGTGATATCTGCACTTAGCAATTAAAATTTCATCATCTTTTACTTGATAAATTAATCGATGCTCATCATCAATTCTGCGTGACCAAAATCCTGAATATTTGAACTTCAGTGGTTCGGGTTTTACAATACCGTGAAATGGAGTTCTCGAAATGTCTTTTAGCAGTTCGTTAATACGCTTCAATTTCTTTTTGTCAGTTTTTTGCCAATACAAATAATCCTCCCAGGATTCGTCGACAAATATGAACTTCATTCTTCAAGTAGATTTTTACTGCTTGAATTTCCGGATTTTAATTTGTCGATTGCTGAATCCAGTCTTTTTTCATTTTCCTTTGAAGAAAGTTCATGTTGAGTTGCGCACAATGAATTATATTCTGCTAATGACATAATTACAACACCATTATCTTTACCACGATTAATTATCAAAGTTTCAAAGTTCTGTGTCACTTTGTCCAAGTATCGTTTGATATCTTTTCTAAAATCTGAAATGGAAGTTGTAAGCATGTTTACGAGTTTTTATTGTACTTTATTTTGTACAAAAAAATGTACATAAAATTAAGTTTCCAAATTTATTTCGGATATGTTTAATGAGCGGTAACGGTTTCGGGCTTGGCGTATACCCGGATGGTTACACTTACACGCTGTTAGCCGGAGTTTGTTTTAAATTTATATCAATTCAATATCAAATGTCAATTCTGATGAGTCATTTTCAAATTCCTTTTCTAACTTAATATCTAGTCTATCAAATGAACCTTTAAATGGTTCATCAAACGCCTTCGACATTTTAATAATATCAAATTCGTCTTGTTGATTAGCATATGCTTCGGAAATTGGAATTGAAAAGATTCCTCCAAAAGGTCCATGAAGCCAATTACAAAGCAGTGTCGAAACGTCTTCTGAGTTTGAATATTTAATCTTTTTAATTATAACCGATTTGAATTCTGAGTTTGATTCAAAATATTCACTAGGGCTGTCATTGCTAAGGGTGATTTTATGTTTCATATTAACTGAAATGGTATTTATTTGTGTGAAATTATGGCTAACGTTTTGCGTGTAGGCGATG
>CALPWQ020000009.1 GCA_943327315.2 Chitinophaga pinensis
TAAGATGTCAACTATCAATATCGTTCGTAACAAACTTGTGAGTAGAATTTTTGCTTGCGCAAATAGAAATTCAAAATATGTTGAAATTTACAAATTCGCTGCATGAAAAATTTGGAGAAGTCTTAGAATACGGACAGGCCGATGGGGTCGTGGATTCATTGGTGAGGTTAGTGTTACAGAGATATGACCCCGATGGGGTCACAGAACAGAGTGACCCTTCGATGAACTCAGGGCGAAAAGTGAAGTCCCGAAGAGTCGGGATAAATAGCGAGAGCGCTGAAACTCCACTCTGTTTTTCTTCGCTCTCAGCCGGTTTACATCCCTATAGGCGCGTTTCCACATGCATGCCTAAAAATACCGTACGTGAGAACAATGCTTCCTAAGCCAAAGTGAAAGTCTACATTTTAGTACATTTAGTTTCCTACACCCTTGGGCTTTTCGGAATAAGCACCCTTTTTCCTTTCCTCAGTGGTCACAACGTTTACAGTTCTTTAGTCTACCTTCAACTTGTTGTTATCCAAAACCTGATTCTCTGGAGTGATCAATAAAAATACTGTTCTTCTATTGAGTTGATGCTGCTGAATGGTGCAATCAGAAACTACTTCATCCTCACAAGGACAGTCCTCCAAAAGTTGATATTCACCATATCCTTTTGCGGTAATTTTCTTTTTAGAAATTCCTTTGCTCAAGATATAATTCACACAACTTTTAGATCGATTCTCAGAAAGTCTCTCGTTGTATGCGTAGCTGCCTCGACAGTCGGTATGTGATTGCAATTCCACCTTGTATTTTGGGTGTTCATTCATGTAACTTACCAATTTGTCTAATTCTATTTGGCTTTCCGGGCGCAAGTTGTATTTATCAAAATCATACAAAATATTCTTAATCTGAATGTATTGCGAATCTGGAAGTTGCGTCAACTTCAGCGTGTACACCAAGGTGTCTATACATTCAACCTTACTATTTTTGGGAATGCTGAAACGCAGGTCTTCATAATTTACAACTTCTAATGTAATCGAATCAATGGCAGTTGCACCCTCATCTAGGAAGGTGAAGGTTGAATTGGTAGAAACATATTGATTTTTAACTTTTCCGTCGCTTTGATAGGTGTACATGACTATATTATCAATACGCTCTCCCATACTGCCCTCGAAGGTTAAACGTGACACGTGTTTCGTATAATTTGAAGATAAATTATAGACCAAGTTTCCATTATCTACAGGTTCAAAAACTAGGGAATCAGCAGTCATACCTTCTTCCCCTTGGTATAAAAACTGGTAACTTCTGCCTTTATCAAACGAGGCAACAGTAATTTGACCCTTGTTGTTTGTTTTTAATTCTTGAACTTTATTCGAGTTCAAATCTGTGAAGAGTACGGATCGATCAACCAGAGGTTTATTTTTACAAGCGGTTAAATTAAGAGTGACGGTACATTTAAAAGGTTCCTTGTAAATCGTGTAAATTTTGTCATTCCAAGAATCTCTGTTTGATGAAATGAATCCATGACCCGTTTCTTCATTGATATAAAATCCGAAGTCATCTGCATTTGTGTTGATTGGTGCTCCAATATGCTCAGGTTTATTGGAAAAAAAGTCATAACTGTAAATATCAAGACCACCCAAACCTGGCCAGCCATTCGAGGAGAAATAAAGAACGCCGTCTGCGGATACAAAAGGGAACAATTCATTTTTCTTGGTATTTACTTGAGAACCAAGATTAATTGGTGTGGTCCATTTGCCCATTTCAAGTTTTGTTTTGACGAGATCAGTGCCACCCATGGTATATTCAGGGTTATCCGTTACAAAAACAATCCAACCATTGGTATCCATTACAGCGTGCCCATTCGAATACAAATGGCTGTTAAATGGAAAAGGGATTTCTTCCCAAGTCTTCGCATTTTTCAAGAAAATGCGTTGTTCCAATCGCGCATATTTCACCTTGTTGATGGTGTCCCAATACGGGTGATTTCGGGTTAAAAAAGCCATTTTTCCATCCTGACTGAAAGAAATGGGCCCATCGTGAGACGTAGACTGTTCGATTTCTCGCCATTGGTTTTGAAAGAACAATCGCGACCAAAATTTCTTCTGCCAAATTTTGTATTTATCCTGCTCTAAAGTATCCAAATAGCAAATACTTAAAAACTCTTGGCCAGTTCTTTTATAGTTGCTGTTAATTAAGCCTGCATCATCATTTGTGGAAACATAGAGCACCATGTTTTCAAAAGGCACTGCGCAAAATTCTTCGCCTTTGGAACGCGTTTTAAAATCACCAATCATGTAGTCGCTCTTCGAATTTTGGAGTTCCAAAATTTCATTGAGATTATTGACCCATGGCATCACTTTCTCGTTTCCGTTGAACCGTAGACTTGCCAAATCAATCGCACTTTTCAATTCCCCATGTCGTTTGTTCAAACAAAGCAGTTCAAAGTACTGCGTGTAATCTTCAACCACAGTGGAATTCAGCGAAATTAGAAGGCTATCCCATTGCAATGCCTCTTCATACTTCTCCATCATGAAGCCCATATCTGCAGCTTTGCGCAAAGGAGATAAATCCGCTGGTGTATTTTCCAAAGACTCCTCCGCCAATTCACACCAAATTGGATACGCCTTCTGGTATTCAAGCCTGTCACTCAATGATTGTGCATACTCGGTCTTGTAGGATTGTCCAAAACATTGCCACCCGAATAAAGCGAAGGATAAAATAATTAACTGTTTCATACTTAAAAATATCTTGGGCTGAGGTAAGCGTTCTTTCTTGTTTTGAAATCCATGGAGATCACGAGTTCATGGCTTCCCCACTGGCTAACCAATTTGCCGTTGATTGGAAAATCATAGGCATACCCAATCGTGCAAAAATCTTTGAGTGTATATGAGGCATTAAATCCAACCGCATCATGCACCCGGTATAAAAGACCCACCCAAAACTGATCATAAAATTGTGCTGAAAAATTTAGATCGAGGGTTGCAGGGGCATTTGCTGTCGTTTTAAAAAGTACGGATGGCTTGAATGCAATTACCGTATTGTACTTGAAAACATAGCCAGCCATGATATTAAAATGTCGCTGGTAAAAGGCCTTGTCTGTCGGACTTCCAAATGATCTATTCAACAAACGCGGCATTGAGGCACCCGCGTAAAAATTAGAGTTGTATAAATACAAGCCAAGGCCAAAATTTGAATTGACAACGGAATTGGATTGTTGGTAATTCAAATCACCAATATCTGTTACATTCAAACCGGAAAAATTGAATTGCGCTTGTTGAATTCCTGCAGAGGCACCAAAAGACAATTTTAAATCTTTGCTATTCAGTTGCATGTGATAAGCAAAATGTGCCATTGCATCCAGCCCCGAACGTGCTCCTATTTTATCGTAATTCAGTGTCGCACCAATCGCAATTTTCTTTTTCAACACTGGGGCATGAATGGACAAAAACTGCGTCTTCGGTGCTCCATCCCATCCGATCCATTGCGCACGTGTAACAGCCGTTACCGTTAGTGCATCTCTACTTCCTGCATAAGCGGGATTAAATTGCAGTGGGTTGAAAAAATACATAGAAGTTTGCGCATCCTGCTGGGCATAAAGGCCAGTGAATGAACAAGAGCAAATGAGTATAAATATTATCTTTTTCATGGCAATCAAGGTTGAATCTCTAAAAATCCAGTGTAAGGATCCTGTGATTTCTTTTTGGTATCAATAACATAAAAATAGGTTGCAGAAGGAAGTGCCTCTGCTTTCGTTCCTTTGTAATGACCGTTCCAGTCATTGTTGTATGGCTCTGCTTCATATACAACATTTCCCCACCTGTTGTAAACGGTAACCTTATTGTCTGGATAGAGTTCCAAATTTTGAATGATCCAGATCTCATTTAGGTTGTCGGCATTTGGCGAAATGAACTGAGGGACAATGATTGGTATCAAAGGCGTACAGCCTAAATCAAGAACTTGACTAGAAGTACATCCTTCGGCATCAATGACGTTAACAGTAAAATTTCCTGCATCGATATCCGTTATTGTTGGACCTTGGCCTCCTTCACTCCATTCATAATTAAACCCTCCATTTCCGCCTGTTGCGAGCACTGTTAAGCTTCCATTTGCTTCACCACATTCTGAGCCTATAGAGTCCACTGCAGCCACTAGAATTTGGGCCCCTTGATCAACAAAAGTGGTAGCCTCATCTTGGCAATTGTCAGCATTCAAAACGGTTACAGCGTAATTTCCTGAACTTAAGCCAGCAACGATGCCAGAGTTGGGCAGTGTTGGCGTCCAGCTGTAAGTCAAATTACCCCCTGAATTGTCGGTTTGAATGCTTATTGCTCCATTTGAACCATTGTAGCAATCAACATCGACAACAGTCACTAAGGTGATGTTGATGTTTTCAGGGGCATCCATCACCACGTTTTCGGTAGTGATGCAACCCGTTTGCACATCCGTCATGGTAATGCTGTAGGTTCCCGCAACATTCACTGTTGGTGAACTTGAAGAGGTTCCAGATAGTATCCCTGGTCCAACCCAAGAAACCGTGCAGTTACTTGGTGTTACGGCGCCATTTATTGTTACCGGGTTTAAATCGCAGTCAAGTCCAGATGGAGGACTTAAGGTGTAAGTAAACGCTGGGCTTGGAATAACGGTAACCGTAAATTGATCTTGCACCGCTGGACAATCATTCAGTTGGGCACTTACCGTAATATTCCCACTGATGTTAGATGCACTGTTATTCGTTGTTGTCCATGCGGGAACTGTTCCATTTCCTGATGCCGCTAAGCCAATTGCCGCGTTGCTATTTGTCCATGAAAAGGTTGCCCCAGATGGTGTAGAAATATAATCAATGGGATCTACAATGGTTCCTGGACAAACTGTAAAATCAGTATTGCTGTTAATGGTTATCGCCGGTTGCACAATCACAGTTGCCGTAACATCAGGTCCTGGACATTGCGCATTCCCAGCAGAAATCACATAACTCATCGTGTCCATGGAATTGCCGTTATTGGTCAAGGTTTGACCGATCGTTGTACCTGAACCATTCGCCTCACCCGAAATGGTTGATGGTCCATTGCTTGTCCAGGAAAAAGTGGCACTGCTGATATTGCTGGTTAAATCAATGTCCGTTAATTCTCCCGAACAAATTAAGGATTCCAAAGGATTCACATTGATGATTGCTTCAGGATACACGGTAATTGTAAAAATTGTTGGAGGTACGGAAGAACAACCAACGGTCGCACTCACTTCTATTTGTCCTACCTGATCTGTCGTATTCGAAGGTGTTATCGGCCCAAATGTTGTGGGACTCACACCCGAACCTTCGGAAGGATTTATCGCATCAACATTCGTGAGGTTTGTAATTTCCCAGGTGATTGTGTATCCGGGAACTGTTGACGTAAGATTGACAACTGCTGTTGGTTGACCGCTACAAATGCTTTGATTAAGGGGGTCAGCAATTACCGTTGCTACCGGATTAATGGTTATTTCTTGCATAATCGAATCAACACCGCATGAATTCCCTGCATACAACCAAAATTGATAGGTGCCAGGGACACTGAATGTAACATCCAAATCATTCGAACCATTCGTCCATTGTTCAAAATCATATGCGCTTCCAACAAAACCATTACTTGATCCTAAATTGCCTCCTGCAATAGTGAAGCCAGCAGATTGAACGGGCACCCAATAAAAGCCATAAGTGCTGTCGCATCCAGTGATACTAATAGTTTCTCCACTGTTAGATGTGTTTTCAAAGGCTACGGTTTCTCCTTGACAAATAGGCGAGCCGGGAGTATAAGTAAAGTTTGCTGTCGGTCCTTCCGATACCGTTATTGGGCCTAGGGTAAGAACAGTGGGTAGTCCATTTGTTGAACAGTAATTCTGAGCAACAACGGAAACAGAAAAGGCATTTTCAATTGGCGGTATGCCTGGCGCGTAAACGTAATCCACACCGCATGAGCTTGTCGTAAATAAATGCGTTATGGTGGTGTCATTGTCTGTATTAAAATAAAGTGCGGATGCGCCATCTGAATAAGCAACGGTATAATCAATAGGGACATTATTGGATGAAATATCGATTGAAAATTGGGCTGGTAAGCAAAAATTTTGTCCCGAACCAGAGACGGAAATAATAGGTGCTTCACCATTAAAAACAACATATTGAGTAGTTTCAGTGCAGGGACCAGAGCTTACAGTGTGGGTAACGGTAAATTGACCAACTGGAAATGTGTGTGAGATTTGATTTCCAGTCATAGCCGCTTGTGTGGATGTCGTTCCGTCTCCCCAGTTAAAAGTTTGTGTCACCGTATTGCCATAATTTGATTGAAAATTAAATAGTTCGGGCAGCTGTGATCCACATTTTTTAAAGAGCAATTGTCCATTCACGGTGCTGGTACCAAATCCTGCTGTGTTTGAAAGTAGAGAAAGCGAAGGTGGGTTAATTACCGTAACATTTATTACCGCCGTCGAAGTTGAAGGATTCGTGAAGTTATTGTTGGTAACCGTCAAACTTGCATTCGTCGTAAAAGCACTTGCTCCCGTATACGTTACAGTATGTGGTCCTATACCGGTTGCATTGGCTGGATTGGCACCTGACCCAAAGTTCCAGTTATATGAACTTATCGGTAAAGTTTGCGTGGAGGTACTTGTGAAGGTTAGCGATTGTCCTTCACAAATTGTGACTGATCCTCCGGATAGCGCTGGTATGGTTGTGAAACTTGAGGATGGTTGTTGTCCGTATAGATGTGTAAAAAACGAGAATACAAACAGTGCTCTCAAAATGAATTTATTTTTAATCTTCATATCAATCATTGATTTGATCAAATTAATGCCGTGCAAAGAAAAGCATAATTAATTGATAGTGATAATTTTAGTGCATTAATCCACTTACTGATAAACATTTTTTTAATTGACAAGCTACAGGTTGAACGAACGAAGGCTATTGAATACAGAGTTTTTTCATTTTCTTTCTACAAGTTGTTAATTTTCTGATGCGTATAAAACAATTCATGGTTCATTTTGTTTTTTTAAATATAAGATCAGTTATGTTCAAAAATATAGTACTGTTTGCCTTTTTGAGTACCGCCTCATTCTTCTCCTTTAGCCAAACCAATGTTTCCGGTGGGATTTATCAAAATGCCACTTGGTCCTTAAGTGGAAGCCCTTATATCGTGAATGGCCCTGTGGTTGTTTTTCCAGGTGTTACATTAAATATTCAGCCTGGAGTTGAAATACGCATCAACAATCAAACGAACATCAATATTTACATAGAAACCCGCGGGACAATTAACTGTATTGGTACAGACAACCTTCCAATCAAAATTTACGCGATGTACGACACCACAAATCCTGTTGCGTGGCAAGGATTTGTCTGTACGAGCTCGCAAGGAGGCGTAATGAATGCAGACCGTTTCCAGATTTCAAATGCGCATTTCCCGTTCGCTTATGAAACTGCTTTGACAAATTATAATTATACCAATTGTAAGTTCAAACGTTGTTTTCAGGCAGTTACGTCAAGCAATTCGGTCAATTTGACCAATTGTCAGTTCATTGATAACGAAGTAGGCGTGTATGGCTGGTCTTACTTTACGCTTGACAATTGTTTCTTCAAAGACAATACGACCTCCATTTATGCCTACGCATCGGCTTTAACCATGACCAACTGCGATTTTTTAGACAATCAAATCGGACTTTCGTTTGCTGCCAATATTTTTGATTCCATGTACATTGCGGATTGCCAATTCTTAAACAACGAACTGGCGCTTAACTATCCAAATAAAGGTACTGTTCAAAACTGTCTGTTTAGCGACAATACTACCGCTATACAATATGCATACAAGTGTGAGATTTTCAACAATGCACTTTTATACAATGAACTTGCCTTGGAGGCATCCGTGAATGCAGACATTCACAACAATCAAATCAATAACAACAAGGGCGGATTGCTCATCTCTAGTGTATCCACCGTTCAAGACAGTCCACTTATTTACAACAACGAAATCTGCGGAAACATCAATTACAGCGTGAACAACAACACGAACATGAATTACTCCTTGTTCAGCAATTGTTTTTGTGACCTTGATTCGGCGCAAATTGAGGGGCTCTTGATCGACGGATATGATGACATCACCAAAGGATTGATCAATTATCAGATTTACGATTCAAGTTGTACCGTGCTTTTAGGTACCGTATTGAAGTACGGAGCTGGAGCAGGTATCGATGAAGCGACGTTGGCTGTTCGCTTTGAGAATCCTGTGAGTTCCAATTTCATTGTTTTTGCAGGCACAGAAATTCAAACCATCGAGGTCACAGACCTGAGTGGAAAACTGTTTGCGTTTACAAGCTCAGGAGCTAATCACTTTGATGTTTCTCAGCTTCCTGCTGGATTCTATGTCCTGACGGCTGTCAATGATCAAATGGTGAGAAGAAGTTTTGTGAAGATGTAATTATTTCTTCACGTAGCGAAGGATTTACAAACTTCGAAATCGATGAATAAGGTTACCAATCCATGTGGCGATATCTGTAGAAAAGGCAATTGTCTGACTGACCAAAAAAGATTCGAATTTCACTCCTCAATTCAGAAATGCCGCATAAGGTAAAAATGCACTCTCCTTATATAGAAACGAGGGATTTTATAGTTCTCATGTAAGATTTTTCGCTCTTTAGCCTGTCCCGATTCTTCGGGGCTTCACACTCACTCTGAAAGATAAGCACAACCTAGATACAGTAAGAGTTGGAGAGCGAGTTTTAAGTGAAAAAGAAAAAGCGCCCCATCACTTTCGGAACTGCGCTTTTCTTTGTAGTGGAGAGGAGTATCGAATTATCGAACCTGATTTGGGAGGGGTTGGAACAAGTTGAAGTTCTTGAATTTGGCTCTTTATAAGGGCGATACAAAGAAGTGGATTACTTTCATTTATTGAGGAGCCAGTCTATGGCATTTATTTTTTTTATTCCATTATACGTTCCAGTATCATAATCCATTGTAATCAATAATTTTTCAAAATGGTCTGGAATGGTATTTAGCGGTGTCAATTCTCTTTCTAAGGTTACTTTGTCTTGAACTGTTTGTGATACTTGAATGTATTGCGTAAATCCATCATTGTTTCGAACAATAAAATCAACTTCTAAATTGTTGACTTTTCCAATCCAAACTTGGTAATTTCGTCGGATGAGTTCCAAATAAACAATATTTTCTAAAAGATGTCCTGCATCACTTGCTAGTTCTTTGCCAAGTATGGCATTTCGAAAACCTAAATCAACCAAATAGTATTTTTCTTGTGTTGCCAAGTGTTGTTTTCCTTTGACATCATAGCGATTAACTTTGTAGAAAAGGTAAGATTCAACCAATGTGTCGATGTATTTGGAGACAGTTTTGTTATCAATTTTCTTCTTATTCGCCGTTAACACCTTGGCGATGTTTCCTGCTGATACAGTAGATCCAACAGAATCTATTAGAAAGTTCACAACTTCCTGATAAGAATCTTCTCCATAAATGGTATGTCTTACAGAAATGTCATTCTCGTAGATATTTCTAAAAACAGTTTGCAAATATTCCGTTGCGAAAAAATTTCCTTCTGCGGATAATCTTACCGCCTCAGGGAAACCACCTGTTTGAATGTATTCTGCAAAAGCACGGTCTGGATTCGTGTGTTTTTCTGTAAATTCTAGGTATTCGGCAAAAGAAAAGGGTAGTACATTTATTTCAAATGCCCTGCCTGTTAATAATGTTGCCAATTCACTGGAAAGTAAAAAAGCATTGGACCCCGTGACATACAAATCTATATTAGGATGAACATACAACCCCTCCAACAGTTTTTCAAATTCCGGAACGTTCTGAACTTCATCAATGAATACATAATTTGTTTCTTTAGGATTTAGATTTTCAAGAATATAATCATAAATTTCTTTCCAGTTTTTCTCAGCTAAAAAACGAAACTCGGGCATATCCATGTTGATTGCCAAAATGGAAACATTGGCATTTTCATTGCGCAATAAATCTTGAAATTGGATCATCAAAGTTGATTTTCCACATCTTCTAACACCAGTTGCTACCTTGATGAAATTCTTATCTTTGAGAACAGATAGTTTATCTAAATAACGCTTCCGAACAATTGTTTTCATAAAACAAAGTTAATAAAAATTCCTAAAACTTATTAACCTGATGAACTTTTAGGAATTTTACACCATTGGAATTATCAAAATACTTATCTCGAGTTTACGGCATAAAAAAACCTGAGCCAAATAACTCAGGTTTTCCTTGTAGAGAGGAGTATCGAATTATCGAACCTGATTTGGGAGGGCTTGGAGGAAATTGAATCTATTTATTAACCCAAAAGATTAAAGTTAATCCAGGTTGTTAAAATCCATCCAAAATTCATCCGTCAAATAAAACACCGTATCGATGAAATAAAGAAGACCATCCTTTGTTAACACATTTTCATCGTGAAGATCTTCTAGAATCAATCCTAATTCTCGATTGTAATAGTCGTTATTTCTGGTGTTTGAGAATCCATTACTAAGTAGAAATTCTTTAATGTGCAAGAGATTCGTCGTTGATGTTACTTCAACAAAAGGTTGTTCAACTACAGCAAATAAATTGTCATTTTCGGTATGAAAGCCAATTAAATGATAGGCCGTATCTTCAAAAAAAGTATTGTGCAAGAGCAGGTTATGAAGATAATCTTCCCAAGAATTGTAATAAATAGAATCATTTAACTTGAATACAGATTTTTGGTCATTTAAATACACCTTCTGTTCTGCACCTTCACTAACGTATTGATTGAAATCAATGTTGTTAACCCACAATTGATTTTTAAAGATATAAGACTCTAATTTCTGCTTTTCTTGCTCTTTGTAGCGCTTTGATCCTTTAGGCGTTGAGCTTGTTGTCTGGCTTTCTCTAAGGTGGTTGGCGATTGCTTGGATAATTTTTCCATGCCTAACTTCGCTCTTTCCTGAAATGATTGCATAAAGGTGATATTTTAATGAATTTGACATTCAATCAAAGTTACGGAAAAAATGGAAAGAGTAACAGGTTCAGTTTACGGCATAAAAAAACCTGAGCCAAATGACTCAGGTTTTCCTAGTAGCGGGGACACGACTCGAACGTGCGACCTTCGGGTTATGAGCCCGACGAGCTACCAACTGCTCCACCCCGCAATATATCTTTTATTGCCTATTTCAATTCATTCTCGAACTTGCGTCCGTCAGCTGACGGATATGAGCCCGAGGAGCTACTCCCGATACTTCGGGACTCCACCCACACTCTATTCATTCAAATTCTGAACCCGAATGCACTGCGAAGATAGGCATTCATTGTTGAAAAACCAAATTTACTTTTGAAATGCTCGAAACAACTAATCGTTGTCTTGATGCTCAACGTGCTTTTCGGTTGAATTCTTTGCGACATCTCCACGCAATTCGGGACGGCGGATTTTACCTCCAGTGTTTCCAATAATCATCATCAATCCAAACGTGGTTGCCGCCAAAGATAATACAGCACTTTTCATGAGACCTTGTTTTGAATGTTTAGCGTCATTTGAACTCTTAGATCGCGACATCACAATGAGCAAAACCAATGAGGCTATAGCCAAAGCTATCATTAGGATAAGGCCTGTTTCCGCTAGCTCTTCGTGCTCATGAATCATGTCGTGCGAAGAATCTTTGAATCGTTCAGCTACTTCTTCTGCTCCTTCCCCTGTGAAATAGGTGGGTAAGGTGGCAATGCCGGTAACAATGAATGTGATCAAGCCCGTCTTCTCCAAGGTGTTGTTTCGGCGAAACATCCCAATTCCGAAAATTATTACTCCAACAAAAACCCCGAAAATGGGTGCGTGATTGAGAATTAAATGTATGTGTCCAGCATTCATGAGCTACAATTTTTAGCGAATGTATCGCTTTATTCCTAATTAAATAATGATTTAAATCAGCAATATTGAATAGTTAAACGGTTAAAAAGCAAGAAGAAGAAGAAACCCTTACCTCACAAGTTGAAAAAACGTATGCCCTTCCTGAATTGTAGCATCTAGACCAGTCACGGTATATTTCACAAAGTAGGTTCCTTCCACTGCATCCTTTCCTTTCACTTTTCCGTCCCATTTATCCGTTATATTGTCGAACTCGGTCATTACCAACCCCCAACGATCGATGATTACCGCTTCTAGAGTTTTTGCATTTTTTGTGGTTATGAAATAAAAATCATTGGCATCATCTGAATTTGGTGAGAAAACATTTGGCACATACACTTCTAAAGGATCCATAGGTATAACCGTAATGAATGTCGTCCAGGTATCATCACAAATTCCATTACTTGCGGTTAGCACGACAGCATAGGTTCCAGGCTCATTATAGATGACGGTTTGTGAATCATTGGTGCTAGTAGGATTGGTTTCACCATTGCCAAAATCCCATAAATATTCAGTGGCATTTGTACTTAAATTATCAAAGACAATGGTTAACGGAGGATTTCCGGTGGAATCCAAATTTTGACCTAAGGCATCAGGAATCGGGACAATGGTTACATTCGTAACTGCATTGGAAACACACCCATTTCCATCCGTAATTGTTAGGGTATAGGCAGTGCTCACAGTAGGAGATACATTCACCGTACTTGTCGTGTTTCCGTCAGTCCATAAATAAGAATAAGGTTGTGTGCCTCCAGAAGCAACTCCTGATAAAACAGTTGACATCCCCACACATAGCGTGGTATCCATTGAACTTGATGCATTCAATAGCGTGGGTTCCGTGATACTATTATTCACTGTAGCGACACAGCCATTGGCATCGACAAGAGTGAAGGTATAATTCCCCGCTGATAGGGTTGAGAAATTTGGTGTGGATTGAGGCGCTTGACCATTTACTGAATAAAGGTAAGGTGGCAATCCGTTCGAAGCGGTCACATCTGTAGTACCATCCATCGCCCCAAAGCAACTCACATTGGTTGAATTGACAACTGTAATTATTGGAAAAGCATCCGCACCAACAGTGACCGGAATTGTCGTGGTGCATCCATTTCCATCTGTTAGAAGCACTGTAAAATTATTTGCAGCAATGGCATTGAAAATACCAGTAGGCTGAGTCGTGACACCATTGTCAATTGAATACGTCAATGGAGAAATTCCTCCTGCTCCAGAAACCTCAAGGGAACCATTCGCAAGGTTGCAGGTGGTATTATTGGTTCCAATCTCTGTTAAATTAAGCGCCAAAGGCTCAATAACTGTTGTGTCAATTGATTCTACACACCCATTGTTATCTGTGACTACTATCGTATAATTACCTGCCGTTAAATTGGAGAATGACCCCGAAGTTCCATTGGATGTTCCGTTGATGGTGAAACTGTATGGCGTTGTTCCACCACTTGCCGACCCAACAATTGAACCCGATGATCCACCATTGCACAGGACATTCTGAACAGAACCAATAGATAAGGCTAAAGTTGAATTGTCTTGAATAGACACGTTTAGTGTCGAAATACAACCTGCTGCATCTTGGACATAAGCAGTGTAGGCACCAACAGATAAACCTGTGAAACTCGTCCCTGGTTGGTAAGTTATATTGTCTAATGAATAGGTATATCCTGGAGTTCCTCCTGAAGCACCAACAGAAAATCCTCCATTCGAAAGACCGCATGAAGCTGGTGTATTTGCAGTTTGTGATAAAATCAATCCCGTATTTGCTGGAGTAACTAGCACCTGATCTTCTTCGATAACGGTGGTCCCATCGCAGCGGGTATAGGTTGCACGCGCTGTATAAGTGGTGGCCACACTAGGACAAACACTTAGTGAGGTTGTTGTACCGATCACATTTGTTCCTTCCAACCAATCAATGGTGTAAATAGGTGCTCCATTGGGTAAAAATCGCCAAGCTTCGGGTGTATTGACGGTCCATGCCCCAGTGTTTCGAGCCGGCGGAGTTATTCCCGCATTTCCCGCAGGATTTTGAATCCCAATGACTGCATTGCCGCTATTCCAACCTGAACATGTAGGTTTAGACTGAACATACACGTCAATTGCATTTGTTGTTTCATACAGCACAATCATGTGACGGCTTGTGATATTCGTGCAGGAAAATTGACAAATTTGATCGTAGGAAACTACAAAAATTCGGCATGGAGCCGTACCTACCAAGTTCCACTTGATATTGCCGCAAACAGATGGATCTATATCATGATAAATTCCAAAGATATTTCCTGCCGGTGCTAGTGCTGCGGAAGGACACGTTGCGGTAAACGGCCATGGACAATATAGACCAGCATTTGCAGTATTAAATGACAAATTCCCATTTGCACCCACTAAAATTTGAGAGTAATTCACCCCATAAAAACAAAAGTTAAACGGGAGATTAATTATAGGACTCCAAATGTCATCCGTTCCAACCGAAACACCTGTTCCAGCTTGATTGTAAGGGATAGGAGGATTGTGTGGAATTGAACCCACAGAATAACTTGTCGTTGCTCCTGCATTGAATGGAGTGGCCGTTAAGGTTGCACAAGGAGTCGAACAATTAAGGGTTTGGTCCGGACCAGCATTCACGGAAGGACAGCCAGGAAATTGTGCACTTGCATACATGTGCAAGAAACATCCTATCAAGAAAGGCAGTAGTTTTCTCATATTATGAGGAATAAAATGTTGTTAAATCTAAGCTAAAAAAATGGGAGGTTTACATTTTTTGCTTTAGAAAAATGATTCTATTGATTCAGAATCATTCTTTTAACAGACAAATATTCTTTTGAAACTACTCAAATCCAATCAGAATGTCAAAATTCCGAATCCTTGATCAATGCAAAAAGTTCAACAGACTTTTTCAACGCATACAAGGGCAGGGTAGGCATCAATTCATTCACTTTATCCACGTCAATTCCCTTGAAAATAAGCACCGCTCCATTGCGTCCTTGTCTTAAGAAAAGCTGATCGAGAAATCCTGCTTCTTTCCATTGGGCGACAACTTCACGTTCATGTTTAATGATTTCAGGGAAATTCGCTGGTAGATTTTCTATATCAATCGTCAGGATAACCATTATTCTATTCATATTTTCCATAATTATTCAATGTCACTATTCATATTTAAAAACTCAGGCGCAGAGTGGTTTCAACTGCCATTGTAAGAAAACCTATCCCTCTGTGCTTCTGTGGTATTCTCCGTCGGTCAACTATAAATGTACTCCATTTTTTTACCGCTGATGCACAAAGAACAATCAACTGTCCAAGGAAATCAAGGTTTTGACAAATACACTTTAGAACTGAAATGGCTTTTCAATCAGAATTTCGCTGCTCATTCGTCAAATTTAATTGTTTAAAAACGGATAATCAATATATCCCTTATCCTGACCACTATACATCGTTGCACGGTCTGCTTCATTGAGTTCAGCATCGAGCTCAAAACGTTTCGGTAAATCTGGATTCGCCAAAAATAAAGTGCCGAAAGATATCATTTTTACCAATCCTTTTATCAATTCCGCCTCTCCAGTTTCTCGGGTAAATCCACAATTAGCCATGACAGGATGCACGCACAATCTCCCTAACGTTTCCAGGACATCATCCGGGTATTGTGGGAATTTATCCGCTGGGAATGGAACCTTCATGAGGTGGATGTACGCCAAAGGCATGTGATTGAGTTCGCCAATTAGTTTCGTAAACTGTGCGATCGGATCAATATGTGTGATGGAGTTGTAAGTGCTCGTTGGTGATAATCGAATGGCCGCCTTATCTTCACCGATAGCTTCAACGATTTCGTGCATGATTTCCACCACAAAGCGATTCCTGTTTTCGTCACTTCCACCGTATTCATCGGTGCGTTGATTGGCGCTATCCGCCAAAAATTGGTTCGGCAGATATCCAAATGCCGCATGCAATTCCACTCCATCAAATCCAACTTCCATGGCATTTAAAGCCGCTTGCTTGTATTCCTGTACAATCTCTTTTACTTCTTCGGTAGACAACTCACGGGGCGTTTCGTAATCTTTCATGCCCTCCATGGTGAAATGCTGCTGTCCTTGAATGGCAATCGCTGATGGTGCAACGGGCTGTTCTCCATTTTTTACGAGTGAATGTCCAACACGTCCTGTATGCCAAAGTTGAGCGTAGATTACTCCTCCCTCATCATGCACCGCCTTGGTCACTTTCTTCCAGGCGTCGATTTGTTCTTGGGTATACATTCCAGGTGTCATCGGACTCCCTGTTGCTTGCTGACTGATATTGATGGCTTCACTGATAATCAACCCCGCACTAGATCGTTGGGTGTAATACGTAACCGTTGACTCGCCAACCACTCCACTGAAACTCGCACGGCTGCGAGTCATTGGCGCCATAGCCATGCCATTTTTCAAAAGGTGTTTCCCTATTTTTACTGGTGATAATAGTTTCATGTTTCTATTTTCAATTGATTTAGGTCAAATTTACTACCTTCGTCTAGTTATATGACCAATATGCACTTTTTGTATATAGACCAATATTTTAGACCAATGGAAAACACGAAGGTTCGAAAGACAAAAGACTTCATTCCTGGCAATTGCCCGGTTGCATTTTGCATGAATATCATTGGAGGAAAATGGAAACCCAGTGTCATCCACATGATCCGCACCGATCGAAACCGCTACAGTTTGTTGTTGAAGAATATTCCAGAAATCAGCAAACAAACCTTGACGAATCAATTGCGGGAGTTGGAAACAGACGGCATCATCGAACGGATCATTTATGCTGAGATTCCACCACGCGTAGAATACAAAATCACACCTTACGGAAGTACCTTGTTGCCCATCATCGACAGCATGTACCAATGGGCGAAAATCCATATGCCCAATATTCTATAGGATAGAAAAGGGGTGTGTTAGGGTGAAGCTGTAAACGACTAGTAAATAGCTGAAGTTGATACTCCGATCTTATTTTTTCCATACTATACTGTGTCTTTTATTTTTTTATGTCAATGAAACAAAGTAAATTGAATAAAAATAACTACTACTATGGCACGAAATCATCGTATTCTTTTGATTTTTATAATACCTCTATTCTCTCATTCACAGGTATTTAACTATTCAACATTGGATTTTAACAACGTAAAGTCCCAAGTCAATGACGAGGGAGCATTTTTCTATGCTTCAACTTCAAATAGTTTAGGGTATGAAATTCCCAAAGGCGGAGGGGTAAGTTCAATTTTTTGTGGCTCGTATTTTTTTGGCGGTTATGACCCACTTGGGCAATTGCACCTGAGTGGATCTTTATTCAACAGAAATAACCTTAATGCAGGTGCCGGATTACATTCGGGTCCAATTGCCAACCAAAATGCCTATGCGAGTATTCAGTATAGTAATCTCTACCAAAATTCAATTTGGAATGTGGCATCAGCAGATATTGACAATCACATCGCCAATTTTCAAAACTCGGGGTATGTGATTCCAAGCTCTATCGCAACTTGGCCTGGCAATGGTGCCTCATCCTTAGGAGTAGCAAATCAACTGGCGCCCTACATGGATGTAAACAACAACGGGGTGTATGAGCCCGCCTTGGGCGATTATCCAGATATCCGAGGAGATCAAGCAGTTTATGTCATCATGAATGACAAATCTTATTTGCCCGGTGCAGATGCTATGAATATAGAAGTCCACGCCATGTTTTATCAATTTTCATCGGGAAATTACTTGAACAATACCACATTCTTAAACCTTCGTGTTTTCAACCGCAGCAATACAACCTATTCGAATTACCGTCAAGCACTGATCATGGATTTTGATATCGGAAATTTCAGTGATGACTATGTAGGGTGCTATGCGCAAAACAATGTACTGTTCGGTTACAATGGGGATCTAGTCGATGAAGTCAATGCCGGAAATATTGGATATGGCGCATCAATTCCAAGTCAAGGAGTGGTGAGTTTATCTCACGACCTTTACAGCGCAGGTCCCTATGGTCAAAGTGGACAAACCTATCCTGATGAATTTGGTACTTGGTTGATGATGAATGGCCAAGATTATAATGGTTCCTATTGGACCGATTTGAATAGTTTACCGACTTTATTCAAATGGAACGGAAATCCCAATGTTCCAACTGATTGGACTGAACGAGCTCTCAACAACCCCAAAGGCGACAGACGCGGAATCATGACCATTCAGGAGCCAACTTTGCCTGCAGGTGGATCGATTTGTACTGATTATGCCTTTATTTATGACCGAAGTGCCGGTCCTTTTGAAAATGCCCAAAATGTAATTTATATCGCAGCTGCCATTCGTAACTTATACCAAAATAATGATTTGTTTCCGTGCCAATCGGGTTCATTCAGTGCAGTGAATCAACTCGAAGAAAATGATGCATCTTCAGTTTTTCCAAATCCTTCGAACGGTCAATTTACCCTTGAAATGAAAGAATTTGCAGCGTATTCCATTCGGGTGACAGACGCTCTTGGGAAAATAATTCATACAGAACATTTTACGGGGAAATCTGCTACCATAACATTACATCAGATTGTATCACGAGGAGTTTATTTTGTGACTATTGACTCAGAAATGGGGACGTCAACGCACAAGGTGATTATTGAATAAAGAAATATAAATCCATTTTAATCAAGTGGATAAGTTTTAATTTAGTGCGTTATTTTCAAAACACGCACTAAGCTCTTCCATTTGTACAATATGAAAACGTTTCTTTTTTTTCTCGCGATATTCTTTTGCGCGAATACTTCCTTGTCCCAACCCCAGACCAATACAATCTCCGTTAATCTCGTGGATGGCATCCTTGCTATGGGCTATGTTGATCACGGTGCATACCTAAATTTCACTGGTCCAAATCTTAGTTTTAGTCGCGGAAAATCCAAAATCATGTTGGGCATGTTGCCCTCACTGCGCTACAAACAAGACACAGGGGTCACCAAGAATTCACCGATTATTCCAAGTTTAGGTGTTGGTATAACATACTCCTACAAAAGATGTGTGTTTCAGTTACCGCTTTATTACAATGCGAAAACGAGCACTGCAAATGGAAACTGGCAGCTTGGTGTTGGGCTTGGGTTTCGTTTGAAGAAATGATTGCCTTCAAAAACGCCCCTATCCATTCTTAGGATTTCAATTGGACGTGCTTTTGAGGGATGAATTCCTTGATGATTCACTAAACTCAGTAGAACTCGTACTTTTGATTAAAGTTGACGAATGACGTTTAGCAATAAGTTTTGTTCAACATAAGCAAAGGTATCAAGACCTTAAACCTTTGTATTTAACTAAAAAAGCAAATGGAGTGATGCCTACATTCTTTTTAAAAAATCTCACAAAATAAGAATTGTCAAAATATCCTAATTCTTCTCCAATTTGTGTGACATTTAACTTGGAATAAATTAACATCCTTTTTGCTTCAAGTATTGTTCTTTCACTGATTAATTGTGTACTCGTTTTTCCAACACAACTTTTTGCAACTCGATTTAAGTGTTTTTCTGTAATGTTTAATTTGAAAGCATAGTCTTTCACAAATTTCTCATTTCTAAAATTCTCTTCGATTAAATCTTCAAACTGTCTAAGTTTTGTCAAATATGTTTGGTTTTTAATATTTCCTAAAGTATGTTTTTCCCTTGAAATTTCAATATATACGAATAGGATTAGCGCATGGATTTTTTGCCATTTTAAAAAATCCTTATTTACATATTCTGTAACTAATTCATTCATGACAAAATTGATCTTGCTTAGTTCTTTTTCTTTGAGTTTAAAATATGGTGTCCCTTGAAAAGAATTATAAAAATGAAAATCTTTAATGCTTAATGAAATAAATCCCTTGTCAAAGAATTCTTTGGAATGAAAAAAGATGAATCCTTCAACATCATCTGACAATTCCCAATAATGCATTTGACCGGGTTTCAGGACAAATAAAACTCCCTTTTCAATTTGGAATGTTTCAAAATCAACTTCATGCTTACCTTTGCCTTGTGTAAATAGAATAACTAGAAAAAAATCGTGTTTATGAGGGGAATTAGTAAAATGATGAATTTTAACATGCTTACTTAAAAAGTTCGTGTAAAAATCTCCTTCATTATTTGAAAGCTCAAATGTATTGATGCTATATATTGGCATTTTATTTTTCATATCCAAAACTACAAAAATGTCTTAATAGTACCATTAATGGTGTGATATACTAGGCCTATTTACTTTTCAGTGATTAACTTTGAATTATGAAAAATGGCAACAAAAAAAATAATTTCCTACTCGATGTTTTGCATGAAAAATGTCCTAAATGCAGACAAGGGTATGTTTTTAAACAAAATGTGCACCTATTAAAATTGCCTATAATGAATGATGAATGTGATCAATGCAATTACCGCTATGACAGGGAACCGGGATATTTTTTAGGGGCATTGTACATAAGTTATGGACTTGCGGTGCTACAAGGTGTACTTACCTTTTTCATTTTGCATTATTCATTCCCATCACTTTCAACTTTTTATGAAATACTCATCGTCATACTCGTTATGACCATTTTAGGCAGAAAAAACTACAAATTATCACGCGTGATTTACATTCATATTTTTCCATGGTAAAACATTCTATAAAATAAGTATTCGCAACAGTGTTGTCGTAGATTGAACTATTCGAACAGTGTGTATGAGCAACCTTGTTGGGATGTGCCTAAAACCATTAACATCAATTTACACTTTTTTAGGATTGGCAAAATTTCTTTCCAACTAGATTCAAAAAAGTCCCAAATCCATTACAGGTGCTGAAAAAGGACCGTGACCAGTTGCTGGAGAATTCGATGCGATCATTGTTCTACTTCCTTCATTGCAATAAAAAGATTTTTGACAACTGTTGGTGGGATTCATTTGATCAATCGTACTGACATAATACCAATCACTTTGAATTTTCTATGCAGTAATATCCAATATTGCAAATCCTTTTTTCGTAAGCTCAACATACTTGAGATGGGGATTTTCAAACGTTAAAAATCCACCAATATTAAAAACTAATTAATATGTTTCATATCAAGGGAAAATTAACTTTTGATAAAAAAATCATGCTCTTGAGCGTACTGGTGATAAATGAACATTACAAAAAAATACCAATCAGAAATGTAAAAATCATCCAAAAAAACTCGTTAAAAACTTCCGATTGGAGGTGCTAAGGACGTTGAAATTTGGACGTTTCGCAGAAGTTTCTGGCCTCATCTACGATACAAAGTATTTTTTTTTAATTTGATCATATCGCTTAAAATAAACACTTTTTTAAATTTTATTTAAACGCAATTTTATTGTATTTAAAAATCTTAACAATAGATGTTTATGAGAATTATATTTTTAATAGAAAACAAAAAAAATAAATCCACTAAAAAAATAATTTGTTTAATTTTTTTTCAATTTTGTTAAACAAAAAGATCATGCACGCTGTTTTTATTTTTTAGATTTAACTGATTTTAACAAAAGGAGTATCCGAAAATCCTTAAAGAGTAGGGCTAACTAATTTAATTTATTACTATGGAACATTTAAAGATTGCCAGCGACAATTACGTTGCGTTCACGTTCTTTATTGGAACGATGGCCATGATGGCCGCCTCTGTTTTCTTCTTCTTTGAATTAAACAACACCTCAAAAAAATGGAGAACTTCAGTTCTTGTTTCGGGGTTAATCACCTTCATCGCAGCGGTCCACTACTACTACATGAGAGGGTACAACTTATCAACGGGAGATTCTCCAACTTTCTTCCGTTATGTAGACTGGATCTTAACAGTTCCGTTGATGTGTGTTGAATTCTACATCATTACAAAGAAGGCTGGAGCTAAAATTTCGCTTTTGTGGAAATTGATTTTTGCTTCATTGATCATGTTGGTTACAGGTTACTTCGGTGAAACAATCGACCGTGATAATAGCGTTCTTTGGGGTGTGCTTTCAGGTGCAGCTTATTTCTACATCGCATACCTCGTTTGGTTCGGTGAAGTGGCTAAACTAGCGCAAACAGCTGGAGCTCAAGTAGCAAAAGCAACACGTATTTTGGCGTGGTTCGTGCTTGTTGGTTGGGCGATTTACCCACTCGGGTACATCTTGGGTACTCCAGGTGGATTGTTCGGTATCACACTTGTCGATGACGCTGCTGCTGCTGCTCATGCGATGGATATCGTTTACAACATTGCAGATGCCATCAACAAAATTGGATTTGGTTTGGTGATCTACGCTTTGTCTAGAAGCGAAGACTAAACAAATTTTCTTAAAAGATTTTTAAATTCGGAAAAGGTGGATTTGCTTTAAGCTCTTCCACCTTTTTTTATTTCCAGAAACTAAACGATAAACGCATTATCTATTGAAACTATACGGTGCAAAACGATACACAGACATATGATATCATCTTTGTTGGAGCGGGTGCATCAAGCTCCCTTATACTTTTTCAACTTAAAAAAAGGAATCTACTCAATAAATTGTCGGTACTTGTTGTTGATTCCGAATTAAAGACAGGAAGCGATAAAACATTTTGTTTTTGGGCTGAAGAAGAATCTAGAATGGCCAAAGAACTTGATTTTTTGATCAAACACTCTTGGAAAAGCATTGTCGACAGTTGCGGTGACATCAAAGAAATTCTCCCCTACAAATACCACCATATAGACAGCCTTGACTTGTACAATTACGTTCGTGAGATAGAAGGCGATAGCCACTTCGATCGATTAAATGCTAGGGTAGGTGCTGTTTCGCGGGATGAACAGGGTCCATACATCCTGGTCGATGAGAAAATCTTTCGGGGCAGAACTATTTTTGATTCACGAACACCAGTTTTTCAAAAAACAGCAAAAGGTCAAGAACACCTCTACCAAAGTTTCATAGGATGGGTTATTGAGACAGAACAAGATCTTCCCGAGAGTGATTCATTCCGTTTAATGGACTTCGATATTGAGCAAAATGGGTTTACTCAATTTATGTATGTGCTTCCATTTTCAAAGAACAAGGCCTTAATTGAGGTCACGCGTTTTGGAAACGAACCTATAGAAACAACAGGTGCAGAAGCGCTTCTTCAAGAGTATGCCAACAAAAATTATGGGGATTTCAAAATAGTGTCACACGAGGTCGGATGTATTCCGATGAGTAATTTTGAGATTGAACGAAATATTGGTTCAGGGATTTTTCCCATTGGCGCAAAGGGGGGGCAAATTAAACCGAGCACCGGGTATGCGTTTAAAAACATGTATGAACAATCATTGGTTTTAGCAGATCGCATAGAAAATGACATGTTGTCTTTGCAAACTTTGTTACAAAAAAATAAATCTACACCCAAACGCTTTGCCTTTTATGACTCCATTCTGTTGACCATATTAGGCTCTAGACCTGAAAAAGGAAAATCAATTTTTCTCGCATTATTCCAGAAAAATGAAACCAAGGTGGTCTTGAAATTTTTGGATGAAAAAACGACCATTTGGGAGGAGGTTTTATTGTTTTCAAGACTTCCGCTAGTGCCATTTTTAAGCGCTTTGATTCAATTGTTTCTCCATTCAAGGTCTTTTAGACCGACCATGCTTATTGTCATTTGCTCCATATTATTTGTGTTAGGAAATCATTCTGTAGCTCAGGATATTCTTGGCTACGGACTTCTTTTGATTGGTTTTGTCACAGTAGGAATTCCGCATGGGGCAATCGATCATCTCATAGAAAGTGGCAATTGGGAATTGAAAGGAATCGCAAAATTCTCATTGAACTACATCTCCAAGGCCCTCATCATGATGTTCCTTTGGATGTTGTCTCCACTGCTTGCCTTGCTCTTTTTTCTATTGTTTTCGAGTTGGCACTTTGGACAAACAGACGGAAAAAATTGGCGTTTTTCAAACCTTACTTCTTTCCTTTGGGGAACCTCCGTATTGATCTACATTCTTGGAACACACACAAAGGAAACAGCGGATATTCTCAGCGCTATTGATAGTCATTTTTTCAACCTTGCAATTCCATTTTGGTCTTTATTCCCCTGGATTATTGTTGCACTTATAACGAAACGCACATCTTTTGTTCTCACGCTCATTTGGTTGCTTCTATCCAGTCAACTTCCATTGATTTTAGCATTCGGAATTTATTTTGTTGGTCAACACAGCCTGTCCAGTTGGTCTCATTCCTCTGAATACCTTAAACTGTCCAACAAATCCATGTGGATGCACTCACTCCCATTTCATTTAGGGGCTTGGGCCTTGTTGGCAATCACCATGGTATTCAATACATTTTTCATTCAAACGACGGATGCTGAGGTATGGGGAATTTTCTTCATTTTTATTGCGTGCATTAGTTTCCCCCATGTCATTTGGATGCATAAGTTATACACGAGAAATTCCTTTTGACCCATCTCATAGCAAATCATTCTGCAACACTTTTCTAAAATAACTTCGGTGCAATAAAGCTTGAAGTCGATTTTTCAATATTTCGTATCTTCGCACCCCTTAGCTCCGTAGTTCAATGGATAGAATAAAAGTTTCCTAAACTTTAGATACAGGTTCGATCCCTGTCGGAGCTACTTCTTTTTGACCTTTTAGGTCAAAAGACAAAAGACTCTTCCGCTAATGCGGAATCAAAGACAAAAGACCGCTTCGCTCAAAGACTTGTGCTTACTTCGAACGCTGAAATTCGTGTATTCGAGTGCCTCACGTGTTCACCGCGGTTGAGCCACCATGAACTTCAACTCGTAACTCGTCATTAGTAACTCGTAACTAAAACACCCAAGGTGCCGCTACGCTCTTAGAATGTTGACTGATTCATTCTTCACTCTTAATTTTTAATTTTTAATTCCCCACCCCCTTTAATTTTCGTTCCTTTGTAGCCGCAATTCAAGTCAATGTCGCACAAATCAGGTTTCGTAAATATTGTAGGTAGTCCAAACGTGGGGAAATCAACCCTCATGAATCGACTCGTAGGTGAAAAATTGTCCATCGTGACATCAAAGGCACAAACGACACGCCACCGCATTCTCGGAATTGTCAACGATGAGAATTATCAAATTGTGTTTTCTGACACTCCCGGGGTGGTCAATGCAGCGTACAAACTGCACGAGACAATGATGGAGTATGTGAATTCTTCCTTACAAGATGCTGATGTGCTCTTGTTCATCACTGACACGAAGGAGAACAGCATGAATCACGAAGAAACCTTGGAGAAAATAAAAAAAATCAAGGTGCCCGTGATTTGCTTGATCAACAAGATCGATTTAAGTGATCAAGAAGCCATGGAGGAACGGGTTCAATACTGGCACACTGTATTGCCAAATGCCATGATCCTTCCTGTTTCTGCATTGCATGGATTCAACCTTGAACCTTTGTGGGCTAAAATCTTGGAGCTCGTGCCAGAAAGCCCTGCATACTACGATAAAGAAGAACTATCGGATCGACCAATGCGTTTTTTCATTTCAGAAATTATCCGCGAAAAAATATTCATCCACTGCGACAAGGAAGTGCCTTACAGCTGTCAGGTGGAAATTGAAGAATACAAAGAAGAACCAGAAATTACACGCATTCGCGCGGTGGTCATCGTAGAACGCGACTCTCAAAAAGGCATCCTCATTGGGAAAGGTGGAGAAATGCTGAAGCGAGTAGGTCGCGATGCGCGCAAGGAAATAGAAAAATTCATCGATCAAAAAGTCTTCCTCGAAACATTCATCAAAGTGGACAAGGACTGGAGATCAACGGCAAATAAATTAAAGAAATACGGATACTAATAGTGACGAGTTATGAGTTACGAGTTACTAATTATACCCACTCGTAACTGGTAACTAGTAACTAGAAACTATTAAGAAATGAGCAACATAGTAGCAATAGTAGGTCGCCCGAACGTAGGTAAATCAACCTTGTTCAACCGCCTGACGGAGTCACGCAACGCGATCGTTAAAGAAGTCAGTGGGGTTACACGCGACCGTTTGTACGGTAAAGGAGAGTGGAATGGCGTACAGTTTTCTGTGGTGGATACCGGTGGATACATCAAAGGGTCGGATGACATCTTCGAAAAAGAAATCCGAAAACAAGTGGAAATCGCCATTCAAGAAGCAACCGTGATTCTCTTTATGGTGGATGTCATGGCAGGAATCATTGATTTAGACGAGATGGTCGCTGGACTTCTGAGAAAATCAAAAAAACCCGTCCTCATCGTTGCCAATAAAGTGGACAACACCGATCGTGTTGGACTCTCTGCAGAATTTTATGCCTTTGGCTTGGGTGATGTGTTTGATGTCTCTGCAACCAATGGAAGTGGAACGGGTGAAATTCTTGACGAAGTCGTGAAGTACTTTGACAAGAACGATGAAAGTGTGAACGAAAAGGATGATCTGCCCCGAATAGCTATAGTCGGTAAGCCAAACGTTGGGAAATCGTCCTTGGTCAATGCGCTTACGGGCGAGGAACGCAACATTGTCACTGAAATCTCAGGTACAACACGCGATGCCATCAACACACGGTTCAAGGCCTTTGGTTTTGACTTCATGTTGATTGACACAGCTGGAATACGCAAGCAAGCAAAGGTGACTGAAGACATTGAGTATTATTCTGTGCTTCGCTCCATCCGAACGATTGAAAATGCCGATGTATGCATCTTCATGATTGATGCGCAAGAGGGGCTACAAAAGCAGGATTTACATATCTACTACATCATTGAAAAAAATTCGAAGGGTGTGGTCGTTCTCATCAATAAATGGGATTTGGTCGATAAGGATCAAAATACCATGGCGAAGTACGAGGAGAATATCCGCCAACAGTTGGCTCCATTCAATGACGTACCGATCATTTTTACCTCAACGTTGACAAAACAACGCATCCACAAGGCCTTGGAAGCGACGATGATGGTGCACGCAAATAGAACGAAGAAAATCCCTACTTCAGTAATGAATGAGGTCATGTTGGATGTCATCCAAGCGACACCGCCACCAGCCGTAAAAGGGAAATACATTCGCATCAAGTATGTGCAACAGCTGCCCACACACTCTCCTTCTTTTGCGTTCTTTTGTAACCTGCCACAATACATCCCAGATTCCTACAAGCGTTTCTTAGAGAACCGTTTGCGTGAGAAGTTTGACTTCTGTGGAGTGCCAATTAAAATTTTCTTTAGAAAAAAATAAACCTAGACGGATGAGACTTGGTGCCATCGATATTGGTAGCAATGCGGTGCGTTTGCACATCTATGACATTGTCCAAATTGATTCAAAAATCTTATTGAATCGTTTGTTTGCACACCGTTTCCCCATTCGTATTGGCCAAGATGTTTTCAACTCAGGAAATATTTCCGATGAGAAAACAACTGATCTTCTATCGGCAATCAAATCGCTCCACTCCATGGCGGCGGAATGGCAGGTTGAAGCCTTGCGTTCAGTCGCTACATCTGCATTTCGCGATGCTACAAATGGAAAAGAGGTCGCTCAGCAAATCACTCAAACCACAGGAATAAACCTTGACATAATTTCAGGAGAGGAAGAAGCTGGATTGATTCGCGCGGGTATACTTGCTCTCACGGTGACCCAAACGGATTCATGCATCATGATTGATGTGGGAGGTGGAAGCACTGAAGTGAGCTCCGTTTTAAATGGTGTTTATGGTCCAACTTTCTCATTCAATGCTGGAACGGTGCGCATTTTGGCGCAAGGATTCACGGATGCCATTCGGGAAGAAATGGCTCAATGGATTGAAACGAATATTCCAAATGAACTCACCTATACCGTATTTGCTACAGGTGGGAACATACGACGCATACATAAAATCTTAGGGCATAGCGAAGTGGACCCATTAAAATTGTCCGAATTGCGCGAGTTGCGCAGTGAATTGAACAACATGAACTTAGAGGAACGCATGGCTAGGTTCGATTTGAATGCTGATCGTGCCGATGTGATTGTTCCCGCTGTAGATTTGTTCTTGGAAATCGTCAAAGGCATCCCATGTGAGGAACTCTATGTTCCAGAAATCACTTTGTCCGACGGAGTGGTCTGTGACCTATTCCTTCGATAAGAATCTTAGTCTAGCGAGAGCTTCACCGGGAGCGTAAAATAAACATCAACAGGTTCCCCCATAAGCCTGCCTGGCTTCCATTTTTCAATGCCTTTCAGCATCCGAATTACCTCGCGATCAATCGTTGGAGACAAGCCACGAAGAATCTTAAAATCTTTTGTCTCGCCAGTTTTAAGAACAGTAAAACGCACAAATACACGTCCTTCAATGCTATTTTCCATGGCATCGGGTGGGTAAATGAGATGCTCATCAATAAAAGTCATCAATGCACTCATCCCGCCTGGATATTCGGGTTGAACATCGACAGCAAAGGGTTCGTATGGGGTAAGTTCTTCCCCTGATGTTGGGCACGGGCCACCGGTTAAAGAAGGACCAATGGGAGGGTCGGGAAAAATGGGTTCAATAAGACCCGGAAAAGGATCTGGACACGGACCAGGGCAGGGAAGTATTGCAGGAGGAATGATTTTTTCTTTTGGAGTTTGCTTTGCTTCAGGCAATGATTTTTCTTGCTTGTCTTTCGTTGTTTCGCTGCCGTTGGATTTCGCCAAGTGCTGTTTTGAATTCGACTTTGGTTTTGGTGAATGACCTCCACAAGAGCTTAGGATTATGGTCAATGCAACTAGTGCAAAAGTGGCTTTGCGCAGGCGCTTAGAAAGGGTAAGTAGCGTATTCATTTCTTTTAATTTGCAGCGCCTTTGACAAGAATCAAGCCAATAAATACCTAAAAGAACGCGCGAATCTCCATTCCTCCGGAGTGTATCATGCGGTTGTTCTCTGATTTACGGCCATTGTATTGAAGATTTAACTGAAGGTTTTTCGAGACTGAACGCTGGTAACCTACATTCCACGTGAAATTTACACCGGGCTTCAAGGCCTCGAGCATCTCAAATCCAAGTGCTGAATTTTGATTGCCATTGTAGTTGATACGCACCATTTTAACTCCTCCCTGTAGACTTCCCTTGTCCTGCTGGTTGTACTTAAATGTTGTGCCTATCTCAATAATTGAGGAACGTTCACCGCCCAAATCTTTCGCGTTTTGCTTGTCGGAAATCCTGCCATCTAAGGTGATGCGAAAAGCTGTCGTCGGCTGATAAATCAAACTCGGTTGAATGAAGTAATAAGCCAAGGAATAATTTCTACCTGCGGTGTAATCGGCGCGTGTGTCTTTGTTGCCCACCTGACCTTTCGACTCAATGGAAAACACCCTCTTTATGTTCCATCGGAATGAAAGTTCGTGGTAACGATTGGCCTTGGAATCAAACCCTGTAGCCAATAAAGACTTGGAAACCAAATCCTGAAACGTATATTCTGCGCTAAAAATGCTAGATGTCCGGTTGAAGAACACGGTGTTGCGTATGTTCGAATTGGAGGCAATCAAACTGGTGTCACTGATTCCTCCAGAAAAAGGATTGAATGCACCTGCCCCATCAAATAAACTTGTTTTTCGGTTTATACGGGCGCGCAACTGATCAGAAAAGCGCATCATCAGTTTCAATGCGCCTTTTTTCTTTGACCAAATGCGCTCTGGCCTCCAATAAATCGATTGATTGAATTCATTGGAATAGGTCTTTACGTAATTGCTGCTCGGAGTAAATACACGTATGTAACTTGCTTGATCGACATACTGTGCGATTTCAAACTCATTCAAATCTTTTATGCCATCGTTGTTGTAGTCAATCCACGTATAAATCCCTTGCCCATCATTCACCTGGATGTAGAGAAATTCCCGTTTTTGCTCAAGACCAGAGCCCACTTCATAGAAGGTATTCCAGGTCAAAGCACCTTTGAACAAACGCACCTCATAATCCACCCTTCCCAACAAGGTGTTTTCTGGGGTTTGAGGCATCAATTGGGCATCGATCACCCGAAGTTCGCGGTAACTGGCAATGATGTTGAGGGTTTGATTTTTCAACTCCGATAATCGAATCTCACCTCCTGCGGTCACTGCTTTCGCTGCATTTCTAAGGGACAAACTATCAGAGCGTTGGTCGAAACGTTCACGGTAAAAAATCTTATAGGAATTCTTGACGGAGTCGCTGTTTGACAGGTAAAACTGATAATCAAAAAACTGGTAACTCGAAGGTTCTAACTTCACAGTGCCTCCTGAAAATTGATTCAGTTCATGGTCATCTCGGTAACCCAATTTGAACCAACCGATGTCTTTGGATACGTCTGCTCGATGTCGAATGAACTCGTTCTTTGTTGCTGAGGTTGACGACAAATAACTCCCATCCCACTTGGCGTGAAATCCCTTTTGATTCCATTTTCCGTCGGTCGCAGCGCGCAAGCCGAAGAAATCTGAGCCAATTAAATACTGCTGACCTTCAACGTTGATATTCCCATATGTTCGATGTTTGATGTTTCCCCCAATGGAAGTCGCAACTTGATTTCCTGAATACCGCTTGTTTCGGGTATTCCAATCACGGTCAAATTCAACAGCGCGGTATTGTTCAATTGGACTGAAATTGCGATCGAGGGTTTCAAATTCTGCTTTCGTTTCAAGCTGCCACGATTTCAAGGAATCACGACTCAAGGGCAATGTTCCAATGATGCGTGTTCGGTTGGCGCCACTTTGGTCATTTTGCGCATCTTTTGTGGAAAATGTATTTACGTCATTGGAAGAATAGGCAAATTCCGATTCAATCCTTAAGCGGGGATTGATGCGGTACACAAATCCTGAGGTGACCATTTGTTTGCGCTTCGGAGTGATCATGACACGTGAGGGTGCATAGTCACCTTGTGGCACCCCGTTTACAGGAGACACCCACGCATACACACGACCCAAGGCATTGAAATTACTGAAAACATAGTTCCCCTTTCCCGCCCCCACAAAGGTGAATGTCGCACGATAAAGGGCTGAGTCTGGTTGGACAGAATACACCAAAACGGAATCGTATCCCAGTACGGTCACCATTTTGTATAAAACCTGATTGTCGATAAATCCCACCGAATCGATGCTGTTGGTTCGCGCCAAATCAAGACTGTCGCCTATGCTCGACAACAACAATTTTTCTTGAGTACTCAACTCTTGCTGAAGGGTTTGATTTTTTGCGTCTTGCTCTGAGTAAGCATTCAACCAAAAGTCAAATTTTTTCGAAGCGTAGGTGGTTGATGTCTGCACTAGAGATCGCGCATAGTTTTGATCGGAGTATTGAAATTCGACCACAATGCGAGAATCCTTGGTGATGAGATTCCGCGAAGTGAACACCAATTCCGAAGAATTGTAATTGATCACATAATCGAATTCCTGACCACGTTCGAGCAGCTTGCCATCAATAAAAACCCGTTCAGTTCCCGATAGCACAATGATAAACGGCTCATTTTCATTTCCCTTCAATCGATAGGGTCCCTGATTTCCTTCTACCCCCTGTATAATTTGTCGGGCAAATTTCCCCTTGGAAAGTGCGCCACTGACTTGTGAACGCCACACCTTGGCAGTGTCTGTTGTCCAACGGTAATTGATGGTAAGTCCTTGGGCCCTTTTTTTATAGGTCATAAAATAACCCGTTGGACGATTGAGCCAAAAATCACCTGCTACAATCTTAAGTCTGTCATTATAAATCTGAATAAACACCTGATCAAATTCTCTCAATTTGTTTGTGTTTCCATCGGGCTGAATGGGAAGATTGTCATCCGACACCGATGCGAGCAGCTTTAGATTTGGGGCAATGTCACCTGAAAGTTCAAGATTCAAGGTTGAATTCACCCCTAGGTCTTGGTTGTTTCCAAACGACACCCCGCGCGAGATACTTCCAGACTTGGTGAGTCCAGATCCTCCAAAAATATCCTGTACGCTGACTTCGTTTTGGAGCATAAACAATTCGCGATCGCCCTTGGTCTCCGCATAAATCAAGGAGGTATCGCGACGAAAATACGTCTTCGATAAATCCATTGGAAGTACACGGTAACGAAGCGTGATGGAATCGGAACAAGGTTCAATCAGGTAAAAACGTGATGCGCCATGGTCCAAGTGATAGCTTACAGAAGATAGTTTTTCTTGGCCACAATACACCTCAAAAGACGATGGATATATGGAGAGTGTATCCAAACGAATGGTGTCCTTTGGCGAAAGAATAAACTTTTCACGCAACGATGTAGCTTGTCCCAATGCCAGTTGAGTTACAACAGCAAAGAAAAAAAACACCAGTTGACCTTTTTTGAAAGACATTCGCACGAATGTACAACGATGAACCAATAAAAATCGTCTATACAACGAGTTTTTATCAGCAAATAGATGGTGATTTTCCCTACATTGCTTTGGCTGTTAAAAAAAGTTAAGCCCCAACGAGACACGGAACGGGGTGCTTACATTCGTCAAAAACTTGTCAATTGAGAAAAATTCGAGTCAATCTTATCATCTTGTCTGTGGTCATCGCCTTATTGGCTTTGCTCATTATACAAGCTTTTCAGACAGCTCAGTTGTACGACAGAAAGTCAAACCAATTCTCACTAAACCTTTCCTCTTCCCTTGAGCGTATAGCCATCCGACATGAAAAGGCCGAGGACATCCGCCGCTACATGCACATTGTCAATCGCGATTTTAGTGGACAATACAAGAATATCCTAAAGGAAGAATTTCAATCCCTATTGAGTACCCAAGAATCGATCTCCATTCGTGACACCTCTATTTTTGAGCGGGGCGAATTGCAACATTACTTGGTCATTAAAGGGAAAGCATACGATTCCATTTCTGGGGTGACGACCGAACAAAGAGTTCTTGCGCGCGATGTCCGTCAATTGCGCGATTTGTTTGATAAGCAGCGCAAGCAAATACCTACCAACGATTCCTTGAAAATAGCCATTCAGTTGGACCAACGCGTGCTTCAACAGGTCTTTAAAAAGGCGAAGTTCTTTAACGACATGATGGTCGAAGCATTTCGAAACAATGTGTACGAGGTGGCCTCAAAACGGGTGGATCCAGCATTTTTGGATTCGGTCATTCGCACCGAAATTGACAATGATGACCTCCCCAAAACTTATAAATTCATGGTGGCGGATGAATTCGGAGAACCCATTAAATTCGCTCATGCACCCGAAACATATAGCACCAAACTCGACACCTTAAAAACCGGAAAAACAGTCCTCTTTCCAAGCAATATTTTGGACGATGACCTTTACTTACACGTTTGGTTTCCCGAGAAAAACGCGTTCCTTTTCACTGAGATGTGGGGCCCCTTGATGATCAGTTTGACCCTGATGATCCTTATCGTTGTGGCGCTGATGTTCATGTTTAAAACCATTTTGATGCAGAATAAACTGTCAGAGATGAAAAACGACTTCATTTCCAACATGACCCATGAATTTAAAACGCCCATTTCGACCATTTCTTTGGCCTGTGAAGCCATGGAAGATAGCGATATGGTGGGAGGAAGCGCGGCAGACATGAAGCCCTACATCCGCATGATCAATGAAGAAAATAAGCGTCTAGGGGTGTTGGTCGAGCGAATTCTTCAAAGTGCAGTGACTGAAAAGGGCCAACTTAAATTAAATAAAGAATCCATTATTCTTCAAGAGCTTATTCATGATGTGGCTCAAAATGCCTCATTGCGCGTCCAAAATAGTGGGGGAAAAATCGAGTTGGAGCTGCCTTCAGAACTGATTACCATTGATGCGGATAAAATGCATTTAACGAACCTCATTAGCAATCTAGTTGACAACGCCATAAAATACAGTGAAAGCAAACCCCAGGTGCACATAAAACTCACTCAGGAAAATAAGAACGTGTTCTTGAGCGTTAAGGACACCGGAGTTGGGATTAGAAAAGAACACATCTCCAAAATCTTTGATAAACTTTTTCGTGTTCCAACCGGTAACCTTCACAATGTCAAAGGATTTGGCCTTGGCTTAAGTTATGTTAAAGCCATTGCTGATTTACACGGATGGTCCATCAACGTTAAAAGTAAATTTGGAGAAGGATCAGAATTCACCCTTACAATTCAACAAACTCATGACAAAAAAGACAAAAATACTACTTGCCGAAGATGATGAAAATCTTGGGCGTTTGCTGCACACCTTTTTAGTGAATAAAGGGTTTGATGCCGTGTTGGCTGAGAATGGAAAAATTGCATTCCGATATTTTGGCGATGGGGGCATAGATTTCTGCATTTTTGATGTCATGATGCCAGAGATGGACGGCTTTACCTTGGCTAAGGAGATCCGTGAAACAGATAAAAAAGTGCCCATCCTTTTTCTGACGGCAAAATCAATGAAAGAGGACAAGCTCGAAGGATTCAACCTAGGCGCAGATGATTACCTCACCAAACCCTTTTCCATGGAGGAGCTCTTGGCACGCATCACGGCAATCTTGCGTAGAATAGAACCGAATACCCATGCTGAAAGTGAACTCTTGACGATTGGAACAATCCAATATGATCCAGAATCACGCGTGCTGCACTTGAACGAAGGGTCAAAAAAGCTTACCACAAAGGAGAATGAACTGTTGCATCTTTTGGTGAAAAATGAAAATGAAATTCTCGATCGCAACGCCACGCTGCGGTTGATTTGGGGAGACGACAATTACTTCAACGGACGAAGCATGGATGTGTACATCGCTAAACTTCGCAAGTTGCTGAAGGAGGATCCTGCCATCGAAATCATGAATGTACACGGCAAAGGATTTAAGCTTGTGGTGAAATAAGCAACACCCATCACCTTACAGTGCGTGCTGTTGTCACCAACTTTAACTACCTTTACACCGTTTTTGTCAAGGTGAAGAATAGCATCAAATATATACTGCAACGCATGATGGGTTTCCAAACCTACCTGTATGTGTTTGCGTTGGTAAAAATTCGCACTTTGAAATCCGACGCCAAAGAAAAAGATTTCTTTCACTTTTTGTCTCTACTGAAGGACGGGGCAGGGGATGTCTTGGACATTGGAGCGAACATCGGAATTATGACCGTTCATCTATCCAAAAAACTCCCTAACACGACTGTTCATGCCATTGAGCCCATCCCTGATAACATTTCAGTCTTGAAGCGAATCATTCATCATTTTGGCCTAAACAAAATCAAAGTGTACGAAACAGCTGTTGGCGAGGAGGAAGGCAGCGTGAGGATGATTTTGCCTCACCAAGGAAAAACGCGGATGCAGGGACTGAGCCATGTCAAGCATGAATCCATCACCGAATGGAACGACGGAGAGGAGTACCAAGTGCCACTTACAACACTCGATCAACTCATCAACGGTCAAGCCATCCAAGGCATTAAAATCGATGTCGAGAATTTCGAATATTTTGCACTCAAAGGGGGTGCTCGTGTGATTGAATCAAATCACCCAATCATCTACACCGAACTTTGGAACAACGACAACCGCACACGCTGCATGGAGTTGCTGAAATCATTCAATTACTCCCCTTTCGTCGTTGTGAAAGATGAATTAATTCCTTTTCAATCATCCGTGCATGCGAATCAGAATTTCATCTTTCTGCCCAATTAATCTTACATTGTTGCGTTATTTCTGCGCATGAAAAGGAAACTCCTTATTGACCTTCTGATCATCCTCTTACTGAATGTCTTGGTAAAACCAATGGCCATATTCGGTATCGACGCGGCAGTGCAAAACCGCTTGGGGTCAGATACCTATGGCCTCTACTTCTCCTTGTTGAATCTATCCTACCTCTTCACTATTGCGATGGACCTTGGAATCAACAATTACACCACGCGAAATGTCGCCCAATATCCTCACATTATCCCTTCCTATTTCGGTAAAATCTTTGGATTAAGGCTCATACTATTCTTGATTTACACGCTTATTACCTTGGTCTTTGGCTTAGTGATTGGGTACCGCGACGGGGCAATATACATACTTGGTATCTTAATTTTTAATCAGTTTTTAAATTCACTCATCCTTTACGTCCGAAGTCACCTCGGCGGACTACATCTTTTTCGAACGGATGCCCTGATCTCAGTGCTGGACAAGTTCCTTTTGATTGTCATTTGTGGCTATTTGCTACTCACCACATCCGATTATTTTTTTAAAATTGAATGGCTCATTTGGTCCCAAACGGTTGCTTATGCCATTACGCTTGTCGTCGCACTTTCCTTGCTTATCAAACGAATAGGCTTGCCTAAATTGAAATTTAAATGGGTGTTTTCTTATGCCATCCTTCGACAAAGCCTTCCATTTGCCTTACTCGCCTTACTGATGGTGTTTTATACCCGAACAGACTCCATCATGTTGGAGCGAATTCACGAACATGGCGCTTATGAGGCAGGAATCTATGCCAAAGGATTTCGATTGCTCGACACGCTCTACATGTTCGGGATGCTCTTTGCCACGCTTCTTTTGCCCGTGTTTTCGCGCATGATCAAGGAAAAATCGGAGGACATAAGTTTCCTGCTCGAAAGTGCACGAGATCTATTGATGGGTGGGGGCATTGTCATTGCGTTCATTGCAGCGCACCTAGCAACGCTTGTCCTTAGCTGGATTTACACTGCGGACATCCGCGAAGCGGCTCCCTCATTTACGCTTCTGATGTGGAGCTTCGTCGCGATGACGGTTACCTTGGTGTACGGGACTTTACTTACCGCCAAGGGTGATTTGCGGTTTTTAAATATCAGTTCAGCCATTGGAATTGCAATCAATATCGGATTAAACTACCTATTCATTCCAAAATATGGCGCTATTGGGGCGGCATGTTCAACCCTGGTGACACAATCCTTCGTGGCAATTTGTCAAATTGTGCGGGTTCATCAGTCAATTTCTCCAATTCAACCCCTCAGAACCGTGATAAGATATGCTGCACTTGTGCTCGGTATGTTTCTCATGGATCTCTTTCTGCCCGAGAAAAGTTGGGTTTTCTTCCTCGAGTGTTTTGCCGGATTGATCTTTTTGTTTGCTTTCCGATTGATCGATATTCCACGCATACGTCTTGCATTTAGTGAAAAAAAATAAATCATGCGCTTGTTCTTAAAATAAAAGTGCTTGATTTGAGTTAAATGCACGACTTGAAAAAGGAATATACTAACTTCGCCAATCTAAATTGAAAAGCATGAGCGACACTGGCAGTGAACTCGATAAAGAAAGACAAAACCTGTTGGTCTTTATCTGGAAAAAACGCAAGATTTTAATGATAACTTCAGGAATCGTGATGGTATGTTCAATCATCGTTTCCTTGCTCCTCACGCCAGTTTTCCGATCGACAGCTGTTGTTTTTCCCGCGGCAACCAGCACGGTATCCTTTTCTGAACAACGCAATGCCAAAGCTGCGTCGATGGATTTTGGAGAGGAGGAACAGGCTGAACAACTTGTGCAAATTTTACAATCCTCTCGAATTCGTGACAAAATAGTGGAGCAATTCGACTTGATGAACCATTACAACATTTCGCCAAGTGATCCGAATAAGCATTTCAAATTGGTGGAAAAATACAACGACCACTTCTTGTTTGTTCGCACGCGCTATGGATCGATTCAAATTGATGTTCTTGACCGCGAGCCACAACTTGCTGCAGACATGGCAAATAAAATTGTAGACCTCATCGATACCGTTAAAAATGAAATGGTCCGCGAGCGTACCTTGCCTGCTTATGAAATCAACAAACGGAAGAAGGAGCAGATGGAACTGGATCGCGAATTAGTATTGGCGAAATTGGATTCATTGGCTGAACTCGGTGTCGTTTCGTTGGAAGGGCGCACAAATCTGTTTCAGGCCTATGTCGATTCGAAAAGTGCACAGGAAAAAGCAGAAATCAAGAAAACCATTGACATCAACCTGAAACACGGATCACTGTTCGACGGATTGGAGTTTATCCGAAACGAAAAAATCATGAAACTGGAGGAGTTCATGGTGTCGTATGAGCAAGCAGAATCCGATGCAAACACGGCCTTTAATCACAAGTTCATCGTTGAACGCGCTGTGGTTGCGGATAAAAAAGACAAACCGAAACGCATGATCATCGTATTGTTGGCGACCATTGGATCGTTCGTTTTCATGGTCTTTGCCTTGCTGATCAACGAGCGGATCAAAGAGTTGAAGAAACTGGGATAAGGTGGAATTCGCGCGCCGTAATCTCGGTTTACTGTTGGCTGGCGTCGCCTATGCGATCCTTTCCTGTTATTTCATTTGGCAGGATAAAATCTGGTATACCCTTTTTCCTTTCGCGCTGATTGCCGTTTATTATGCCATCTATCGCACGGAATGGGCATTTCTGAGCTTGGCACTCTTCACTCCCTTATCCATCAACATTGAAGAGTACTCGCAAAGTTTTGGTCTCTTCATTCCAACAGAACCTCTGCTCTTCGGTTTTATGCTGCTGGTCATCCTGATGCAAATACAGCGGCCCTTCATTCCAAAAGAGGTATGGAAACACCCCATCATTTGGGCGATATCGTTCTATATCTTCTGGGTTTTCATCACTTCAATCACGAGCTCAAACCCAGTAGCCAGTTTAAAGTTTCTTTTGGCGCGACTGTGGTTTTTAATCCCGACGCTCCTGTTGGGCACCTATGTGTTTCGAGAAAAAGTCAATATCACACGATTCTTCTGGCTATTTTCCATAGGAATGATTATCGCCATCACCTATACGCTTATTGTCCATGCGAGCTATCGCTTTGGGGAAAAAGAAAGCCATTGGGTGATGTGGCCATTTTTTAAGGACCATACCATCTACGGAGCCATCGTTGCCCTTGTGATTCCGCTCATTTTCGGACTTTATTTCTCAAAGAAACATACACCGCTCATTCAAGCCACCTTGCTGACTTTTATGGGAATTTCCTTACTCGGGCTGTATTTTTCTTACACGCGTGCCGCGTGGTTAAGCATCATCGCCGCATTAGGCGTATGGGCGCTGATTCGCTTCAAAATTAAATTTAGCCTCCTTGCGGTAGTAACCGTTGTGGCAGGATCCATCCTCTTTTTTTCCTGGGATTCCATACAAATGGAACTCGAACGCAACAAGTCAGAGCATACGACCGAGGAGTTTGGTGAACGCTTGCAAAGTGCAACCAATGTGTCGTCCGATGCCTCAAACCTAGAGCGATTGAACCGCTGGTCCTGTGCCATTTCCATGTTTGAGGAGCGACCGATATTTGGCTTCGGTCCCGGCACCTATGCCTTTGAATATGCGCGTTTTCAGGAGCCAGAGAACTTGACCATTATTTCGACCAATTTCGGAAACCTTGGAAATGCCCACAGCGAATTTTTAGGCCCCTTGGCAGAAATGGGCTTGATCGGATTACTCTCGATCTGCCTTATTATTGCAGCGATTTTCTACAAAGCGATTACACTCTACATCCGTTGGCCTTCCGAAGACAAAGAAATTCGAATTCTATTGATGGCAATGATTCTTTCCTTGACGACTTATTTTGTGCACGGGGTCTTGAACAATTTCCTAGACACCGACAAAGCCGCTGTGCCTATTTGGGCAATGTGTGCGATGGTAATTGCATTGGAGATCTCACTAGAAAGCAAGTCCAACGAAGTAAAGTCGTAATAATCCAACCGGCAATTACCTGTCATTACTAATTCGTTTTACCCCTTCAATCAATTTTGCTTCATTAAAATTCATAAGCAATCCCTTGGATTTATTGGAGATTTTCAAGTAGGCAATCATTTGAGCCATATGCACAGGCAACAATTCCTTTACTGACTTCACTTCAATAATGACTTGATTTTCCACCAATAAATCAATTTTATAGCCGATTTCCATTCTTATATTTTTGTACTTAACGGGGAGCTCAACTTGTCTTTCGACAAAAAGACCCATTTGCTCTAATTCATAAAACAAACAAGCTTCATACGTTGATTCAAGTAATCCTGGTCCTAGCGTTCTATGGACCTCAATCGCTGCTCCTATTATTGTTTTTGTTAAATCATTAATTTCCATTTTTATCTTGTTTGTTGACCATCAAACGAATTCAAAACCTCAATGGATCTTTGGATTTTAAAATCTCATGTTCCTTAAATTCACCTAACTGTGTATCTTTTTTACCATAGAGGCACAGAGAATAGGAATAAAAACTTCCCGGGATTGATCGTTTCAATTACACAATAAAACGAAATTCACAGACTCCTGACCTCTGTGGTTTATAAAAACACGCGTTCCTTGGATTAAAAAACCTTTGTTTGATGTGATCATCTAAATATTAATTTACGAAAAAAAGAAATCATCTGTAAATAGTTGACTCAAGAAATCGATATTTGTTAGATCACCGATACATAGAAAATTTAAGGTTCAAAACCTCTGTGGCTCTTTGGTACCCAATCATCTTCTTATTTAAATCGTGAAAAGAGTTTGTGTTTCAGTTGAGTATGTTTGTCCAATGCAACTGCCCATTAAAACCTATATTTACACAAATTGGCTTGAATCAAAACGCCTTTTTTCTGTTACTTTTGCCGAATGAAACATTTTCCTCAAGTTTTTAAAAAGATGATTATGAAAAAAGGAATGATTTTCTTCTTGTCGGCAGCAATGACCGTTGCCCTTACCTCTTGTGGTACCGGAGGATTGAAAGGGAATACAGAAAAAGAGACCAAAACACAAAGTGAATTTAAAGATGAAAGCAATTTTGAGAGCAGAATGTTGGCCCTTGATCAGAATGAAAGTTTGCTAATCGCCAATAGTTTAAAGTATCACAACAACGCGGGCTCTTCGGAGGAGGTGACTGCATTTCTTGATGAAAAGCAAAACATCGTAAAGCTCGAAGAGGCTTATCTCGAGGCTGAAACACAGAATTTTAGCAATGTCACTTTTTATCTTGAAAATGGAAAGAAATTCGCGACACGTCAAGTTATTCGTGAAACGACGTTGAATGTTCCCCTGTACAAAGAGATTATTACGTACTACGACAAGTCAGAAAAACCACTTTATGCTAAGTTGCGTCAATCTCAGTATGAAATTGAGCTGGAAAATTTGGCTTTTGAACCAACAAAAGCAACAAACGTGTCTGCTTCTCGTGCAATTCGTGCATTGAACCAAGAAAAAGAATTTCAAACTACTTTTCAAGGGCTAGCTTACGATGGAACACTCAAATACATTATCGTTGGGGATACTGAAGAAGAGGGGTTTGCATCTACACTTTCCGTTCAACATCAAGAAGGGGATATCAAGAAATTATTTCAAGATGAGGAAGGTATGTTAGGAGTTCCAATTGAAATTCAATACGAAAGAATGATTGATCAGTCTGGCATGGAGTTTCAAGTTTTGATCTCAGCGAAAATAAAAAAGTAAACATCCTGCAACTATATTTGTTTGAATAGCGTACCATGGTTGTCTTTACGGGGATTGTCAAGTTTAATCTTCGTATTTTTGACCTCCTTCAATGCCTGTCTATGAAAATAAATGTACTTCAAATTTTCTCTTTTCTCCTCATTTTCTTTTGCGCTTCGAATGTGTTCGGGCAAAAAATGAAAGTCA
>CALPWQ020000010.1 GCA_943327315.2 Chitinophaga pinensis
CAGAGATCGACACCAATCACTTGCAAGGAAAGGAAATTGTACTGGATTTGAGGCATTACAACGAGTGCTTGAGTGAATTTGTGAATGTAACACAAATCATTGACTGTTTAGTCGATTTGGGCTATTCCTCACCCAAGGGCTTTACTGTTCTTGTGAATGTTTCGCGTAAAGAATGGGTTCAAGCCTTTGTAGATGCGGGGTTTCATACCGTGCTCTCGATTTATTCGATGACTGAATTTACTTATGCCGAGAGCGTTTACCCAGATATTTATGGCTTCATCATGAAAAATAGCGATGTGACTGAGGACAATGTGGAAGCAATTCAACAAACTGGAAAAAAACTCTTTATTTTTGAAGTGCGTTCACCAAAAATGACGCGTGAGGCATTGAGAAAAGGGCCTGATGGAATTCTCTCTGATGATCTACGAACGGCAATAATTGAAAAATACTGATGGCGAAACAGAAGAAAGAAAAAATCAATGTGGTCTACTCCACCAACCCGGATTTCAATTTTCAGTTTGACGAAGAAGAAGAGATTGAAACGCTATCCAAGGCTCAACAACAGCTGTATGTGTCGATCGATCGCAAACAGCGTGGAGGCAAGGAGGTAACTTTGGTAGAAGGATTCGTAGGTAAAGAAGATGATCTGAAAGAATTGGGTAAACTACTTAAAAGCAAATGTGGTGTTGGTGGCACGGTAAAAGACAATGAAATCCTGATTCAAGGAAATTTCCGAGACAAGGTGTTCGATCTTCTCACGAAGGAGGGGTATAAAGTGAAAAAGAAAGGCGGATGATGCGGACGGAATTACGAATTACGAGTTAGGTGGCTGAGGTCCGCAAGCAGACTCGAAGCCACGAGTTACGAATTTGAAGCGTATTACCAATCGTTGTCTTAATCTCTTGAAGTCTTAATTTCTTAACATCTATAAAATGAAAAAAATTTTAATCGCAACAGCCCTATTTGTTTTGGGATCAACCCATATAAACGCGCAAAAGGCGCCAGTCAACTGGTATTTGCAGAGTATTGCAAAAGATGGTGTCTTCGGTACTGGAGCAACTCAAGCATATGAATACTTGAATGGAATGACACCACAAACGGTCATTGTAGCTGTGATTGACAGCGGTGTGGAAATCGATCACGAAGACTTAAAAGGGGTGATTTGGACCAATAAAAATGAGATCCCTGACAATGGCATCGATGACGACAAAAACGGGTACATCGACGATATTCATGGATGGTCATTTCTAGGTGGTCCAGGTGGTGACATCAATCATGAAGCCATGGAAATTGCACGTCTTTATCACAATGCACGTCGTTCTTTTGAAGGCAAGGATACGAGCAAACTGAGTGGGAAGGAACTTGAGGATTACAAAGAATACATCGAGCTAAAAGCAGATTTCCAAAAAGAGCAAGGTGAAATTGAAATGCAGGAGAAAAGTTTGGGTCTGCTCTCGGGATATATCCAAAAGGTGAAGGATGCATCAAAAGGTGAATTTTCCAAGAAAACGAATAAGGCCTATGTTCCGAAGGATGATGTGGAAAAGCGCATTCAAAAACGAGTGAGCTTGATTCTTCTCGCCTATGATGCAAAGGACCTAGACGGCATGATCACCGAAGGCGCTGAAACATACTCAAACATGGCGAAGTACAACCGAATGAATACAGACAGCTTACGTCAAATTTTAGTCGGTGATGACCCATCAAATGGTGAAGAACGCTTTTATGGCTGCAACCGGTACGAAGGTCCAGATGCGATGCATGGAACCCATGTTTCTGGTATCATTGCGGCGCAACGCGGAAATGGAATTGGGATCGATGGAATCGCAGCAAATGCACAAATCATGGTTCTTCGCGCCGTTCCAAATGGAGATGAACGAGACAAAGATGTCGCAAATGCGATTCGCTATGCCGTGGACAACGGAGCGAAGGTGATCAACATGTCGTTTGGAAAATACTATGACCAAGATAAAGTACTTGTGGATGCAGCCATTCGCTATGCGATGGATAATGATGTGCTCTTGGTGCACGCTGCAGGAAACGATGCGAAAGACAAAGATGTTCAAGATTCGTATCCTACACGTCGTCTTTCTGATGGTACGATCGCAAACAACTGGATTGAAGTAGGAGCAGCAAGTGTTTCCAAAAAAGGGAAGACGCTTTTGGCGGATTTCTCCAATTATGGCTTGACAACAGTAGATGTATTCGCACCAGGTGTGGACATCTATTCTACAGTGCCTGACGGGAAATATGAAGATGCATCAGGGACAAGCATGGCATCGCCAGCAACAGCGGGGGTGTGTGCGATCATTCGCGGATATTTCCCAGAATTGACTGCGGCTCAAGTGCGTGAGGTATTGATGAAAACAGCTGTGCCTTACAAAAAGAAAGTAGTTGTACCAGGAACAAAGAGAAAAGTAAACGTAAGTGATGTGTCGATCAGTGGGGGATTTGTCAGCGCGGAAAAAGCAGTGGAGTACCTTCTGCTTCACCGTTAACCAGCACTGAACTGTCTAAAGAATTTAAAGCGTCACTTCTGGAGGCGCTTTTTTTGTGAATTCTATGTTGATATTTTACCTTGAAAAATTGCCTCAAGTCATCCTTCCCACGCGAAAAGCGCGTATATTTGTATCGATGGAAAAGCAGGTCATACTGAACAGCAGACACTTCGAACTGACGATAAAACGACTTTGCTATCAACTCATTGAACAACATCACGATTTTTCCGACACCGTTCTAATTGGTCTTCAGCCTCGCGGTATTCATGTGCTTGTGCGCATAAAAGCAGAGCTTGAACGCATACTTGGGAAAGAAATTCTTTGCGGAAATTTGGACATTACGTTTTACCGGGATGATTTTCGACGACGTGAAAAAGCGATTATTCCAAGTGTGACGAACATCGATTTTGTCATCGAAAACAAGCAAGTCGTTCTTGTGGATGATGTGTTATTTACGGGACGAACGATTCGCGCAGGATTGGATGCACTTTTGGCCTTTGGCCGACCGAAAAAGGTGGAGTTGTTGACCTTAGTTGATCGTCGTTTCAATAGAGATTTGCCCATTCAAGCCAATTACATCGGGAAAAGTGTGGACACCTTGTCAAAGGAACGCGTTTCTGTGGAGTGGAAAGAAATTGAAGGAGAAGATAAAGTAGTCTTATTTACACCTGACACCAATGAATAATCTGAGCGTTAATCATCTCACGGGAATTCGGGACCTTACCCGAGAAGATATTGAATTGATTTTCAAGACGGCAGATAGTTTCAAGGAAGTAATCAATCGACCAATCAAGAAAGTGCCTTCACTTCGAGATATCACCATTGCCAATCTATTTTTTGAAAACTCCACCCGCACGCGCTTGTCTTTCGAGCTTGCTGAAAAACGACTTTCGGCTGATGTGGTCAATTTCAGTGCATCAAGTAGTTCTGTGAAAAAGGGAGAAACGCTCATCGATACAGTGAATAATATTTTATCCATGAAAGTGGACATGGTGGTCATGCGTCACCCGAATCCTGGGGCTGCTAAATTTTTATCTGAAAGGGTCAATGCAAGAGTGGTAAACGCAGGTGATGGCACCCACGAACATCCTACACAAGCACTCTTGGATGCGTTTTCAATTCGTGAAAAACTTGGTTCTGTGGAAGGGAAAAAAGTGGTGATTGTAGGCGATATTCTTCATTCCCGTGTCGCACTATCAAACATTTATTGTTTGCAAAAATTAGGCGCAGAAGTGATGGTTTGCGGGCCTACGACCTTGATTCCTAAATACATTCACGAATTGGGTGTCTTGGTGGAACACAACTTGAGAAAAGCACTCGAGTGGTGCGATGTGGCCAATATGTTGCGCATTCAGCTTGAGCGTCAAGACATAAAATTCTTCCCTTCCTTGCGTGAATATTCTATGCAATTTGGATTGACCAAAGAAATCTTAGATTCACTGTCCAAGAAAATAATTGTCATGCACCCAGGCCCCATCAATAGAGGTGTTGAGATCACGAGTGATGTTGCTGATTCTGACCAATCCATCATATTAGATCAGGTGGAAAATGGTGTTGCGGTGCGCATGGCCGTCATTTATTTGCTGGCATCAAAAATTGGAAGATAATGCCATGCGGCACAATGCTAAGCGAATTGTAAAACTCTTGCATTGCTTTAAATCAAAAAATGTTATTTTTGACTAAACAACCAAACACAATGAACTTCGAAACAACACAAAACAAAAACGAGGCAGTCGTAAAAACGAAAGTGGAAAAACTGGATGCTTCGAATGCTTCAGAATTGAAGTCTGAGTTGTTGGTGCTGAACAAAAACGGAGTAAACAACATGGTCATCGACATGAGTGAGACGCGTTATTGTGACTCTTCTGGGCTCAGTGCGATCTTGTCTGCAAACCGACTATGTCGTGATACAAACGGACAATTTGCACTTTGTGGACTCAATGACAATGTGATGAAGTTGATTCAAATTGCTCAACTTGACCGTGTGTTGACGATTACAATCGATCAAGCGTCCGCAATGGAAGCCTTGCGTAAGTGAGTTTTGAATTAACAATCCTAGGAAGTGGAGCAGCTGTGCCTACATTTCGTCGAAATCCAACAGCACAATACATCGTTTGCAACGATCGACATATTCTCATCGATTGTGGCGAAGGTACCCAAATGCAACTCCGCAAGTATAGCATTCGTTTCCAGCGTATTTCTCACATTCTCATTTCTCATTTACACGGAGACCATTTTTTTGGCTTAGTCGGATTATTGAGCACCATGCATCTGATGGGACGCGATAAAGGAATCACGGTCTATGGTCCCGGAGAATTGGAGGGTATCATTCGTTCTCAGCTCGAAATCGCTGGGGCACGATTGGATTTCGACTTGACATTTGTGCGGTTGAATGGGAAGGAGACCAAGTTGATCTTTGAAGACAACCTCATTGAAATCCATACTTTTCCGTTAAAACACCGCATACCAACCAATGGCTTTGTCATTCGTGAAAAAATCAAGGAACGAAGACTTATTTCTGAAGCAATAAAAGGTTCGGGATTGCTCATCGAACATTTACCCAAATTGAAACGCGGTGAAAATGTTGTGGATGAAAAAGGAAATGAATTTGATGCCGAAGATTTTACATGGCCACCCCATCCGAGTTACTCTTACGCCTTTTGTTCGGATACACGTTATGATGAAACCATTGTTCCACACATTAAAAATGTGGACGTTTTGTACCACGAGGCAACATTCACCGAGAAGGATGCAGATCGCGCCAAAACCACCTTTCATTCTACCGCAAAACAGGCAGCTACAATTGCTGTAAAAGCAGATGTCGGCCGCTTGCTGTTGGGGCATTTAAGTGCCCGCTACGAGTCCACAGATATTCATCTTGAGGAAGCGAAAACCATTTTTAAAAAAACGCTCGTTGTTGAGGATGGGGAAGTCTTTCAAATTGATGAAAAGTAAACGTCAGTCATAGGATTTGCTCTGATATCCACTCATTTTTTCAAAAACCTATATGTATAAGCTGTAAATCGCCATTTTTCGCCGATTTATCAAGGTTTTTCAACGGAAAATAGTTCAAAAGTCGCAAGGATCAAGCGTGTTTTGTCCCTTTGGTGTGATTATATTTGGTAGTTACGCTCAAAGTGCTCAAAACAATGGCAGAAAATCAATATACAGAAGACAACATCCGCTCACTTGACTGGAAAGAACACATTCGGCTTCGACCAGGAATGTACATCGGAAAATTGGGTGATGGATCTGCTGCCGATGATGGCATTTATATTCTTGTGAAGGAGGTTATCGATAATTGCATCGATGAGTTCGTGATGGGAAATGGAAAGCGTGTAGATATCCGTGTGAAAGATGGGAAAGTTACCGTGCGTGATTATGGCCGTGGCATTCCCTTAGGAAAAGTTGTGGATTGTGTTTCTCAAATCAATACAGGAGGAAAGTACGACTCCAAAGCGTTTAAGAAATCTGTTGGATTGAACGGAGTAGGAACGAAGGCGGTGAATGCATTGTCCTCGTATTTCATGGTCTATTCAGTGCGTGACGGAGAGAAGAAGGAGGCTGTTTTTGAGCGTGGGGAATTGATCAAGGATGAATTGGTCGTCAAAACTGATGAGGTCAACGGTACCTATGTAGAGTTTATTCCCGACGAAACGATTTTCAAGAAGTTTGCCTATAAAACGGCATATCTTGACAAAATGATGTGGAACTATTGCTACCTGAATAGAGGTTTGGCAATGTATTACAACGGAGATAAATACCAGTCAAAGGATGGATTGAAGGATTTATTGGAAAACAACATGGATGGAGATCCACTGTATCCGATTATCCATCTGGAAGGGGATGACATTGAAGTGGCTTTCACGCACGGAAAAACCTATGGCGAGGATTATTATTCTTTTGTCAATGGACAGCATACCACCCAAGGAGGGACACATCAAAGTGCCTTTCGGGAGTCTGTGGCCAAGGTCATTCGCGATTTTTACAACAAAAACTACGAGGCATCAGATATTCGTCAATCTATTGTAGCTGCGATTGCAGTAAAAGTGATTGAGCCGGTATTTGAATCTCAAACGAAGACAAAACTTGGTTCCCAGGAGATTGAACCAGGTGGGAAATCTATACGGGCCTTTGTCAATGATTTCTTGAAAGAGAAATTAGACAACTACTTGCACAGAAATCCAGATGTTGCCGAATTGATTGAGCGTAAAATCAAACAATCAGAGCGCGAACGAAAGGAGCTTTCGGGCATTCGAAAATTAGCGCGTGATCGAGCGAAAAAGTCAAGTCTTCACAATAAAAAATTACGTGACTGCAGAATACATTTGACCGACTTGAAAGATGATCGTCGTGAGGAAACAACCTTGTTCATTACTGAGGGAGATTCTGCGAGTGGTTCGATTACGAAATCAAGGGATGTCAATACGCAAGCCGTATTCTCTTTACGCGGTAAACCGCTTAATTGTTATGGTTTAACGAAAAAAGTGGTGTACGAGAATGAAGAATTTAACCTCGTTCAAGCGGCACTCGACATCGAGGAGGACATGGACAACTTACGTTATGGAAAGATAGTAATCGCCACCGATGCCGATGTTGATGGAATGCACATTCGCATGCTTTTGTTGACCTTCTTCTTGCAGTTTTTTCCAGATTTAGTAAAGAGAAATCATGTCTATGTTTTGCAGACGCCTCTTTTCCGTGTTCGAAATAAGAAGAAAACCATTTATTGTTATTCCCAAGATGAACGGAGGAATGCGATTGAAGAATTGGGAAAGAATCCTGAGATCACTCGATTTAAAGGATTGGGAGAAATCTCACCAGATGAATTTAAGCACTTCATCGGTGCCGACATTCGACTCGAACCCGTTATTCTGACCAAGGATGCTTCGATTGAAACGATATTGTCTTACTTTATGGGAAAAAACACACCAGAGCGACAAGATTTTATCATTGAAAATCTTCGTGTAGAGAAAGATATCGTAGAAGAACTGGCTGAAGCCAAAACAACGGATTCCGATAATTTAGAAAAAGCTTCTTAAGATGGCAGAAGAGAATATCGACGAACCAATAGACAACTCAGGAGAAGAGAACAAGCCCTTCGAAAGTAAAATTGTCGATGAGCAGATTGTTCCAGTGGGTGGCTTGTACGAAAGCTGGTTCTTGGAATACGCGAGTTATGTGATCCTCGAGCGTGCCGTTCCTTCTTTGCACGACGGATTAAAACCTGTACAGCGCCGAATCCTTCACTCCATGAAGGAAATGGACGATGGGCGTTACAACAAGGTGGCGAATATCATCGGGAACACCATGAAGTATCACCCTCACGGGGATGCGTCAATTGGGGATGCGTTGGTGCAACTTGGACAAAAGGATTTGCTTATAGATTGCCAAGGAAACTGGGGGAATACACTGACTGGCGATGGCGCTGCGGCAGCGCGTTATATCGAGGCACGTTTATCGAAGTTTGCCAGTCATGTGGTGTTTAACCCAAAAACAACGAACTGGCTATCCAGTTATGACGGACGAAATAAGGAGCCAGAACAATTGCCAGTGAAGTTTCCTTTATTGCTCGCACAGGGTGCGGAAGGAATCGCGGTAGGAATGGCCTGTAAGTTTTTACCACATAACTTTATTGAGCTTATTGAGCAATCCATCAACCATTTGCGGGGTAAAAAAGTGGAGTTTTTGCCCGATTTTCCAAACGGAGGAATGGCAGATTTTACCAATTACAACGATGGACTTCGCGGCGGAAAGGTACGCGTAAGGGCAAAAATCAAAAAGGTAGATAACAAAACGCTCATCATTCATGAAATTCCCTTCGGTACCACGACAGGTTCTTTGATTGAATCCATCATCAAGGCCAATGACAAAGGAAAGATTAAACTAAAGAAAATTGAGGACAACACGGCTGCAGATGCGGAAGTGATGATCCACCTTTCTCCTGGTGTTTCGCCGGATAAAACATTGGATGCCTTGTATGCCTTTACAGATTGCGAAATTTCGATTTCTCCGAACTCTTCAATCATCGATAGGGATACGCCTCGCTTCATGGGGGTGAGTGAAATTTTAAAAGTCAATACAGACAATACGGTTCGTTTGCTGAAGTTGGAGCTTGAAATTCGCTTGGATGAATTGGAACGTCAGTGGCACTTCTCCACCTTGGAGAAAATCTTCATCAATGAAGAAATGTACATTGATTTCAAGCATTATAGTGACCGTGAAACACTTTACGAATACTTGTACAAACGCTTCGACAAGTTTAAGAAACAGTTGATTCGTGAAATAGTCGACGAAGACCTTCAGAAGTTGACACAAATTCCTATGATTCGAATCACGCGTTTCGATGGGAGTAAAGCAGATGAGGTCTTGCTGAAGATTGAGGAAGAGATGGCTCAAGTGAAAGAAAAACTGGCCAACTTAATCGAATATGCGATTGACTACTTCAAAGACTTGAAAAAACGATTTGGTGAAGGAAAAGAGCGGAAAACGGAGATCAAGATTTTCGATACAATCAATGCGTCTAAGGTCATCATTGCCAACCGTAAATTGTACGTTGATTACGAAGAAGGATTTATCGGTTATGGCCTAAAGAAAACGGAAGCGGTGAATGATTGTTCTGAAATCGACGACATCATCATTTTCTTCAATACGGGTAAAATGATGGTCACAAAAGTATCAGACAAGAAATTTGTGGGGAAAGGCATTGTGCATGCGGATGTCTGGAAAAAAGGAGACAAACGCACCATTTATCACTTGATTTACCAAGATGGTGTTGGTGGTTCAACCATGATGAAACGCTTCTATGTAAACTCGATTACACGCGACACAGAATACGATTTAACACGTGGCGTCAAGGGCTCGAAAATGCTTTATTTCTCAGTCCATCCGAATGGTGAACGTGAGGTGGTTACTGTTTTGCTTCGTCCTCGTCCACACTTGAAACGACTGCGTTTTGATGTTGACATGGGGGATCTATTGATCAAAGCGAGGCAGAGTGCAGGGAATCGTGTAACCAAAGAAATCATTCAGCGCATTACCCAAAAAGAAGTAGGCGGATCAACATTAGCAGCACGAAAGATTTGGTTCGATACCGTTGTTGGTCGCTTGAATGATGAAGAACGTGGAAAATTCTTGGGTTCGTTCAAGGGCGAAGACAAGATTTTGACCTTATATAAATCGGGAGAATACCGCTTGAGTAATTTCGATTTGTCGAATCACTTTGACGAAGACATGATCCATATCGAAAAGTGGAACCCAGACCATGCCATCTCTTCAGTGTATTATGATGCGGAGAAGGATTTGCATTTTGTGAAGCGTTTCCTGTGTGAGGTAACCATCGATAAAAAGGTATTGTTTATTAGTGAATCCGCAGGTTCTTACATGGATAGCGTATCGACTGCGTATCGACCAAATGTGCGCATCGTTTACAATAAATTGCTGAAGGAGACCAAGAACCTACCGGACAATGAAGTGAATATTGCAGACTTCATTGAAATCAAAGGGATGAAAGCTCAAGGAAACCAATTGACGAAGTTAAAAGTCAAAGAAATTGTCTTGACACACGCGATTGAAGGAACGGAGCCATGGCCTGATGAAATACAGGAGGATGAAATCGATCTTGACGCAGTCGATGTTGACGCAGCAGATGTTACCGACGGATCAGACGATAGCGATGATGGAGTTCCAGATGGAACAACAGTCGAGTGGGATCTAACCAAGAAGGACGACGAGGACCAGATGACTTTGTTTTAGAAAGATTTACGTGAATGACATGAATCGACCATTCTGTTGGCATCTGAATCTTCTCTCTTTTTTAAGGTGAAAAATTTAACGACTAATTCCGTTTTGTTTTATTTTTTTAAATCTCCGATTTTGGTTCGTCATTCTTCATGATGGAATCAAGATCAATTACTTTCAAAATTGTGTCGACAATTGGATTGTCTGAACCTTCTGATTTTGTTTCGGCAAATTGCTGGTAAGCATACATGACCAAATTGAAAACCCGCACCCATCGATCGTTTTTAACGTCTTTGAATGAGCCAGTTAATACTTGGGCTGCAATGGTTAAGGGATGAGTTTGAATAAACAAGCCATGGAATTTTTGCTTGATTGATTTTTCCTGTAACTGCATTTTTTCGTCAAGACGAGCAATTTCATATCGGATATCATCGAATTTTTTTATTTCCATCGGGCTTATTTTTTGGATTTAAAAATGATCCTAGTGAGTTTGTTTTGAATGGGTATTTCAATCATGAATTTCTTCAAGAACATCACCAAGACAAGCAGGATTAAGTGAACCACGGTGACGATGAAAAAACCGATATGAGCGCCACCATATAGGGTACCAAGCCAAAGTGAGATGCCGCAGACAAAACAAAAGTAAAATACTGTAAATAATAGGATTACAACAAATGAGCTTGCTGCCGAGGCCCCTATCTCAATTGAATTTGCGATGAAGGAAAGTTTGGTGTGCTCAATGCGTGTATCCACATATGCAATGACCTCCTTGCCAATTTCTTCGTATTTGTTTTTTTCTTTTTCCATTTTTTGTTATTCGTTGATGATGAAAGCATGTTTAGTCCAATAATCACTATTTGCCTTCTGTATTTCTTCTGGTTGATTAGTTGATGGAAACTGCGGAGAAATTGGACCCGGGTGGGCTGTTTCAATGTAATCTAAATCTTTGGATAGGATTGCTGAAAAGTAATTTGTTTTTGGATAGGCTATGCCAGAAACTAATTTTGCTTCATTGAAATTGCCCCGCTTTCCTGTTCTAATCTCAACGGTATCTGGGAGTTCGTTGAGGGCAATCACATTGTTTGTTCCTACAACATCATTCAATTCAAGTTGTAAATAGGCTTTCCCATTTTCATAAGCAATCAAGTGTGCTTCGTTTTTTACTTTATCCATGATAAAGTCGATTACTTCTTTTGGATTTTTAAAAATCGCCGAATTAAACTTTGAACCGTATGTGCCAGTTAACTTTTTTAAATCAGCATCGTTTTCTACAATGTTGTCAGCTTTTAACTTCTGTGAAGAGCCATTCATTTCTAAATCAGATAAGCTAAAGTGAGTGAGAATATGACGCTCGGCATACAGCCGCTGATTTGTTTTTAGTTTTTCAGTGAGCTTCGTGTGTGTTGTGTGTGGATCACTTTTAAGTAAGCTTGCCATATTGGTAAGTGCAAGCGTTGCTTGATAATGTTGTGAATTATACGATTGAGCGAATGACTCTTCGAAGCAATTGAACGCTTCATTTGTTCGTTGGTGATGATTTGACGAACTAAAATTTTGTAGAATGAGCCCTTTGAAGGTGGCGGACATGATAATCCCCATGGTATCCTGAACATCATGATTTAGTTCATAGGCATACGTTGAAATAGCTTCAAGGGTCAAATTCAAATCAGGCGTTTGCATGCGCGCCTCATTATGATCTGTGCTGTAATAATAAAGTGCTCTCGTAATGTAATTTACAGTGTAACTGAGCCCCTTTCGGTCTACGAAATAGGTGAGGGGTTTGTAGTTTAAAATAAGAACGATTTTGTTGATTAATTCCAAAGCTTCATCCAAGGATTCCACTTTCTTGGTTTCGATGAAAGAAATAATTTTCTGAATACTTTCTGCGACGTGCTCATTTTGAGTGTTTTTTACGAAACGATCCAGTTCAATTTTAACGCGGTGTTTTAGGATCGTAATCGATTGCAAGAAATAATCCAAACGTCTTTCATCATCGGCCATCAGTTCTCGGTGACCAATCATTTTATCTCCGATAATGCTACCCCCATAATTATTGAGAATTTGCTGATAGACACCACCAGAGAGATAAACTTCACTGTTTTCGCCGCGCTGAATGGTTTGAATAAGTTCCTCGTACGAACCGCAAAGCTCTTTTAACTTTTCGAAACTTGCACCGCCTGTTGGTTCGAGCAAAAGCATCAAAAATCGAAGTTTCAAGTCGTAGATGGCGTCATGCTTTTCATTGGCAAGTTTTGTGCGTATTGCAGAAATATATTGCCGAGCACTGTCTGGATTATAGGAAGTGCTTTTTGCATAAGCGAGTTTTTCTAAATAGAATAGCTCATTCGATAGTTCAGGGCAAACAACAACAATTTCCGCACTGAATTTAAGTATGTCTGCAGCTTGCGCACTATTTATTTCATTTTTTTCGTCCAATGTCCGCAAAAGACCTTTTACTTGGAGTTCATACATCTCCTTTTTTGGGATGAGGCTGTTTTTTTTCGACATAATCCCTATTGCATTTTCGAAAGATTTCTTTGCGTTTTCGAGAAGACTTATTTGTGGTTCTAAGAAGAAGTAACCCATCTCTTTTAAAATCATTAGTGATTTTTCAGGATTTATTTCATTCAATAGAAAGGCCCTTTCCGCTAAAGAAATTAATGTCTGACGATGATTGATGACATCTTTTTTCAGCGCTTCAAAATGGTCAAAATAGAAATTTACCCATCGTTGGTAATACTCCTTACCGAGTTGTGAAAACAATTGATTAACCCCTTGATTATCTTGTTTTTTCAGTACCATGATAAAACGGGTATCATTGAATCGATACCAGTCATTTTTATCTTTCGTGTCATAAACGATATTTAAGTTCTCTGCACTATTGAGGTGGTGGAGAATGTCCAAACGTTTCTTTTCTAGAATATAGCTTATGGCCCCAACCTCAAATTCTCCGTCTTCCAAGGCCGCATAGGCGCAACAACGCAAAATATCAAGTAATTCCGGACTTAAGGTCTTGATTACAGTTTCGTAGAATTCCAATTCTTCAACAATCTCCGGCATTTCAAATTCTCTTTTGTTGATGTGGATTGTTTTCTTGCCGATTGAAATTTGCTGCAATTCATGAAGAGTTTTTAAAAGTTCAGTGATTATTCCTGGCGTTTTATCTTTTTCAGACCGTTTGAATTTTTCTAAGATGGATTTTTTATCGAAAATCCCTATTTTATATGTACTTAAGTATTTATTTAAAAATTGAGGATCGGAGTTGATACTGTAAAACGGCGGGTAATTTAGGTCTTCTCTAAGTGAATATATTTTGTCTTCCAATCGAAATGTTTCTTTGTTGGCTGTATTTCTAACATTAATTAATCCCTCGATTAAATTCTCGAATTCAAGCTTTATATGAAATCCTTGCGTAGAGGTGAAGAGTACCAAAGGATATTTTTTCAGTACGTTGCTTGATTTGACATTGTGAACACGCTGAATTTCATTTAAAAAGGACAAAAAGAGTTCCTTATTTTCACCTTCTGTCAAATGGATATTGTCAAAAACAATAAGTGTTTTCGGATTCGCTTCTATTTTCTTTATTATGATTTCTCGAATCTTACTTAATTCAGCAGGTTTTGATTCGCTTTCATCAACCAAGAAGTCACCCGCTGAAGTAATAGAACTAATCAGTTTTCCAAGGATATTGCCTGATTTTCGAGCTTCTTCGGCTTGGTCATTAAACACATTTTTCGGCAACAAGTGTGAAAATGCTTCGGCGAATGGGTAATAGTTGATTTTGTTTTTTTCTTCTGTAGATTGACTCAATGAAAAGTCGATGAAGATAAGGTTGTCATACAATTTGTCTTGCGCATATTTTTCTGCAATTTTCTTTGCTAACCAGGTTTTCCCCATTTTTTTAGCACCGTAAATAACCAACACACCGTCTTTTTTTAGACTATTGAGCATGCTGTCCTCTGCTAAGTTTTTTATATACCGGTCCTCTTTAAAATCAATTGTTTTTTGAAGTTCGTGACTTGAATGTATCTTAAAATAGTAGTTCAGAATTTGATTGTTGATCAGAGACAAGAGGAGAGGAATGCCAACAAAAAGAATGAATGAATTTTGCACATCGGAATACGCTAAATTGCCAAAGGTTGAATAAGGAAAGAGGATGGCGCAAAGCACTATGATTCCCAATAATGTGTACACCGAAATTTTGTGAAATAAAAATGATTTGGAGGGAAGCTCTTTCATTTTTTTCCAATAATCACTCAAGAGGTAGGAGATGACTAGCGAATAGATGAACGCGTAAACCCCAAAATAAAGGTTGTCTGAAATTCCAAAACGAAGCAGATTGTAATAGGTGATAGAAACAGAATAGATGGTTAAACCAGGAAAAACAACACTGAAAAGTCCGTTTTTGTCGTCAAGCCCAGAATCAAATGAGCTGATGAAGCGATCTAGTTTGCCTACCGTTAGATGTCCTACTAAAATAGGAATAAGGGTAAAACTCAAGGCAACAGCGAATATCCACACCATTGCTTTGTCCGTTTCTGCAAATTCTCCAGATTCAGGATTCCAAAAATACGCTAGGGCCTCGATTGATGCAATGTGAATGGCCATTGCAATGAATCCAACAAGAATAAAACGGTGCCATTTAATTCGTGAATAGGCAAATAGCTTGAGTAGGGAAAGGAGTTCTACACCAAGGATCAATAGCAAGAGGTACACCGTAAGTAAAGGGATTTTAATGCCGAGCATGGTATTGTATCCTCTGGCTACAGTGAATGTTTCTGTATAGCGAGATTTCGTCAACTTATCTGCATGCGGTGAAATTAGGCGAATATTCGCACCGTAATAGTATATGCCATCGAATTGATCTTGCTTGTTGACATAAATGATGGCCAATTCGCTGCAATTGAAAAAATCGCAAATTTTATTGATGTTTGATGTGTCTTTGAGAAGTTGAGCTACGTTGTAATTTTTTTTACCTGTAATTTGGGCAATTTCATGTTCTGATATGGTATATTGCTTGGTGCTTAAATTGAGGTATTGTATACCGGCCTCGTGAAGTTGAGGGTCATTGCTGTTGTGAATTAATATGCTAAAGTAGGGGTATTCACGAATGGACAGGGATGAATTTGGGTCTGGTAAATCCATGAGTTTGGTCAATACGCGGATGGTTGTCACGCGGTCCATTTCTTCCAGTGCTTGGTCTTCTTCTTGAAGTTCATTCAAACCAGAAAAATCCAAGAAATACGGGTATTTATTATTGACAGTTAATGCATTTTGTTCCCTGTTGCGTCTAGCATTGGCTATGATTTTGTCGGCTTTGATGCGCATGACAGCACTGGTGCTATCGGCATTCCTTTTGAGTAAATGCTTCGCGCGCAGGGCAAGCTTTTCCGATTTTTGAAATTCATAGATGGAATTGCCATATGTCCTGCCAAGCCAATAAAGCGTATTGGCATGATTCAACAGTTCAGACGGTGTTTCATTCTCGATATCGGTCAGAACCAATTGTTCATTTACCGATTTTTTCATGTGCATGAACAAAATAAGTATTGTTCCAATTAGCAAAAAAATGATGCCTAAATGAAGTAGTTTTTTAGGTGTCCGGTATTTTAAATCAGGTTGATCCCCCTCATTGTATGATGTATTCATTGGTGTTTAAATTAATCTTGAATGCGCGTTAAAATTGACTATAAATATATTCAATTTAAAAGGAATATACGACCTGTAAATCGGGTAGAAACAATTGCAACGGGATGCTATTGGTTTGAGGTTAAAATCTATACTTTTAATCGTTTCATTCAAGTGAATCAAGGCAAGGCCTATTTATTCAGTGAACAAAAGAAAAATGGCACGAAGCATTTCATTTCGTATTCGACAGGAAAACACTCCAATCTGAAAGTCGCGGGTATTGATTTAGAAAATTAATGGCTTAATCTTTAGGAAAAAAGTCGTCATATTGGTCCTTGAATCGATCTACGCCAATTTTAGTGCGCAACTTTTCAATGGCCCGTTTGTAATATTGAGAGCTATTGGTTAAACCTGTGATAGCATCTATTTCTTCTACTGACCGATTCTCAAAAAGTTTCAGAATGACAATGGTTTGGTCTCTTTCGTTCAGCAAGGATAGAATTTCTTCCATGTTGAAATGCATCACGCTGCGCGACGGGTCTTCGTGATGCAGCCCAGCTCCTTTTTGAAATGCTTTTCGCTCAAGGGCGTCGTCGTCCGGTAAGTCAGTCATGCGACGACTCTTTTTTGACGTTGTTTTTCGTAAAACTGAGTAACAAAAATTAATGGTCACCGTTGCGATCCAACTTTTCGAATCCCACTTAGCCAAGCTTTCGGCATCTTCATGCTCAATTTTTTCAAGGATGTGCATAGACAAGTCCTGAAAGACATCGTCCGCGTCCATGCCATTTTTAATGCGCACACGGATTGTCTTACGGATATTTTGCTCATGCCTCCGAATCAATTCAGTAAAAAGTAATCGTCTATTCATCCGTAGCTCTGTTATTTAGATTTTCTCAACATCTGCGCATTTGTCAATCTCCATAGATGTTTCACTGAATCGGAATAAAAATTCGTTGATGTCAGTTTTCTCACTCAGGGTTGTCCACGTTTGATTAAAGGTGCGCTTCGCCTTCGTTCGTGTTGCTTTGGCGTCTGAAATCATGTCTAAAAAGGGGATGTCTTGGTTTAAAAGAAGAGCATTTTTTTGTGAAAAGTCCATTTCATTGGCGATTCTGTTTTTAAAATGTTGGAAGGAAAACAACTGGTATTCGTCGCTCGCATTCTTGTTTTTGTCCGACGATTCAATTTCTTTTGCCATGCTGATTATTTTCTGAAAAAGCAGTTCATAAGGACTGCCAATCATTAAATCAATTGTGTTCATTTTAATGGATGAGAAATACGCTTGAAGTGGTTCCGTCAAAGGATTGGATTCATACGCTAAATGCTCAGTATCATCGAAATCCTTTACATAGGTTGCTTCTTCGTGCATTCCCGAATGGGTTGAATCAAACAACAACACATGATTGGTAAAGGCTTTTAAAACATTTTTGTCGGTACGTTGATAGGTCTCAAGCGCTTTATCACCGACCCAAAGTATGCCGTTTTCTGAATTTTCCGAATTTTTCATTTCATTATGTTATTTTCAAAATATCGATAGGTACGCCAAGAAATATGCTGAATAACTCTTAATTTGAAAATTTCATCTAATTTAGAAAACAATCCATTGACTTACTTCTTCCGTAATAAAAATAGTTTGGTCACTTTTAGATTTTCACGGCACAATGAATGCAAAGTCGCAGGAAAAATTGCGGAACTTAGTTTTCTTGAACAGAGGATTAAGGAAGGTTTTACGTTCTTTTTGGATCAACTTTCTAAATGGGTGAACGAAGATTTGGAAGTGAACATTGCTTTGTTGTCAAGTGATGCTTTTCCAAATGACTGGATCGCCATGTACAATGCTCAACAGTCATTGCCTCATTCTTTCCATTTTAGTTTTAACAGAGACTTTTTACAGCCGAGTCTACATGGTTATTCTGAAGATGGGCAAATTGAATTGAAAAAGGCGGTTCTTCATGAATTGACACATGCCTTTGATCATGCTGTAATTACAGAATCGAGTAATGTTTATGCTACGCGAAATTTTCATATTCAAGATGGTCAATCAGGTCCCGAGCCAAGCAATTTTTGGCTATTTATGCATTATATGTCATGCCTAAGAAATGAGGGGGTGGCCATGTTGGCAGAGGGCTTGTTTTTCCCTGAAAATGACCTGTCAAAAGAATCTGCTTGGCAGCATTTTTTAAATGATTTTCATTTCGTGATCGAGATGTCTACTTCGAACAGTAATCCTCAGAATTCCTTGGTGCGACTTCGATCTATTTGTGACAATCTATACCGTTATTCCGGAGAAATCATGCGAAGTGTTATTGATGATCAGATCACACACTTCGAAAACAATGATCGACTAAAAGTGCTTGAAGCTGCATGTGAATTGGATTTGTCCGAATGGATTGTGTTGATTGCTAAACGTTATGGAAATGAACAAACCAATGATTCGCTTCATGCACTATTTTTCTTTTTAAGTCAACCGAAACGAAAGATGAAATCGGACAAAAGCATCCCTGATTTTTATGAGATGTATGCATACGATGACTATAATTATCTCGATTTTCTTTCCAAAGTATGTCCGATGAAACTCGATAGTGAGGCCATACATCATGCGTTAAAAAACAGTTTTTTCAAATCAACTATTTTTGATGTGGAGCATTCACTGAAAATAAAAACCATGGAGTTGGTTGAATGTAGAAACAATCACAACGCGGAGTTGGTGGACTGGACTTTGTCCTATATCTTGCTCAATGGAGATGTCATTGATGATCAGCTCGTATTTGTTGGTTATTTGGATGATTGGATGATTATGGATTGTACGATGCAGCGTATTCGAATGAACACTGGGATTTAGAGTGTTTTATGTGAGAATTGAAAAGTCGCACGAAAATAGGGCTGAGTTGTTGTGGTCTAAATCAATGTCATTCATGGTTGAAGTTCACTCGGCTTAGTGTCTCAAAGCAAACGAGTAATTCAAAGATTTAGAAGGTTATCCTAAGGTTCGCCTTCAACCTCGTAATAAAACAATGGAAATATAAATGTTTTCAATAAATAGGAACTGAAAGGTAGTTAACAATTAATTAAAAATTCAATTCCGAATAATTGTTAAATTTGTAATTACTAAGCTATGAACGAACTATTTGCTATTCTGGGATTGAGCCTAATTGTCTCATTTTATTTGGCATTTAATGGCAGTTTTAATTTGCTCGGCGCTGGCAGTTCCACCAATGATCCGAATGCACCTGATAGAACGGGTTCAAACAATGTACCTTCTTCGATTCAAAACAATCTATTGCTCATAGAGCATCTAACACAGCACCTCCAAACATTTAGAAAAAACTACCGCAATGGCCCGGAGAATTATAATGAATTCGGTTACAAGGTGGATGGGAGCATCAATGCCAATGGTCAAGATGTTGACTTAAGCTACACATACCCAATTATAGGTGGTCAAAGCGTGACTTTTTCTGTTTGTTTGAATCCAACGGAGGTTTCTCAAGTAATTGATGGATATGGAGGAACTGAGGATGGCCGCGTATTAAAAGGAATTGAAATTACATCGAACAGTGGTCAGGCAACAGCAGAGACGAATTATCCCTATGTAGTTGATTTGAGCAATCAGTTTGCAGCTAAAATTGCAGCGCATATTGTTGAGAATTTACAGCAATTGGGAAAAGACGATTATGTATCGAGGGTCTTAGCTGCAAAGAATTTTGTTCAGCATTTGCCGTACGGTGTTCCTAAGTTTGAAATAGCACCGTTTCAATATATTGAACTTGCCTTGCCCTACGAATCATTTGTATTGAGCTATAGCGATTGCGACAGCAAATCAGTTTTTATGGCTGCAATTTTAAAGGAAATGATTGATGTTGAAAATATTGTTTTGGTCAGTTGTCAGGTGCAAGACCCTAATGTTCCTGGTGAAATGGGAGGGCATATGTTCATTGGAGTGGCTGGGATGCCATTTCGTAAATCTTCTACAGCGGAATACAAGGGTAAAACGTATCATTTTATAGAGACAACCACGCCACACATTCCTGATGGACATCCGATGAATGATATTTCCGATCTTGAATTTTATCCTTTGGTGGTATGACGGGAATGTTCAATTGGTTTACGAGTTTAAGTGCGCTGCAAGGGACCTTGTATTTCATTGGAGTTTTGCTTGCTCTGGGGTTAATGCCCTATTATGGAATTATTTTCAAATGCATTGGCTTCTGGTACCGAAAAGAAAAAGGGAAAATTCTAGATTTTGAATTTGACATTTCTCCCGATCATTATCTTGTTACACTCAAGGGCAGGGAATACTATAAATTACCAGAAGACCAGGGGTTTCTTTTGAACGGAGGGAGCATCATACTCACTTGGAGAGTTACTGGTGCTTACCGAGTAGATATCGATGGGGTGGGGAAGAAGTTGAAAGGGAATGGAGCTTATACCGTTGTGAACCGCAAGCGACCAAATTTCAAAATGACCATTTACACCTTGCAAGGCAAGAAAACGAAGATTTTACATCTCCCAGTTGAGAAAATAAAAGATTTAAATACTGCAAAACTTGTGAATCAAAAGATGGGATTGACAAGAGAACTGATGGATCCAAATACACGTGAATTCACTAAATCGGCATATACAGGATTGTCATACACGCATGCTCAGCCCAAGGTGAGCATATCTTATCCGAATGCACACATTTCATATCCGAAGAATAAAAACATGAATTACGAGTCGCCGAATCAAGGTGTTGATCGCAATAGGGTATTGTCAACGCTTTTGGAAAAGCAAAATACGGTAAAATTGAATTGTTTGAATTCCCAAAAGTACAACGCAAATGGGAAGCACTTTTTTCAGGATGTGAGGGACAAAATGCATCAGGAAATGATTGAAAATAAATAAGAAAAAGTAAAGTTGAATAGTAAGTTTTAAAACAAATAGTTATGAATGAAAATGTAGATTACAAATTGGATATTGACAAAATGGCAGGCAAGAAAATTGCTAAATTTTTGTGGAAATGTGCAGGTGGAGATGAGCGAATCATGCAGTATGCAAGTTATTACGACCACATGAAAATGATGGGGATCGGCGGAGTGGTTTTGGCTACAGCTGTTCTTGCAACTCTTGCGATGGGTTTTGCGATACAAACCATTTTTGGTTCTTGGTACGCAACAATACCAATTGCTTTGGTTTGGGGATTGATCATTTTTAACCTAGATCGATTCATTGTTTCCGTTGGAAAAGGGGATGGTGAAGAGAAAATAGGAGGATGGGAATTTCTGTCAGCATTCCCAAGATTGGTCATGGCTATCTTCATTGGATTAACGATTTCTGCACCCTTAGAGACAGAGATTTTTGACAAGGAAATTGATCGCGAGTGGGAAAATGCCAAGATGGACATGAGTATCAAACGACGCTACGAGGTAGAACAAGAGTTTTTGAATACGGGGGAATACCGTTCCACAATGGATAAAATTAAACAAGATTCAGTCGTTTTAAGTCGTTCTGAACTGCTAAAGAATGAAGCGAATAACAATATTCTTTTACTAAATACAATAGGATTGTATGGCGCAGTACCGTGTAATAAAGGCGCGGTGTGCCGAAACACAAGCCACCAGACGCTCTATAAATTGGCGTCAGATGCGAATTTGGCATATGAAAAAGATTTGCGACGATTGGACAGTTTAAAAAAGGTGTTGGCATCCTTTGAGGACAAAAGAGTACTCATGTTGAACAATGCTGCAGATAGTATAAAGGCGCTTAAACCAGGTTTCCTTGATAAAATTATGATGATTGAAAAGTTATCAAGCCAAGGTAAAGAAGTCGAAGTTTACGACCCCGCAACTGGTAAAATCAAAATGGAAAATGGCAAGCCCGTTGTCAAAGAAATCTATGGCAATGCATGGTGGCCAATTAATCTAGTGCGATGGTTATTTATTCTACTTGAAGTAGCTCCAGTTTTGTTGAAGATGTTCATGGTGAAAAGTGCCTACGATTACATGCAAGAAAATGTCACTCAAATTCTTATTGCCAAGCAAGGGATCTATTACGAGCCGCTCAAAGATGAACATGGCAAGTTAATTTGGGCAGGAACGAATCACAACCCTGCAAGAATCATTGAGGTCATCAAACACCAAAATGAACTGGAAGAACGCAACGCCAAAGAGGCCATTACGCTATTCGCCGATGAGGAAAGCAAAAAAATTAAAGACGACCCAAGTCAGTTTTTTGATGATAAAACGAAAAAAGGGGGTTAAGAAATTTTTAGGCGTATCGTATAAGTTGGATTTATAGATTCCTGTAAAGAGTAAAATGGCGGAAGAATATGTGATATACGGTGATTTAGATGGGTATTTTTATACCGATCAGGACAAAGCCGTGGAAAAACTTTTCGAAACGAAACACGATTCGAAGCCACATAAATTCAACATAAATTTATATACGGGTGACATAACGAACATTGAGTTAAAGAACCAATACTTACCGCGTGAGTACGAGAATTATGAAAGTATCATTCTCTCAGGTGTCAAAGGATTAACGCTCAAATCTTTTCCAAATTCAAATCAGGATGAAAGTTTAGACTTTAGTTCATTGGTGTTGATCAATCCGGAGTATGTGCGCCATTGGTTCACGGATAGAGATCTGTTAAAATCAAGCGCGAAGGATGTTGCTGGCCAAAGAAAAATGTACGTTCACGTGCGTTCTAAGGTCATTGGTAAGACGGTAAAACCGATGCCGTTGAAGAAAGTAGATCCACCGCAAACGGGCGGAAATGGGCCTGGCGGAAATGGACCCGGTGGAAATGTACCTGGGTCTAAAAATCCTTTAACTGACCTTCTTGACAAAGGTAAGGGCTGTCTTTCTTCAGGTAGGGGATGCTTATCCAATCTTTTATCTTGGTTAAAATGGATCTTGTTATTGCTTTTGTTGTTGTGGTTGATTCGCAAATGCAATGACGATGAGGGTAGACAGCGTACCTGCGATGAAGCAGATCGGATGAAGATGAAGGAGACCCAACGCAAAAGAGAGTTGGATTCCTTACAGAAGGTGTACGATACGAATTTGGCGAATGAATTGGCAAATATTTCGAAAGTGTATTTTTACGAAAATGCTTCCGATGTCAATCCATCTTCCTTCGGCGCATATGATCAAGTACTGATCTTCATGAAAAAGTATCCTGAAATTTCTGTTGCGATTCAGGGATATGAAAATCCTGCGCCAAGAGAAAACGCAGGAACGGATTTGAAAAGAGCTGAAAGTCTCGCGAAATTTTTGAGAGACAATGGAATCGAATCGTCGCGCATGCGTCCAAAAGGAAACGGCAACAAAGCTCCAATTGTCAGCAATGAAAGGCAATTGGATGGAAAAGGAAGGTGGTTTAACCGAAATATGCGTGTGGAAATTTTCATTTTAAAGTCGAAAAATGGAAAATAAAATCACTCACAAAGTAAAGGCTCAATTTGAAGGCCATTTCTTTACGCAACAGAAAGAGGTGCACGAGAGTGCGGTGAAAATTGTTCCAAATGATTCTCATTTGATGCACATCTACCGCGGCCATGTGACAGAGGTCGAGTTATTGAATGTGGATGAAAAATTACCAAAAACAGATTTTGAATTTTATCAGGTACACAACATTCAAATTGAAGCCGGAGGACAATGGCCACATGAAAATCCAAGAATTTTTGATTTCTATGAATTCTTCTTGGATGATGTAAAATTCGGTCAGCCTAATTTTCAGAAAGGTGTGCATTCATCATTGAAAAATGAGGAGACGTATGTTAAAATTTCAGGCACCTTGTACGGGTCTATTTTGGAGCGTAAAATAAATCCTCCTGCCAATAAGCCACTGCCTAATCCAGTGCCAGACGAGCCCTGTATTCAATGCAATGCGGATAATAAATCGGGAGGCTATGGCGTTGACCAAAGAGAAATAGTTCTTGGGGAGGAGTCTGGGAAAGTTTGGCTCAGGTTCAATCCAGTTCAGCGGATAGATAGACTAGAGGTGTTTTATGAAGGAAATAGAATTTGGTCGACTTATGAAGTTCATCCCAATGTAGATGGTTTTGTTGGGGGAGATTTATCTTCAGCGAAACAATCGACGGAAATGTGGAAGTCTTTTGATTACAAATTCAATAAAGACACCAATGTTTCTGTTGTTGTGACAGGAAAAGAACCAGATACAATTTGGGATTACACCCTGTTTTGCCCAAATCATATTCCACCCAACCTTCCGGCGAATGCAGGAAATGATCCTGGTGGTAATGGCGGAACGGATGTCGATGACCCCCAGAAGCCTGATTCACCGTTTACGAATGCTTTGTCTGGTTGCAGAAATAAAGGTTGTTTAAATTGGTTGAAATACTTATTTCTTCTGCTGCTGATTTTGTTTTTGCTCAAGCAATGTACCTCACTTGGACGTCACTTTGCATGCTATTATGAAAAAGCACAGAGTGAGCGCTTGATCAAAGAATACGACGAAGAGATTGAACGCAAGAAAAAGGAAATTGACGACACGAAAATTGAGGTTGAGCCTTGTGCATCCAAAAAGGCGAATGGAACAAATGAGGTCACTACGGATTACTATGAATTGGGAGATAAGTCCGGGACAGTAGGTGTTGTATATGATATGATAGAGGCCAAAGATATGATGGAAGTCTATTATGATGGTGAGTTGGTAGGTAGTACGAACGGTTTGGTATCTGGAACGGGAACGATTTCATGGAATTACACAGCGGTAAAAGGAAAACCGACACGCTTCATGGTGAAATTGACACCAGGCCCTGATCCCGATACAGAATGGAGTTATGATTTAATTTGCCCACAATAATGGAATTGTACACTCAAATAGGCATTGGACCTGATAGTTTTTCGACTCTTTCAACAGAGGAAGGAGATCGTCAAAAAAAGATTTATTCGCGCTTGGTGATTTTGATCATTTTGACGTCAATACTTGCGGCCTTTTCGATGTTCATGTTCGCAACAATTGTTTTTCAATCGTATTTCATTGCTGTTCCTAGTGGACTTTTTCTTGGCTTGGTGCTGTACAATTTTCAGCGCTTATTGATCATTGCTTCCTTGACACCTCAAGATGAAACACTCTACTTGAATTGGCTCGATAAAAAACGGGAATTTGAAGACTTAACGGATGCGAAGGTGATGGAATTGCAATCCAAAGCGGAACGCGAGGCTTTTCTAACTGATAAAAAAATGGCTTTTCGAAATGCTGCGGCTAATTTTAAACCGCGCAAAACGGGATTCGGAAGTCAGTTTATTGGTAAACTGGTTATCGTTCTGATCTTGGTTTTGTTTGGAATAATTGTCGCAAATGGACTAGAACTTTTCTTGTTTCGTGGACAAATTAATGAATCCATTGACAAGTTATTGCAATCAAAGGAAGTTGTAGTCGATCAATGGACGAAGAAACATATTTTCACCTCGACGAATGGAAAAGAGTTTCTACTCATCAATTCAAGATCACTTCTGGTGGATATTGAATTTCTTACCCGAGGATTGGGATATTGGAAGTATTTAATGGATTTCATTGTGCTTATTATCTTTCTTCTCCCCATAATTTTGTTGAACAAAAGCGATGAATTTTTAAAAGGACCCGTAATGAGAGAATTGGTACTGCAGGAGTTGAAGATCACCAATGATCATTACATCCTTTCAAGACGTTTCATTCTCATTGAAAAAGAGGAGTATATAAAGTGGCTATCAAACAGGTCATACGCTGATTTTTACAATCGATCAGAGCGACCAAACAAGAAAAACTAATCGAATGAATAGTAAGAAATACTTTAACATTGGGAACCTTGTCTTTTGGATATTGCTTCTCTTTTTGTTTCTTGTATTCATTCCATTTTTTGGTGATTTCTTCTTCAATGAAAAATTGGTCAAAGAATGGGAAAAGGAATTAAAGACGGAGGATAGACAAGATGAAGAGTGGGATGATACAGAAAATGAAGATACGAGTTCAGTCAATGGGAAGATAAACATTGTTTGGAAATGGCAAGATTACGATCGAGAATGGCATGAAATCTCCTTTTCTGTTGATTCAGTTCAATTGAATCAAGTGCCAGGATTTAGAGAGGACCAAGGAAATATTCTCAATGTACTGTATGGCAAGTTGCATGACAACAGCTTGCCAATAATGGATCCGATGATTGAAGCGTTTAAAGCTGAAATAAAAAGGCAAAATTATCCAAAACAGGAAGCTTATATGAAATCAATGGAGTTGGTAGCTTCGGCAGTGCAGTTTATTCCTTACACTTTGGTGCTTGATGATCAAGAAGAATGTCCTTGTGAAATGCCTTTCGGAAGTTTCAGTGCGGATTGTAAGGTGCAAAGCGACGGACGCGGGTGTTGCAGTGGAATCATGCCTTTAGGTGTCTATGCGCCCGCTGAGTTTATGTACCACAAAAAAGGGGATTGCGACACGCGTTCTTTGTTTGCATACACCATCTTGAATGAACTCGGTTTTGATGTGGCTGTGATGGTGAGTATGAAAGAAGGGCATAGTGTTTTGGGGGTCCATCTAAAAAATAGAAACTGTCCGAGCTATGGTAAAGATGCTTCGGGTAAAAAGTACTTTTTATGGGAACTTACCGCAAGGGATTTTCAGTTGGGGTATGACGTAAAAGGAAATGATTGGGAATCCTATTTAAATTAATGTTAACCATAAAAATGACGTAAAATGAGTACTTCTGTAATTAACTTAGCAATTGTTGTTCTGTTGGGAATAGCTTATATGTTCACCTATTCATTGGTGATTAGCAAGTTCCTCAATAAAATATCAACACCAAAAAACACGGCCATTCTGATGATTTATTTCTCGGCCTTGCTTTCGGCGGGGGTCAATTTGTACCACATTTCTGAAATATCAACCAATGCCTTTACGTTCTTTTTCGACAAACAAGATTTCGCGAATGCCATTCTATATTCAATGGGGTTCTTTATTGGAATGTGGCTTTTCTCTTTTTCATTTTTCTGGATTAGCTTCTTTCTTGTCGGGATGTTTACCTCGCAAGTTGAAAAACATGAATTGTCAAGGAACAACAGAGAAATCGCAGGATTACACGGTGCTATTTTGATCACCCTATCCTTTGTAATCGCACCTGTTTTAATCTCTATTGCGGCTCAATTTATTCCATATCCAGAATTGCCCTTCTAATTTTCGGGAAAGAAATAATGGATCAGCGGTTAAGGATACTTTTTTTTCTTGTTTTATCGATGGCATTCAATTCGGATTTGCATGTGATTCAAGCTGCCGAAATAAATTTCCGTAGTGATCAGCAGGCAGAATCTGAATTTATCCGAAATAATCTTGCACTGATAAAGTTCAATCCTATCAATGCTTTTCGGTATACTCTTCAGATGGATGAATCTTTGGAGGTAGACAAGGGGTCGCATCATTTCAAAATAGCCATTCAGGGGAAATTGGATTACCTTGAACTAGGAAAAAAGGTTTCGATGATACTTGATTCAATTTCACTCGACAAAGGTGAAATGTCAAAATACTTTCAGCTAAACAAACAAGAGGTTCATCAATTCAGCTTCAATGGTACGCTATATTTTTTGAGGTCCAAATCATCGATTGAACTGATTCAATCCTTTTTTGAAGCCATTTGGTTAAGTTCGAAAGAAGTGTTGATTTTGAACGGCTGTGGTGATGTACTTCCTTATCAATTTGTTCGGGCAACTTTTACACCCTTAAATCTTTTTCTTTTCAATGGAAACGTACCCTTAGGGCATATTGTTGGTGCCAGTTCAGAATCATTTAAGACCAATGAAAATACGCTTATTCATAAAGCTGAAATGTCCTATTTCAGCGCTCAGAATGCGCTAAGATTAAAAGAGGAAATTTTCGACTATTCGGTCTTGAATCCTCGCGAGACGAACTCAATCATGAGGATGCTGATTTATGATGGAATTCGTTTTAGCGAAAAAACCAATCAAAATGAATTCACGTGTGCTTTTTCCATCGAGTACACCGATGAAGGACTGAATCTATCTCGGTTTTCTGAATACAATCTCAACATTGCTAATCCTCCATTTGATCATGTGAGACATATTTTAGACCAGAATTATCCTAGTGTTTTATGCGACAATTTTGTCAACTCAAGATACGACATACGCATGACTTTGCGCACTTCAGAAATCGGTATAATTCAGCGAAAAAACCTCATTTCAATGCCTATTTTAAATGAACTTGGTTTTCCATCGGGTAGATATTCTCTTCGAGAGCGGTACATCACAGTAAATGATTCCGTTTTCCATTCTACTCAGCTATTGGGCTATAAGGCCTATGGTTGGGAAAATGGCTTGCTCGCGGCTGTAGTGCCTGGTTTAGGAATGAAAAGGGTGTCAAATTCTCTTCGAAAATCAATTCTTTGCTTTGGATTGGTCGCTTTACCGACTATTTTTGCCCTTACAGCCGAAGGTGTTTCGCAACAGTATTTTAAAAAATACTACAATGAAGCGAATGACACACCAATTGGATCCTCACCCAATTATTCGCGAGCAAACAGGTGGCATAAAGCTTCGTTACTATCCACGGGCGTATCCGCTGTCGCATGGCTGTTTCAGTTTTCGTGGGTGATTAAATTGGGGATAGAAAATGATGTTGAAGAGAAGATGATTCGATCAGTGTTGAACAAGGACAAACTTGTGTATGTGGATGAATTCAAAGAGTATGTTCAATTTTAGATTGATAAGCCTTAAACTTTTCGTTTTGGTCATGCTGCTTTCTGTAGGATGCGAAAAGTATGTGCGTTGGAATCTGCCTGTTAAAGCTGATTTGGCACTTGCTGTATTTAGTGTGTCCAATGACACCATCATTGTCAAAGGGGATATCTTGAATGAAGGATACGGTGAGCTTACACAGCTCGGATTAATCGTAGCGAAAGGAAATGATTTTCTTCATGCCGACACCCTATATCCAGATTCATTCACTAACAAGACCGCCTATTTTAAGGTTGTAGATTTTGAGTTGTCTAGTTATTATGAATTGAAATTTTATGTGGTCGGTGAGGCCGGTTTCTCCTGCAGTAAGACCATAGCGTTGAATACTCCAAATCCGATAGGTGCGCCAGAAGTACATACCTTAGCGCCAAATGAGACAACAATCAATTCGACAAGGTTGTATGGAAATGTTTCTAATCAAGGGGCACAAATAGTGACTGAACGGGGATTTTGTTGGTCAACAAGTCCCAATCCAACAACAAGTAATTCTTTCATTATTGTCGGAAGTGGCTTGGGGTATTTTGACGTAAAAGTAGAGAGCCTTAGTCCCAACACGCTCTATTATGTACGTGCCTATGCGGCAAATGCAATTGCGACCTCGTATGGAGAGCAGTTGACAGTGGAGACATCGAACTTAGGACAATTGAATTTCGGCGATTCTGTGTTTGGAGGACTATTCTTTTATTATTTACAACCGGGTGATGAGGGTTATGTTTCTGGCGAAATTCATGGTTTAGTTGCTGCTACAGAAGACCAAGGAGTTGGTTCTAGCTGGGGTTGTCCGGGCAGCATTGTGTCCACAACGCCATCGATTGGGGCAGGATTGAGTAATTCGCAACAAATCGTGTTAAATTGCGCTGACCCAGTTTTTGCTGCAAAAACATGCATTGATTTATCGTTAAATGGATATACGGATTGGTACTTGCCCTCTTACGAGGAATTGCGAAAAATGAGACAAAATTTACTGCTCAATGGGCTAGGCAACTTCTTCCCATCGTGGTATTGGTCGTCTCATCAATTTTCAGGCGCTACCGCGGGAAGTGTCAACTTCAATACCAATCAAACAGAAGTCGGGAATTTCCCTAAAGAATATACCTATCGGGTACGGGCAATTCGAATGTTCTAAAAACCCAATTAAACTTGGCGTAATTACAAGCTTTTCCGAACAGTAAACGTGGTTCTTCGATTGAGTTGATGTTGTTCCTCGGTGCATTTTATCCCATCCGAACACGCGTTGAGTAACAGGGATTCTCCATATCCCCGTGCACTCAAACGAAGTGGGTCAATTCCTTTGGCAATAAGATAAGACACAACGGATTGCGCCCTGTTCTGAGAGAGAACCAAATTGTATTGGGATGAACCGCGGCTATCGGTATGAGAACCAATTTCAATAAATAATTGAGCGTTGTCAATCATCAGTTTTACCAAATTGTCAAGCTCCGTAATGGCATCACTTCTGAGGTTAAATTGGTCGTAATCGTAATAAATTGCGTTGAGTCGAATTGGTTTATCCATCTCAATGATTTCAACCTCGAAATCGGCTTTAAAGTCTGTAGATTCCTGCAAACCTAGTGTGGAAATTGTATCGGATTTTGTGAAAGCACCATCATACGCGGCATAAACGACGTACGTCGAACCTTTCTCAAGTGAAAACTTGACTTCACCCTTATCATTACTCATAAGTTCCCAGGTTTGAGAAGATTCTATTTTCTTTATTTTGAAAGTTGCCCCTTTGATGATTTTTTGGGTTCCGAACCATCTTGAGTTCGCGAAAAAGTTAAAAACGAGCGCTGAATTTCCTGTAGGCGCATGATTTGGAAAAACGCGAATGAAATCGTTGGAAAAAAGTCGGTTTGTGCTGTTTTCAATAGATTGGTCATAGCGCTGGTGAAGACGGACGGGTGTGAACCAATAGTGGTCGTGCTGTGCTGAAATGTAACTGAATAAACCTTCCTTGTGATCACGACAGAAGAAGAGAGAGCCATCATCGGATAGATAGGGCAAGAATTCATTGGCACTCGTATTTATTTCTGCGCCTAAATTCATTGGGCTTGTCCATTGTCCGTCGATTAGATAGGAACAATAAATATCTGTTCCACCAAAGCCATTGGGTAAATTAGCAATAAAATAAAGTATATTTCCATCGCTTGATATCCAAGGATGTATGCGAGAGTAGTTAGGTAAATTCGATGCATTCTGAAGAAGAGCACCATTTTCAAAACGATTCACAATGTCAGTCCTTAAATACAGAGGACTTAACCAGAATAGGGCGTTTTTCTGATTAAAGTAAGTTGTGTTTTTCTTTTCATCCTCATACAACTGTTGGATCCATAGATTGCTGTAATTCGTTGAATTGTACGGTTTATCTGTCCAGTAATCCCGCAAAAAAACCATCGGGTAATGAATGTTTTCATTGACAAAGGTTCGGCACACGGCCAACATAAATAAAGCCGCTAGATCAGTTTTATTCTCAAGAGTGTATTGAAGAAGTTCCTTGTCTGCCTTGTCGTATTTTCCTTGTTCCATGAGTACACGTATATACTCCATATGGTGATAGGGTGAAATAGACAAGCCTTCAAGTATAGCATTGCTAAAAAATTGTTCAGCAAGATCAAGTTTTCCCATTTTAGCATAGCATTGTGCAAGCATAAACTTGACATCTGACTTCTTGCCTTTTTTTATTGCCGCATTGAAGTGAGCAATGGCCATCGGGTAATTAGAGTGGTCGTAATAAGATTCCCCTTTCTGAATATGAAACCTTGAACATGAAGCAAGCACGATAGTCGCAAGAAGAACTGAGGTTTTTATAAACATATAAACGAAAATAGTAAATTCATTCTAAGTAAATTTAAAATTGACTTTGCAATCTGGTATGAAAGGAACATTTGGTCAATTGTTATGAAAACCATTGCCAAGCGTTACAGAACATCAACAAAGCAAAATGAAATAATTCAACGTGCTATGACGAATAATCAACGTGTATTGGTGTATCTCGCGTCTGGACCAAACAGGGATGAATACGAGAAGTTGCCTTACGACAAAATCATATTGATTGATTACAACTTTTTCAAGCATGATCAATTGGGAGATAAAGTGGAGTGTTGGAGTTGCAATGCGATCGAAGCCGTTGAGCGTTTTCATCAGCGCGAAATGAAAATAAACTGCCTCGTGAACATCAATGAGGGTTTACAAGAAGGGGGAGGGTCGTTTGTTATGCTGTCGGATTTTATGATGGGATATTTGTCTCCACTGCTTATGGATGAATTTATCTTAGTGACGAATTTGCCGTATTATCAGAGTGTTCACATTTATGGGAAAATCAAAAAACTAGACTGGGGATATGATTTCAAGCAAATTTCACGAGATGAGTCTGATTTTGTTGATCCGTGGCAATTTTCTCATTACTCGCGCGGGACTTCAATGCGTAAAGAAGGTTTTGGGGAAGTTTTTCGTTTGCGCCGCATCCAAAAGTCAAAAGTACTCCAATTAAATCCTGCACTTGATGTTCGCATCAAACAAGAAAGTATATGGAAAGATGCATATAAATTGGATTTCATCGGTGTGAGTATTTCCAGTGTAAAGGCTTTGTATAAAATGAATCCTAGAGATGTAAAGTCCTTCTTTCTGCAAAAAGAGAATACGCATGATATCCGAGGTAGAAGCATGTTGCGAATACTAGAATACTGCGAATCGCATAAAATTGAATCGATTGGATTAATGCCTTGGCGAGATGGAGACTACACAGAGGCAATCGAAGCGATAATTCAGCATAAGGCAGTATTTGTTAAAGAGATTACATTCTTTCATCTGTCTAAACACGACTATGCCCAACTGTACAATTGCATGCAAAATAATGTTGAACATGAAACGAAACAGTATGAATAGAGATATCATTGCAATGAATGAACTTTTCGATTCGTTCACTCCAGAACAACAAGTCTATGCCCTAGAGAATGAGTTTCCGTATGTGTATTCAAAGGCAAGTTCATTCGTGGTGATGGGTGCTGAAAAATACCGTGCGAATGACTTTTTCAAGCAGCCGCCATTGGACTTTGATGAGGAGGATATTTCCATTCTTCAGCATGGATGCTCGCAGGTTTTAGCGGGTGTTGGGATGTCAGTTGAAAACCCTTTTACCGGTTTGGATGTTGCCGGATTCTCTGCACTGATGCGCATGTTTCATTTTGAAGCCATCGGACGAAAGACCAAACATGGTAAGGTTTTGAACAATGAAAAAGGTGCTTTAGATTGTATCAAGTTAAAGCACATGGTAGATGGTCGAACATGTGAGTATTTTAATTTCTGTAGGTATCCAAAGATGGATTGATATCACATTTATTCAAGACAGTTACACGAACAATAGAACGGTAACCTAATGAAAGATATCGCGTAGACACAGCACATTTAAAGGGTATTGAATGGGTAAATCTATTTTCTTTTTTGTGATGATTTGTTTGTCATTGAAGGTCTCAGGGCAATTGCCACGATCTTTTCGTTCAAATGACAGCACAGATATTACATTTTCCGGGACAAAAATCAATCCTTATCAAGCCGAATATGACACCACTGGCAAGGTATTGTTGAGTGGCTATGTGGATGCCTATTATGCACATTATTCGGATTCAAGTTCTTCCGATGGGTATTCAAAATTCCCGACTTGTGCGCCGCGGAACAATCAGTTGGGAATCAATATGCTTCAGCTTTCAGCAAAATACAATTCGCGTCTTTTTCGGGGAACAATCACCTTGTTCGGAGGAGATTGTCCGAAATCATCGTGGTCGCCACATCTTAACTATATTCAAGAAGCCAATGTAGGTTTTCGAATTGTCAAAAAAATGTGGCTCGACGCTGGTTTTTTTCGCACACATTTCGGCTTGGAGTCCATCCAGCCCCGCGAAAACATGACTATGAGTTTGGCAACAACCACTTATTTTGAACCCTATTTTTTAAGTGGGGCTAAATTAACTTGGCAACACTCGGCAAAGTTGGCAATCCAAGTGAATGCATTCAACTCATTCAATCAGTTTTTGGAAATCAATAAGAACAAAGCTCTTGGACTTTCTATTGCCTATAACCCGAACAGCAAATTGACTACTTCATTTTCGGGTATTTGGTGCGATGAGTCTTCAGCGAATTCAACAATCAAAAGGAATCGAATCTATAGTAATTTGTGTGTGGTGTATAAATCTAACCGATTGGTGGTTGGTCTGGAAGGAAATTTCGGACTTCAACAACATTCAGTGATGATGGATACTTCTAAAACAGCATTCCTATTTAGTTCACTCTTGGCTTTTAAATACCGTTTCACTCCGAAATGGGCCGCTTATGTGCGCGGAGAAGTATATTCTGATCCCAATGAAATTTTAACCGGCCCCATTGTCAATGCCAATCACCAATATGTGGGAATCGATTTAGTTGGAACTACAGGTGGGGTTGAATTTAAGCCAATTCCGAACAGTTATGTGCGGTTTGAATGCCGTTATCTTCGAACCCATGCCAATGAAGATATTTTTTACCTCAAAGAGAATTCCTCAAACCAACGTGTTGAGTTGATTGCGGGTATTGGACTTTGGTTCTAGAATTTACTCGCGAACGATTCTTTTTGAAATCAACCCATCTTGAGTGGTGACTCTCAGTATGTATTGTCCAGCAGGAATGTTCAATGCGATAGATCCATTCGTAGCATTCGGGTCAAAATAGACCACACGCCCATCCATCGTGAAAATGGTCAAGTCGACAGGTTCAGCACCCAATCCAGAGATATACAAATCAGATGAAAATGGCATCGGATGAAGTTCGAACCCAACATGTTGTCCTTCGTCAATTCCCAGACCGGTGATGCTCACGCATGCGGAAGTGTCTGCGCAACCTTGCGCATTGGTCACGATAACAGCATAATTCCCATTGCTTATTGGGGTGAAGCTCATGTTGTTTGTATTTGGTATCATAGCCATATCCGGACATTCTACCCACTGATAAACGGCGCCGGACTGAAGGGCTGTAATGGTATTGTTTGCAAGAGAGGTTGCCGTAGATGGGAGAGGAGCTACTGTGATGTTCATGTTATGAGTGCTTGTGCCTCCTGAATTGCCAACAGTTAAGTTGACGGTGTAATTTCCAGGGTTTGAAAAGCAATGAATGGGTGGGGTTTGTTGTGTGGAAGTTGTTCCATCTCCAAAATCCCAAGCCCATGTGGAAATGTTTCCACTCGATTGATCGCTAAAGGTTACGCATTCACCCGGACAGATTGTGCTGATGTTGCTGATGAAATTGGCCACAGGTGGTGTTGCTCCTGGGATGGTGATGCGGACATTGTTCACCGCAAAAGAAGGGTCAGTTCCAGCACCATCATTGTCATTGGTCCAGTTGAAGCCAATGCGCAGGTTAGCGATGTTGTTGCAAGCTGCCGGTAATGTGATGCTCGATGCCTGCCATAAGCCTTGGCCATTCCCACAAGTTGTGCCGCCTGTCATTGCTTGAAGTGTCGTCCAAGTTGTTCCTCCATTGATGCTGTAGAGCACTGCGCCGTAATCCGTGCCAGCAGCGCCAATTCCAATCCAGTCGAATGACAGCGTAAGGTTGGTATTGCCAAGTGTTGAAATGTTTGCATTGTAAACAGTACGTTTATTTGTTGTCGATGCGAATAATCCAAGTCCGCCGTCGCCTGCATTGTAGGTTGCTCCTGCTCCAATACACCAAGTTCCTTGACATCCCACATGCAAGGTTTTATTTCCATTCGTTGCAACACCGCATTGTCCTGCAGCAACTCCTCCTTCAGCGTCCGTGATGAACCACATATTGGCATCGAGATCATTCACTCCGGTGGATTGATTCAATGTCCAAAGAGCTGGATTCTCAAAGTCATCTGACCAAATTGTTGTTTGCGCAAATGAGCATGTACTAATCAATAGAAGTGCAAAAAGTAGTGTTTTCATAGGGTATAGTTTAGCGACACGAATGTACATCATTTTTTTAAAGTTGAAAAATAACTGAGTGTGTATTCAGTATTCACTGTTGTTGCAGTGAATGACTATGATTTTTTTTAAGTTCAAGATTAAAAGGGTAAGTCGTCATCTGAAGATGTTTTATTTAGATCAATATTTTTGGATGTAAATATTGACTGAACAGTTGGGTTTTTAAGAATTTGAGTTGGAATTTTGCAAGCGAGATAAGTGTTTACATTGAGTGTTTCTTGGATGAAATCGATATTTTGTTTAAGCTCATCATTCGCATAGGCATAAGACCATCCATACGTACTTTTTAAAATACTTTTCAGAAAATCTAAATCTCCTTTCAACTCATCCGAACAATGGGCCAAAATATGAAAGTCTAGTTTTGATGCATCCGTCATGAATGATCGATCGCCTTTCAATTGTTCCGTAAGCAATGGATAAATGTCGCTGATCACCTTCGCTCCACGACGATTTCTTATTTGACTTATTGCAGAAATAAATAAAGTTGAGTCGGACAACAACGTTGGATTCAAGGAATGCAGAAAATCGCCATTGAGTTTGATTAATTCCATTGCAAAATGCATGTTATTTCGCATTTCTTTAGGAATAGAATCAACGATGGCTTTATTGTTTCTCGCGGCCTTTAACCAAAATTCTTGGCTTTGAATGGAAGATGTACTCAATCCTGCCATCATGCGCTCAAATTGATTTGGCTGGGCTGTTTGAAGTAGGTGAAGAAAGAGGTTTTCATCTTGAATTGGTGAGATGGAGTCAATCAGTAAGTGGCCATCTTCCTTCCAAATTAATGTTTTCACTAGGTGAATTAGATCAACTTTTTCTTCATGAGATGCGTTATAGGCCTCTAAAACAGAGCGAACAAAATGAGCGTCGGTATACAAGGAAGGGGCTGCATTACTAAGTATTCTCCATTCCTCAGTCGCTAATTCTAAGATGAAATCCTTATCCGATTGCAGACGTTTTGATGCAAATTCTAAATAATATGGACTTGATTTGATTGCGCGTTTGATCATCTCACGATCATCAACGGGTGCAATTTTGTAAATTATACCTGCAGCGCCTTCCATACAAAGCTGAATGATTTCATGGTCTCGTTTTAACTCTTCATTCAAATACCGGTATAATTCCAGGAATGTTTCTCCTTTCTTTATTACGGAAATCACGAAATCACGGTTGTTTTTTAAGCGATCAGAAAGAAAGGTAAATGCCAAAATATCTTCCTCAATCGCGAATGTTGCAAGTTCTTCATTGTCTTCATAAAAGGAAATCAAGCTGCGGTAATCGCCTTCATGGTTTTTTAGCCTATGATAGGCTTCAGTGAAAGATAAATGGGAAGAATCCCAATATAAATCTGCCATACAAAGTGCTGGATATATGCTCTCTTCAATGGCATCACGGTACATTAAATCAGGAAAATCATACGAGGCATTTTCTGGACACGGGTGCTCAATTTCAATAAGGTGTTCACCTTCAACTTGGCATAATTCCCAAGAAGGTCTGGAAGAACTTCGGAGTAGAATCAACCCATTCATACCAATATCGAGGTCGTGACAATAGCCTGACAACTGTTGACCTTTTCCATTGTAGAGACTATAAATCTGATTGTTATATGATTGCATTGAAATTATCCCACCACAGTCAAACGATACCTGTTTAATATCGGTAAAAAGTTCGGGATAGCTTGTATAGTGCAGCTTGTCTTTTTCAATAGTGTCTAAATGTGCACAAAAGTAAATGATGGTTGAAGGCCAATAATCGCCTAATATTTCTCGAATTTCCTTGTCGGAAAGTGTTTCAATTCGATTATAATTGGAATCTCCTGTCTTTTCTAGAAAGGCATTTTGGATCTCGTCGGATAATCCAAATGAAGCGTTTATGATTTGGTATAGGTAGGCTTTAAGTTGTAAGGTATCTGGATTTTTCTTGACGAGATTGAAATTTACAATTTCCATTTTTTATCGCGTATTGGGTTAAAATTGAAACCACTGGGTTCAAGCCGATAAAATAACTCAATTTAATTTGAATGGCATTCTATATTTTACGTTTGATAGTGAAGTATATACGGTAGAATACATTAAATTTCATTTGAATGGCCTCCCAGCTCCTTTAAACGCTGAACATGAGATTTCAATGCACTTGCAAAAGTGTGTTTTACATTGTAGGGCAACTTGTATTTTTCAGTCAATTCGTTCACAATAGGAGCAATGTTCTGAAAGTGAATGTGACTGATTTGTTGAAATAGATGGTGCTCAATTTGGAAATTCAATCCCCCGGCATACCAATTCAATAAAGCATTGTTTTGTGCAAAATCTGACGTGGTATGCAGCTGATGCACCGTCCATTCCATGTGAATAACACCATGTGAATCAGGCAGGGGTTGTTCCGCACCTTCCACAACATGCGCCATTTGAAAGATGGTGCTCATGATCATTCCAGCGGTAAAATGCATCACCACAAACCCAAGAAGTATTTGCCACCAGGTATAATCTGTGAGCCAAAGTGGCAACCCAATGAAAAGGAAGAGATAGATTGTTTTTATTCCAATCAATTTCGCCCATTCTTTTTTTGTGTCAATGTGTTGTTGTCTGGTGAGTCCTTCTTTGGTGAATTTTCGTAATTGTGGAAAGTCACCGATGAGTTTTGACAAGGTCATTAATCCATAAAAGAAAAAGGTATAAATGTGCTGATACTTGTGGTAGGATTTCAGTGGTGCATGATCACTCAAACGGATGACAGCTTTGGTTTGTATGTCTTGATCGTAGCCGTAAATATTGGTGAATCTGTGATGGAGAAAGTTGTGTTGTATTTTCCAATTGACAGCGTTGCTTCCAAGAATGACAATGGTTGATGTTGCCAATTTATTGATCCATGGAACATCCGAAAAAGAACCGTGTGCACCGTCATGCATGACGGACATCCCGATTCCTGCTTCACCGATTCCCATGATGACAGTCAAAATCAGTGCCCACCATAGCGACATCGACGTGCTCATGATCAATACAAATGCTCCGATATAGATTGCGAGCATGATCATGGCTTTAACATACAATGCAATATTGCCCCGCATCGAAATCTTTCTTTCCTTAAAATAGGAGTTCACCCGTTGATTGAGTTCTTCTGTAAACGCTTGATGGTTTGCGTTGTCGCTATTGAATTGAATGATTTTCATATGTAAGAGTGTTCCTTACAAAATGAATTAATTCAGCCAGATTATACAGTGACCAAAGGGGGTAAAAAGTATGATAAATCTTTGATTTCACAGAACGTTTCGATTGAATGAATAAGTCCTTGTTTGCAAAAAAAAAAGCCCCGATCAGAAGATAGGGGCTTTTGAATATGGTGTTAGCTATAGCTTAAAGACCATTCGCAGCTTTACGATTCGTTAAATCTAGAAACAGTTCTCTGTAGGCTTCTTTTAGCTTTTTATCGCGGTTTGACAAGTCAATCGTAGCCAATTTGCTAATGATTTCGTCACCTGCGGTTGTGTTTCTCAACGCAAAATAGCACTCCAATAAATTGAAGTAAATGGCAACGGTAATGTCTTTGTCAATGCGTGCTTTTTTGTCGAATAGGTTTGATTCACTTAGAGCAGCGTTATATGTAGCTACCGCAGCATCGAGTTTTTGAATGGCAAGCGTTTCGTTCGCAATCAATGATTTCAAACCAGCGTTAGCGTTGTTGTAAGCTTCCATGATGTCATTGTGGGATTCGTTTTTCGACTTCACGAAGTCCAAAGAACTCGTGCGGCTTGTCACGGCATATCCAATGCGATCGTTTACCAAAAGGTTGATTGTAGTAAGGTTTTCTTTCAAAATCTTATCTTCCATTGTTTTTATAAGAACCGAATAATCGGAAGATGGTGCTGTTTTGCTAGCCGTTGATTTGTAAGTTTTGTACTCAATGAACGCTTCAGGAGAAACGAAGAAAAGTTCTTGGTTATTCCCATTTGACACGCGCGCCGTCATCGGGTGACGGTAAGTGAATTCAATATGATAGTAGGTAACATCTCTTGTCGTTGAAACACCATTCGCAACGGTAGCTTCTTTTTTAACTTCTGTTTTAATTTGAGGTTGTGTGTAATCAAAACCTTGAAGGCTTACCGTGTAGACCAATGCGTTATTGGTAGTTTTCGCGTACCCATCAATTTTCAAATGCGCCGATGCCAAAGCGTTGTAATCGTAGTTCGTTTTCATCAAAGGCATTGAAATTGTTTTGCGGTAAGGCTGAGGAACATAATCTTTCACCGGTTTGTTGTTTTCGTTCAACACCTGCTTTTCAATAATTTTTGAAGCCAATCCTTTTTCATTCCAAGCCGCCATTTCACGCTCGTATTTTTCATCTGCAGCCTTCACTTTATTTGGGTATTCAGCTGTTTCACGCTGAAAATCAGCCTCCGCTTGTGCTTTGTCTGCCTCGTGTTGCGCCAATATTTTTTTGTTTTCTTCTTCGTATGAAGCGGTCACGTAAGAAGAATAACTTTCTGGTTTTGGATTCAGGGGACTTGTAGGAAGTTTTACATAGTTGTATGTAATGTCTTCTGTCTTGAGGTTTTGAGCAAAAAATGTAAAAGAGATTAGGGCAAAAGGGATAAACAGGATTTTCATAAAATAAGTTTAGTGTTGCCTTTCAGACGTTTTTTCAGGCAAATGGTTGCGCAAAGATAGTTACCAATTACGAATTAGGTGGCTGAGGTGCGGCAGCAGACTCGAAGCCACGAATTACGAATCATTGTTGTCCGACTAAAAGCACCTTTATGTTTTATCTAAATTGCACAGTGTACTTTTGGTGATTTTGAATTATGTTCAGGTTTTGTTCGCTCACCTCCGCTGCGGAAAAGCCGCTGGGGCGGAATATCAAAAGCGAATTTTAGTGAACTTCTCTTGTATTGACACCTGCGTTATAGCTTAGCTATAGCTTAGGAAGCATGTATAAACCACCCCTTAATCCCTCCCGCAGCGTTCCTTGCGGGACAGGCACTCCATGAGGGGATTTTTTAATTTTTTCTTGCTGAGTGTTGACTCACCAAACATTCATAATTCGTAATTAAAAATGACCAATAGTTTTTAAAGCCATCGAAGAAAGATCAAGTCTTTCAGCGCAGCGGGTCTTTTGTCTTTTAGTCAGCCGGCAGCTGAC
>CALPWQ020000011.1 GCA_943327315.2 Chitinophaga pinensis
CACAAGCCGATGACCGAATTGTACCGCAAGGTCGATGCCCATCCGAAGGTGAAAAAGGCCTTTGTCGGTTCAGGGATTCGCTACGACTTATTGGTCGATGACTTTAACAAAAACAACGACGACGGCAATCACGACGAGTACATCGAGCAGGTGATTACGCGCCACATCAGTGGACGCTTGAAAGTCGCACCCGAACATACCTCCGACGCCACCTTGCGTGTGATGCGTAAGCCGTCCTTCAAGTATTTCCATAAGTTCAAAGAAAAGTACGACCGCATCTCCGAAAAGCACGGTTTAAAGCAGCAGTTGATTCCCTACTTCATCTCCTCCCACCCGGGTTGTGAAGAAGAAGACATGGCCAACTTGGCTGCCGAAACCAAAGACATGGGATTCCAGTTGGAGCAGGTGCAAGACTTTACGCCGACACCAATGACCGTGGCCGAAGTGATCTATTATACTGGCGTTCATCCCTACACCTTGAAGCCTATCAAGACCGTCAAGACCAGAGAAGAGAAACTCAACCAAAATCGATTCTTCTTCTGGTACAAAAAGGAGAACCAAGACTGGATCCGCAAGCAATTGACGAAAGCCAAACGCCCTGATTTGATTGATAAATTGTTGGGCGACCCTCTAAAAAGCAACGAAAAAACAGTTCCTAAGTGGCTGGAAGGCAGAAGAAAAAGATAAGCTGTTACAGTTCAATTATAACCCTTGTTTTGCATCAAAGATTTTAATAATTCAGTGTGTTAGATTCAACTGATTGAAATTGTAACATCTAAATTTTATTTTAGGAACAGAAAAATAAACGGAACAAAAACTTAAGGTTCTTTCGTCAATATTTTTTATTTCTACGATAATAGATTTTCATTTTTCTATTCCAAAATAGTTTTTTAGAGATTTGAAATCGTCTAATGTTCCTCTTGTGAGAACGCGCTCTGTAATGAATAGAGAATGGACTTGAGAATCAATGTCCTCAAAATTAACATCCCAAAAAAGTGATTTGGTCAAACTATGTTTAACATCCTCCTGCATCACTCAAATGTAGGATAATTTTCTAAATAATTAGATGTTTCTAGATTTCAACCTTAAATCTTGGGCCAGTCATTATCCCCCAATAAAATCAAGGTAATTGTCGGAATGAATGATATTGAAACTAGCTTCTGGATAAGCTTTTTTCCACGCACCAGGAACCTTCACTTTACGGTTTGAATTCCACTTAAACTCGAATGCAGACAAAACTCCAGCTTCCTCCTCAATTAAATCAATTTCTTGTTGGTCGTATGTCCGCCAGAAATAGGTGTTCACCCTTCTCTTTGCATAGCCATTGTATTTCATGCGCTCACTCATCAGGTAATTCTCAAACAAGGCGCCTGTATCCGTGCGCATATTCAAGGTGCTAAAATTTCGAATAATGGCGTTTCGAATGCCATTGTCGTAGAAATACCATCGACTTGATTTCGTAATTTCTTTTCGTAGGTTCTTGCTAAAGCCCCGGACGTTGTAAATAATGAATACTTTGGACAAAAGGTCCAAATAACTTTCAACAGTATTGCGTGTTACGCCTTTCAAGTTCACTGCCAATTCGTCTATGCTTACCTCATTGCCCACTTGAAATGCCAATAGCCGAAGTAAATCCATGATCTTGTTGGATTTCCGAATGCCTTGATAGGCTAAAATATCCTTCAACAAGTATGAATTAACGATTTGCTCCAAATAATCTGCCTTATCGTTCCAATCGTCATATTGCTCCAATTCAGGATAACTTCCAAAAATAAGCCGGTCTTCCAACTTGCCATTTGTTTCCAAATAGGATTCGTGGGCTTTTAATTCCATTTGCGCTAATGGATAAAGAAGGATTGTAGTTTCCCTGCCGACCAGAGGTTCTCCCAAGGTATTGGATAGATCAAACATAGAAGAACCCGTAGCAATCACAGATACGTCCTTCATTTCATCGACAATGAGTTTCAATTTCATTCCGATATCCGGCACTTTCTGCGCTTCATCAATGACCAATAACTTGCATGTTCCCAGAAGTCGTTTGTAATTTTCAACTGAACGATAGGCCATCAAATCAATTGTCTTCTGATCTTCACCATTGAGCAAGAAATACGCATTCGGCTGTAGCGTATTAAGGTAACTATGAATCAATTCACTTTTACCTACACGTCTTGCTCCGAGTAAAATCAAAACTTTGGCTGGTTTTATTGCCCTTGATAATGAATCAAACACAGCGCGCCGAATGGTAATTTGTGACATGTTTCGTTTTCTATTCAACAAATTTACATTAATTCATTGAACATACTGAAGCAATTTACATTAATTCATTGAATAAAAGGGGTGAAAAGATGTTACGACAACTTCTTCGCTCTTTGAGCTGCGAAGTTTGAAAGACAAAAGTTTCGTCAGCAGCGGCTGACTGAAGGACAATAGACACTTCTTCGCTCTCATTCTCACTCTGTCACTGATAAAGATGGGTTTCCGAAGGAAGTCTAGTACCCACCCCACCAAAATTCTAGGCACAAAAAAACCCCGAGTTTCGTCGGGGTCCTTGATTTGTTTGAAAAATCTTATGCTTCTTCCTCCTCATCGTCATCGTCGTCTGCTGGTTTCGTTGCTCCACGAGCCATTTTAACCGAAACAACAACTGCACTTGCAGGATCAAGGAATTTCACACCAGGGATGTCGATAGATCCAACACGGATAGATTTACCAATTTTCAATTGTGTGATGTCCAAAACAATTGCTTCTGGAAGTTCTTGTGCAAGACCTACACACTGCAATTTACGGAACACTTGAAGCAATTTACCTCCAGCCATAACACCGCGTGATGAACCCGTCAAACGAACAGGCAAAGAAATGCGGATAGGTTTTGAATCACTTAACTCTAGGAAGTCAACGTGCAATACATTGTCTTTCACTGGGTGCTGTTGCAATTCGCGGATAATTGCGTTGGCTTTTTTGCCATCGATATCCAATTCTACTTTGTAGACATCGGGAGAAAATACAAGCTTCTCAATGTCGTTACGCTTCACTGAGAAGTGAGTTTGCTCACCTTGTCCGTAAAGCACACAAGGAACCATGCCTGCATTGCGCACGGCAGCAGCGTCCTTTTTCCCTACGTTCGTTCTAGTCGAACCGCTCAATTGTGCTGTTTTCATATGTATTTGTTTAAGAAATTACGTTTTGTGAACTGATGGACTGGTTGTTTACGGTACAATGAATTGCGGTAGCAAATAAATCCGCGACTGTTAACACACGAATTTTGTCGCTATGCTGCTTCAAAGGGATCGTATCCGTAACAATCAATTCAGTCAGTTTTGAGTTTTCGATCCGCTCGTATGCAGGACCAGACAATACCGCATGTGTGCAGAAGGCACGCACACTAAGTGCACCTTTCTCCATGAACAAATCGGCTGCTTTTGTTAAGGTACCTGCTGTGTCGCACATGTCGTCAATCAAGATGACATCTTTGCCCGCTACATCACCAATCACGGTCATTTCAGCGACTTCATTTGCTTTTTTGCGTTGTTTGTGGCAGATGGCAAGACCTGTATCGAGTTTCTTGGCGTATGAATTTGCACGCTTGGCACCGCCCGCATCTGGCGCAGCCATGATTAAGTTGCCATTGTTCAACTTTTCCAATTCAGAAAAGAAAATGGTTGAGGCAAACAAGTGATCGACGGGAACTTCAAAGAATCCCTGAATTTGATCTGCATGTAAATCCATGGTCATCAAGCGATTCACACCAGCAGCCATCATCATATTGGCGACCAATTTTGCGCCAATGGCCACACGTGGTTTGTCCTTACGGTCTTGACGTGCAAAACCAAAATAAGGAATCACCGCGATAATTTTTCGGGCTGAGGCACGTTTTGCAGCATCTACCATCAACAGCAACTCAAATAAATTGTCGCTTGGCGGCATGGTTGATTGAATGATGAAGACATCTTGACCACGCACAGAATCTTCAAATGATGGCTGAAATTCACCATCGCTAAACTCAAGAACTTTAACGTTTCCAAGGGAAATCCCATAGCTCATGGCTATATTTTCCGCTAGGTCACGGGAAGCTCTACCCGCAAATAATTGAATACCGTTCGTCATTGTGCATGCTTAATGAGGTGCCAAATTTATGCATTTTTTTTCGATTGGGCTGCTTACTTAATCGTTAAATTGGGCTGAAAGTCAAAATAATGTTTCGATTTTCTGCTAAATTCGCCCCATGTGTTACAGCAATGCTTCCACGTCAAAAAATATTGACCTCTCAAAACGCTACAAAAAAGCGGTGCCTCCTGGACTCGACGAAAGCCCTATTTTCTTGGCTTCAGGCTTCACTTTTCCGCAGTGGCGGGTGATCACAGCGAAAGAAGAAATTCAAGTGATGAACTGGGGATTGATTCCTTCTTGGTTCAAAGAGCCCACGCCCAAAGACATTGCTGCCAAGACCTTAAATGCACGCATTGAGACCCTCGGAGAGAAAGCAAGTTTTAGGCATCTTGTCGCCCGAAATAGATGTATCGTTCCCTCGACTGGATTTTTTGAATGGCAAACAAACGGCACGCGAAAAACCCCTTTTTTCATCCACCCTCACGAACATGAATTGTTCTCCATGGCAGGCTTGCATGACCAGTGGTTGAATCCTTTGGACGGTCTTGTGCGCTCCACCTTTACCATCATTACCTGTCCTGCAAATGCCTTGATGGAAGAAATTCACAACACAAAAAAACGCATGCCCTTGATTTTGCATACTTCTCAGGAAAATGATTGGTTGAATGGGACACTCACCCTTACTAAACTCTCCCCGACACTAAGCGATAATTCGATGTTGGCCCACGAAATTGATCCGCGCATTGTTTCAGGGAAAAATCCCAATTGTCGAGAGGTACAACTGCCTTTCCACAACCCCTACTTCGAGCAAGGTTCGCTCTTTTGAGCTAGTTGTTGCGGTCTTGAAAAAGCTTTTTATTGCCTTTCTTCACCTCTGTCTTTCGGTTGTTGATCAATACAACGCGCAAACTCACGAAATAGGAATTCGTTTCCATATTAAATCCCTTGTTGCTCGGTGCAAGAAAATGATAGCCCGTCTGCAAGTGAAGCAAAGAAAATTGGTAACCGATAACGGGAACAAAACCCACTTTGGTTCGATCAAAATCTGTCCGCATCACGAGATTCAAGCCATAAGTGAGTCCCACTCGCGTTGGTTTCACCCAATACCCGATGTCGTAGCCCAAGACATTGCGCCCGAAATTGTAATTGAATCCCAAGTGGATCCCATGCGTTCGTGCGGTCGACAACTGGATGCGTTTCCATTGACGTTCCACTCCCAGTTCCATTACGGTATACTTCCCGCGTTGAATGCCGATGTATGGCCCCGACTTTTTCACGTACATGTTGAGACGGTCTTTTTTATCGGCACTGATTGGACTCAATTGTCCAAAGGCATTCAAGGCAAAAAAAACCAAAAGCACACTACTTATTTTTTTCAATGTATTCATCATGAATTCGTTTAATTTCTTTCGCGTCGTTCGCGTCAATCCCTAGACTATCCGCCACTTCTTTGGCACGTACAATTTGTTCTACCGAAAGGCCCGTACTATCCGCCTCTGGCTTTAACGCATTCTTCAGAAAAATGGTACTAGAGGCCACGCCAGGCACAGTTGATGTGGACACTTTCTTGATGGGATAATACAGCAGTGATTCTTTCTTTTTTTCTTCAGGAAAGAAATCTCCTCGTTCGTCGTACGAATCGATCAACACAATAACGACACTTACGATGTAGATCATTTTCAAAAGGGCAAAAAATACTCCCAGAAACTTATTTACTGGAGAAAGGCTTGCCGCGCGAACGATTCTTTCTAGTGCTTTGCCTGCAAAATAAACCATAGCACCTACGCCTAAAAAAACGATGGTAAATGAAATAACGGGCAACCAATCCGATTTCCACCCGAAAGATTTCTTCATAAAATCTGAGGCAAAATCCGAGAAATGAATGCCCGCGTACAAACCGAGAACGAGCGCCATCAAGGTAAAAACCTCGATAATCAACCCGTGTTTAAATCCGCGGTAAGCAGCATAGCCAAGCGGAAGAAGAATCAGCGCATCTAGGAAATTCATTGGGGAAATTTACCATTAAAAAAGCCCACCAAAACATGTGAGCTTTTCATTTCTTAACGGTGGGTTGTTAACCTTACTTGCAGGTCTTCTGAAGAACTGTTGTGAACGACAAGTCCACTTCAGACCACAATTTAGACACTCCATCAACTCCTGTATGTAAGTCTTTACAAATGGCGTTCAATGCCGCGATTCCGCCACCTGCGTTCCAGTCGACCACATCAATGGCCGCTTTAAAGACAAATGTTCCTGCATTGAGTGTATAGTCACCCGAAACATCTTTACTGACTCCATTCATCTTTATGGCGATAATGGCTTTTCCATTTTTGCCCAAGGACTTGACCTCTCCAGTAATGTTTTCTGTAGAAATGGTGCCAAAGAATTGCTTTGAAATTTTGCCATTGCGTTCTGGATTTTCCGTTTCAACGCTTGACGTTGGAATTGAAAATGAAAGCGATTCAATCAATGTTTTAGGATCTTCAGAAGAAGCCATTCCATCGATGTTGATTTCACGGAAAGTCCCTGTCACACCTTTGCGTTCAGTAAACTTAAACGCCGTCCATTCCAATGTGCAATTTTCATTGACCACCGAATACGTGCATTTCTCAGAAGAAGATTTGTTTGTTTTGTCACCATTTCCACCGCAAGAAAAAAGCAATCCGGTGAGAAGTGTGGCGCTGAGTAGCATGTGTTTTTTCATGGTCCTTATTTAGTTGTTATTGATAATTTTCAAATTGTTCGGTGAAATTACAAAAGTTTGTGCCACGAGCCCTTTCTCTTTCGTAATTTTACACCACTATGGATTACGACATCGAACTGCGCTTTCAAAAATTAAAAACACACCTCGAAGAGAGTTTTGGAGGTGGAATGGATGTCCAGGCCATGTTGTTCCTCATCGGAGTCAATGAACTGGGCAATGGCTACAAGAACTTTACGAAAAGTGAAAAGACAGACCTTTTTCATATCTCCATCTGCACCTTGCTCGAGCCCTATGGGTATTACACCTTCGACGGACGTGACGCTGACAATTGGCCCCATTTCACCTTGAACAAAATGCTTCCTATATTGGATGATCGCGATCAACAGCATTTAATCAAAGAAGCGATGCTCGACTATTTCATTCAAAACGAATACTATTCGGAGGAAAGTCCGACCGCATAAAGCACTATATTTGTATCTTATTTTTTATTGCACATGGACTTCTGGATCAAAGCCGCACAACTCATTCTCTCTCTCTCAATTCTTGTTATTCTTCACGAATTCGGGCATTTTATTCCCGCACGACTTTTCAAAACGCGCGTCGAGAAATTTTACCTCTTTTTTAATCCTTGGTTTTCGCTTTTCAAGAAAAAAATAGGTGACACAGAATGGGGTATTGGATGGTTGCCGTTGGGTGGATATGTGAAGATTTCCGGCATGGTGGATGAGTCCATGGACAAAGAACAAATGGCTCAACCTGCCCAACCTTGGGAGTTTCGCTCGAAGCCAGCGTGGCAGCGTTTGATCATCATGATTGGTGGGGTAACAGTGAATTTACTTCTTGGAATTTTTATCTACATCTGTATCATGTTTGTTTACGGTGAGGAGCAGGTGCAGACGAAAGATTTGAAATCTGGATTGGCCATTCACCCGTATTTGGCAAAATATGACTTGCATTCAGGTGACAACATCTTGAAAGTTGAAGGCACTTCAGTAAAGCATTTCAACGACATCAACACCGATATCCTCCTCAATGAAGCGCATAAATTAACGGTGCAACATGCAGACGGTAAAATTGAAGAAATCACACTTCCTGCTGGGATTGACTACAAGCTTTTCAAAGAAGGTGCTTTTCCAGCAACAGGATTGCGGCATAAATCAACCGTCGTTGATTCGGTAATGCCGAAGACTCCTGCGATGAAAGCGGGACTGCAAAAAGGGGATCGCATTGTTTCGATCAATGGGACGGCCATTGAATTCTACGACCAGATTCAAAGCAGTTTGTATGAGGCCAAAGGTAAAAAAGCTTCGATTGTCATTCAACGCAAAGGCCTTGTGGACACGCTGATCAGCACTGTTCTTCCTGTCGGAACAATTGGATTTGCAGTGAAGAAAGAAAAATACTTCGACTTGAAAGCCATTCAAACCGTAAAATACAGCTTTGTGGAAAGCATCAGCCGTGGTACGGAACGCGGATTTAGTACCTTGAGCAATTATGTGGCGCAGATGAAGTTCGTCTTTACGGAAAAAGGTGCTTCGTCCATCGGTGGATTTGGCGCCATTGGGAATTTGTTCCCGCCAACGTGGGACTGGCAAATCTTCTGGATGAATACCGCCTTGTTGTCCATTATTTTGGCCTTCATGAACATTTTACCGATCCCTGCGCTTGATGGTGGACACATTGTGTTCTTGCTGTACGAAATGATTACCGGTCGCGAGGCACCTCAAAAAGTATTGGAATATGCGCAATATGTTGGATTCATCTTGCTGATGGGCTTGCTGTTGTACGCGAATGGGAATGATTTGTACAGGTATTTTACTGGGGGGTAAAAGAGTTACTAATTACGAGTTACGAATTACGAATTAGGTGGCTGAGGTACTCGAAGCCACGAATTACTAATTACGAATTAGGTGGCTGAGGTACTCGAAGCCACGAGTTACTAATTAATTTAAATTGCGAAGCATCAAATTCAACAATTGCGAAGCATCAAATTGTTTAGAAATCCGCAGAGGCGGGCGAAGCACCAAATTATGAATTGCCAAAGGCATCAAAATAAAAAATATGAAAAATCTACTTATCGCATTATTGACATTAGTAACATTTTCTTTGAAGGCGCAGCTCACCGAAGGACACGTGGCGTATAAGATTGATTGTGTATCGGACAATCCGGACATGCAGATGGCAGTGACTATGTTGCAAGGGTCGACCATGGAAATTTATTTCAACGAAGGACTCACACGTTCTGAAATGAAGATGGGTACGATGATGAACATCAGCACCTTGACCAATGAAAAAACCGGTGATTTTCTGATGTTGATGAGCGGAATGGTGGGTAAAAATGCGATATTAACCACACTCGATGAGATCAACAAGGAAAAAGCAGAAACTCCTGAAATGGAGGTAACGCTTGTTGACGAAACAAAAACCATCATGGGGTATGTGTGCAAGAAAGCAATTATGACCTCTGAAGATGGCTCGGAGTCCGTGTTTTGGTACACCGAGGAAATTAAAGTTGCTTCAAAAGGTCAAAGTTATTTGAATGAAAAAGTCCCTGGTTTTCCTTTGGAATATGACATCAATAACGCTGGATTTAAAATGGTCTTGACCGTTACAGAAATAGAGCAGAAAATTAAAAAAGCTGGAGATTTATTCGATTTTAAAATTCCTGAAGGTTACAAACAAATGACTTTGGAGCAGCTGAAGGGTATGGGAATGTGATTTAGTTACGAATGACGAGTTACGAATGACGAATGACGAATTACTAATGACGAGTTACCAATGACGAGTTACGAATTATGAGACTGAGTTGCGCAGCCCTCGAAGTGAAAACCAAACAAATCGTAACTAGTAACTAGTAATTAGTAACTTTTTTAAAGTCTTTCAGCGAGGCGGTCTTTTGTCTTATAGCGCAGCGGCTTTTTCGCAGCGGAGGTGAGCGAACAAAACCTGAACATAATTCAAAATGACAAAAAATACACTGTGCAATTTAGATAAAACATAAACGTGGTTTTAGTCGGACAACAATGATGACGAATTACGAATGATGAATGACGAGTTACGAGTTACGAATTATGTGACTGAGTTGCGCAGCCCTCGAAGCGAAAACCCAATAACTCGTAACTAGAAACAATCAATCTTTAAAAATTCTAAAGGCGCATTGAATGAGTAATTAGTTCCTTTGGAGTTATGGGATTGTACAAAAAGCTAATTGATTTTAGGTTAATTTTTTTCAATTATTGGACTAATCACAAATTCATTTGGAGAGAAGCCTGTGCATTTTTTGAAAGCAATAAAGAATGGGCTATATGATGAAAAACCAACATAAAAAGCCAAGGATTCAAGTGTGTTCGTTTTAAGATAACTTGCATGAATTAGTTGTTTTGCATCTTCAATTTTATGAATTGTTTTAAATTCAATAAAGCTTATTTTACAATGATACTTGAATAAGTAAACAACGTGGCTGACAGGAATTCCTAATTCATTAGCAACGTCAGAAATTGTTATTTTTTGATTTCTAAAAAGTTTTTTTTCATTGGCAATAATTTCAATTTCTTCAATCAAATTTAGAGTTTTAGAACTTAATTTCTCCTTCAACCTAAGATCATTCTGATTACTAACTTTTGCGATGCTGTTATTCCAGAAATTATAAATGGCTTCGTTGTCATTTTCCAACTTTTTCAATTTCTCCTCTAATTTTGGCAAGCCATGAAGGATTTCTGGTGAAATAAGAATTTTACCAAAAACAATTAACCAAATTAAAGCTGGGATTATAGAAAAAGGATAACCATGAGCAATAGAGTTCGTTGAAAAATCGATAGTAAAAGAAATTATATTCCTAACTGTTAAAAGTATGGCTAGAACGAATAAAAAATTTGTCCAGTTTCTAATTAGTTTATATTTTTTTTCGTTGATCTTATGTTTTGATTGCCATAATTGAGTTCTAACCAATTGGAATATTTTTAACAAATACACTAATGAGAATACAATAATGGCAGTATATTTTAATGTTAGAGGTAGAGCGAAAAAGTTCTCTGTAAATTGACTGTTTTTAAAAAAAGATAAAACAACTAAAAGAGGGAAAATAAAATGCAATACGTGTTTCCATTTGAACGATTTGCTATCGGTAACAATTGATTTAATATAAAAATAAAACAAGGGAATATTTATCAAAATAATCGCGTGATAGGGTTCTGGGATATCTTTCCCAAAAGTTTGCAATTTCATTTCATAGCTTCCAAGAAGCAACATCCTCAGACAAACAATTGAAAGAATCAAAAACAGGAAAATATTTACCGATTTATTGGAACGAAAAGAAAAAGACAACAGAATCATCGTCATAAAACCAATTATTCCTGTTGTTATGTAAATACTGCTTTCTAAATAACTCATTCAATCAATATGTAGCTTAGTAACGTTTTTTATTTCAAAAAATGAAAGCGATTTGTTTAGAAAAACCTAATTGCATTTTAATATTAGTCCACATAATTTATTCGCAAATATACTTGTTGTTTTGCTGAAATGATTTTAAATGACTTGTTGAAAGGTTGAAATGTTTTGTTGAAATTGCAAATCCAATTTTTCGAATAAAGCAAAAAGAATACTGAATAATATCTTTGCGGACACCATTCTACTTTAATTATTGTGCTCAAAAATTAATTATTTATAAAGCCGAATCTATGGATACTCAAATCACTATCAATCAAATCAGCATTCCTTCATATGTTTAATATAATTTACACTACGAAATTCAAATTTAATTGGAAATATTCTCTAGTTGTCATATGTTCTTTCACGTTGTTAAAAGCAAATGCTCAATTTTACATAAAAGGAATTTGCAGTGTTTCTGCTTCAGGTAGTATCTCTGTTTTTGAAAATAATTTTATTGCTGAGCCTACTGCTCAAATTATTAATGATGGTTCGATTCAAAACAAATGTGTTTCAACTTTCATGGGAGTTGGTGCAAGCTTTGCTGGATTAGGAATGTTAACTTTTTCTGCCGATGGTTTACAATCCATTGATGCAAACGGTGGAGCAATTGATTGTAACATAACGTTAAATAATGCAAGTGATTTATCGCTAACTACTTTGGCTTTGGGCTCAGCATTTAGTGTTACTAATAGTTTGTCTTTTGGCGGAAATTTTACTTTTCTTGCTGGAGATTTGATCACAAATTCAAGTGAAATTATATTTAAGGACCAAGCCACACATACGAGTTCTTCAAATGCGTCTCATATTAACGGATGGTGCTTTAAAAAAGGCAATGATCCCTTCGAATTTCCAGTTGGAGATGGCATAAAATTACGTAAGGCTGCAATTTCAGCTCCTTCTTCCCTTACTGATGTCTACGCCTGTAAATATTTTAAGTCTAATCCTAATTTACAATATGACGTTGGATTGAAGGATCCTACTCTGTCTGTAATTTCGCTTTGTGAATATTGGCTACTGAATAGAATTACAGGAACATCTTCGGTTTCAATTTCTCTTTCTTGGGATAATTCCTATTCATGCGGCGTATCAAATCCATCCGAATTACTCATTGCGCGATGGAATGGAACGATGTGGAAAGATCATGGAAATGGAGGCACAACAGGAACACTGGCTGCTGGAACAATAGTTTCAGCAAGCACAATAAGTTCATTTAGCCCATTTACCTTAGCTTCAACAACTACAAATAATCCTTTACCTATAGAATTAATTTCATTTGATGCCAATTGTAATAATGCTGCTGTAGATGTGAAATGGTCTACAGCATCAGAACATAACAATTATTATTTTTCCGTTGAAAGGAGCTTGGATGGAGAGAGTTGGATAAATGTATTTATTTCTAATGGTGCTGGGAATTCAACCCAATTACTCAATTATTATTGGACAGATAATGAACCTTTTAGACAAGAAAGATATTACCGTTTGAAACAAACTGATTTTGATGGTGCTACAAGTTATTCTAATATCGTTTTTGTTGATGGTTGTATTGGAAAAGAAAATGCCTTGCGAATTAGTCCAAATCCAGGAAATGAAAATGTTAATATCGATTTGATAAGTGAAGATATTATAGGTTTCCAAATTCTTGATTCAAAAGGAATAATTGTTTTATCAAAAACATTTATAGATCCTATTAGTTCTTTTTCAATTGATATAAACTCATTTAATTCAGGTGTTTACATTATTTTTCTCACCTCAAATTCCGGAAGTTTTACAGAAAAATTCGTCAAATTATTGTAATTAAAACACCCAAAAATTAATCTTAAAAAATCAAACTAATGAAAAACAAATTGAATATTCTGTGCTTCGTTGCACTAAATTTTAGTGCTGTAAACGCAAATGCTCAAGTTGGAATTGGTACCTCAACTCCACATATATCCGCTGAACTAGATGTAACAAGTACAACCAAAGGTTTCTTGCCTCCGCGAATGACCGCTGCTCAAAGGGATGCAATAGTTTCTCCTACAGCTGGATTAATAGTATGGTGCACAAATTGCGGAACTAGCGGTGAAGCGCAAGTTTACAATGGTACACTATTTACGAATATGATTGGTGGCGCCGCTTCATTAGGAATTGGTCAAGCTTATCAAGGAGGCATATTAGCCTATATTTTTGTAAGTGGAGACCCTGGTTATGTTGCTGGGCAAATACATGGTTTAATAGCAGCGCCGACGAATCAGGGCACATCCGTAGGATGGGGCTGTCAAGGAACTACTATTTCAGGTGCTGATGGAACCTTATTAGGAACGGGTAATCAAAACACTATCGATATTATGGCAGGTTGTGCTACAGCTGGTATCGCTGCTCGTTTGTGCGGGGATTTGGTTGTTGGTGTATACTCGGATTGGTATTTACCAAGTCTGAGTGAACTAAATAAATTGTATTTAAATAAGGTAGCGATTGGAATGTCATTAAACATTATGTATTGGAGCTCAACTGAATACGCTGCTGGTGGGAACCATGCAATGAGAGAGAGTTTTGGTGATGGGAATCAGAATATTGGGGGTAAATCTGAAGTTTTCGGTGTCCGAGCAATTCGATCTTTCTAGATTAAATTATTTTATTCTTTACTTGATGAATAAGGGGCTCTAATTGATTCAATTTGTGAGCTAAAAATTTCAGAATAACTTTCGGCTTTACACACTTTGTGCGAGACTACCCTGAGCCTGCGCAGCCCTCGAAGTGAAAACCAAACAACTCGTAACTTGTAACTAGTAATTAGTAACTTCTTTAAAGTCTTTCAGCGAAGCGGTCTTTTGTCCTTCGAAGCTCAAAGAGCGAAGAAGTGTCTTTTGTCTTTTTCAATCTATTTTCGTCATCGAAATGGTTTCCTTGCCCGATTGCTTCATGACCGTAAGGAAATATTGCCCCGATTTCAATCCGTCCAATTCAAAAGGAATGTGGTGCACACCCTGGGCGAGATTGCTGTCATACACCTGCTTGATTGGTCGACCATTGATGTCTGAAAGCTCTATTTTTACCCATTCACTTTGGCACTTGAATCGAACCGTAGCATTGTTCATCGCAGGATTCGGATAGACAATGCCTTTATCACGTTCATCCACCAATTCATCTAGTCCAACATTGCAAGCTCCTAAAACTTGATAATACGTGATTGTCTGCTCAAAAAGTGGTTGAATTTCAGATTCTGGCACTTCAAACCAATCTTTCAAAATGGAGGCATAGACATCCCTAAAATCAATTTGCATGGGAACGGCATCTTGGGCATTCACCGCATTCGAGATGACTGGATTTGAACCGATGATGCCTGAGTTAATGCACGACCCAAAGAGGAACATCGGTGCTGCATCGCCGTGATCGGTCCCAAAACTTGCATTTGAGGCAATCTGTCGGCCAAACTCAGAGAAGGTAAATCCAGCGACACGATTGGAAATCCCAAGCAAACCAAGGTCATTTTGGAAAGCGCTTACTGCATCTGAAAGTCGTTTCAATAAATCTGCATGATTTCCTGTGACTGGACTGGTGGAGGAAACTTGAGAATCATGGGTATCGAATCCATCGATATTGAGGATATACACCTTTGTTTTCAAGCCACCCGAAATCATTTTTGCCACATTGCGCAACTGCATGGCTAACGGATTATTGACATCATATAGTGTTGATAAGGACGAGCCTGCATTCGCTGCAGCGTTAATGGTATCCGCGTATTGATTCGTTTGATTGATCAAAATGGAAAGGTATTCCATGTGAGAACCGTAATAGCTGCCATCGTTTGTCGTGCCCGTATTGACCAAATTGACTGCTGCAAAAGGGTCACTTACGGCATGCGAAAAATTCGCCATTAAACCCTGACATGTCGAAGACACCTCATAACCCATGCTGATCGCAAAAGGATCTGGGTTTGTCGAATTTGGATATCCATCTGGATAATTGGGATATACGCCCTCGAAATAGCGACCTAACCAACCACGTGTTTCAGCCACATCCATCATTCCCGTTGACCAGATGTCCATGGATCGAAAATGCGAACGATTCTGTTCGGGGTATCCCACATTCTGAATGATGGTCAAGGTACCTTCATTGAACATTGTATTCATGCCGGTCATGACGGGATGAAAGCCTAGCTCGGGTGTTACTTGAATGATGTTTGGTTGAGGGATTAGGACATTGGGGCGTTGAAGGAGCAAATTCTCATATTGGTCGAGAGGAATCACCGTATTTAATCCATCATTTCCCCCATTCAAGCGAATGATGACCAATACACGGTCCTCGGCTGACTTTGAATAATTGAATAACTTCTTGGCGATACCTTGATAATTCATGCCATTTAAGGCAAATGGAGCCGCAACGGACGCCATGGTCATGTTCTTTAAAAAATTTCTTCTTTTCATACTCATGACAATTAAATGGTTTGGAATTCAGGCATCTGAAATATTCTAGACAACACCTGTTCCACTTTACTTTTTATCGGATTTGATACGTTTGCATTGGTTGGGTCGGCGGCATAGGCATCATAGTCTACGGTCCATTCGAAATCGGGCAATCCACCTGTTAAAATAAACTTCAAGGTCAATTTCTGTGTGGACGAAATGGTCTTTGGAAAAAACACAGTACACAAATCATCGATGACCGCAACCGCATCATTCGGTGAAGAAAGTCCATTCACCAATGCAAGTGCATCTACTTTAAAATTTGATCCATTCACTGGCACTCCAGTAAAAAGTGTAATGTAATTCGCCAAGTCAAATCGACTTTTTATGGTCGTAGAATTGACCCATAACTTTGAAAATGCTGGCGCTTGGTAATAGGCAATCCAGCCCGCCACACTTGGTGGAGTTCCGTAGGCCTGTCCCATCGTTTGTGCATAATAATACAAAGTCACATACATGTCTGAATTGGTCGACAAGGTGTAATTTGGCACCGCAGATGTTGGATTAAACATGCCAAAAACCACTTCTAATGGATTGCGAATGATTGCTCCCCGGATGGCTACATCATAAAAGTGCTGGCTTGTCAGAAGCTGCTGAAGAACAGGCAGCACATCATAATTGTTATCGATCATGGTTTGCGCCATCACTGGAATGACATTCGTCTCTACATCTGTTGTTAGATCATAGTTGACGAAGTACCTGTACAATTTCGTACACATGTATTGAGCGACTGCGGGCTGCTGAAAAATTACATCGATGTAGTCTGAATATTCATTGGCACCATTTGCTGCGATGGTTTGATTCCCGAAATGCACAGAAAGTTGCTTTGTAGTCTGGTCATGAAGCAAATCGTAATAGGTAGAACCAACCGAAGTCAGTGTAGTACTTCTGAGTCCTTCAACGATGTATCCTGTGAATACTTTAGCCCCCGCTGCGACGTCTTCTTCTGTATAATTGGTATAATCACCTGGTCCAATTTGAGGACCTTTTCCTATGGTAAATAACTCGAGAATTTCACGGGCATAATTTTCATTTGGGCTGTACAAGGTATTTGTGGCTCCATTCAAGAACAACAGCATCGTTGGATCGATGGTCATCTCTTTGACGAATTGCTTGAAATTGCCAAGGGCATGTGTGCGAATGAGTGTGTGATAGGTATAACTTGCCCGGGCATCTGGTGCCAAGGTTGCTGCAAAGTGATTTTGCCAGAACAAACACATCTTTTCTGCAATGGTGGTATTTTCCGTGTTGATTCGCTTCATCAACCATGCACCTAGAGACTTTATTCGTGCATTTTCATGCAGTTGCGCACTCGTCACATCTGCAGGATAAACACTATTGATCCACGTAGAACCTGCTGCAGAGATTGTCTCGTTTGGGTCGTAACTCAATGGAAGGCCTGTCGCTGGAATTTGCAGTAAGTTCGTTACCGTAGCATTCATTCCTGATGCTACAGCGTTCGTGATCTGCTGAAAGGTTGGGCCGAAGGTGCTTCTGCGTAAAAGGTGTGCGGCTTGCTCCTTTGTCCATGCGCCAATATAGGGATCCATGTTCGTAGACACTTCACCAACAACACTATTATCTGGAATCATACTCTTTTCTTCTAACTCAAAGATGACAAATATTCCACTTGGGTTGCATTAATCTTCTGTTAAAAACCGAATATTCCGTTGCAGTCCTTCGAACTTTGTACGCGAAATGGCACTTTTCTTAAAATATCTGGTGAAGACTTCCTCTGTGATATGTGTCCAGTCGTCGGTCGACAGCTCCAATAATCCTTCCATAGGAGTAAAACGAGGCTCACTATGAGGAACCGAAAAACGATTCCAAGGACACACATCCTGACATATATCACAGCCAAACATCCAGTTGTCCATTTGTCCTTTGAATCCACCATCAATGACTGCCTCTTTCAATTCAATCGTGAGGTAAGAAATACATTTTGATCCATCCAACAGATACGGAGCAACAATAGCTTCCGTCGGGCAGGCATCAATGCAGCGTGTGCATGTCCCACAATAATCTTTGATAGGTCCATCTGGAATGAGGTCAAGATCAATGATCAATTCAGCAATGAAAAAGAAAGATCCCACACCTGGTCGAACGAGATTGGTATGCTTTCCGATCCATCCAGCGCCTGATTTCTTGGCCCAAGCCTTATCCATTACGGGTGCAGAATCAACAAATACACGCCCACTGACCTCACCGATCTCTTGTTCTATGTATTCCATCAACTCAAAGAGTTTATCCTTGATCACGACATGGTAGTCTTCACCATACGCATACTTGGAGATTTTTGGCGCTGTTTCGTTAGTCGGCTTTTCGGCTGGGAAATAATTGTAAATTAGGGTGACCACTGATTTTGCACCCTCAACGAGAAGACGCGGATCTAAGCGTTTGTCAAAATTGCGTTCCATGTACGACATCGAACCTTGATACCCCAAACGCAGCCATTCTTCCAATTTAGGGGCTTCCTCCGGTAAAAAGTCGGCTTTAGAAATTCCACAATACAAGAACCCTTGATCGCTTGCCCTTTGCTTAATGAGTGCAGTGTATTTGTCTGCTGATGACATCTACTCGATTTAGAACAGTCCGCCTTGAGCCCAACCGAGGCTTTTACCGAAATGGCGCAATGCCTTCTCTGTGGCTTTCCGTCCACGCGGCGTTCGCATCAAAAAACCTTCTTGAATCAAGAACGGTTCATACACTTCCTCTAAGGTGCCCGCATTTTCTCCAATGGCTGTAGCGATGGTGGTCAGACCTACTGGGCCTCCACTAAACTTGTCAATGATGGCCTTTAGGATTCGGATATCCATTTCATCCAGACCATTTTCATCCACATTGAGTGCTTTTAAAGCCACTTCAGTAATTTCCTCATCAATGACACCAGTTCCCTTGATTTGCGCAAAATCACGCACTCTACGGAGCAATGCATTGGCGATACGAGGAGTCCCCCGACTTCGCGAAGCTATTTTATACGCAGCGGCTTCATCAATTGGAATGTTAAGAAGTCCAGATGAGCGTTCAACAATACTTGTCAATGTTTTCGCATCGTAATATTCAAGGCGCGAATTAATCCCAAAGCGCGCCCTTAAAGGGGATGTCAAAAGTCCTGAACGTGTTGTTGCTCCAATAAGGGTAAAGGGATTTAAGGTAATCTGAATGCTTCGTGCATTTGGTCCACTATCGATGAGAATATCGATGACATAATCCTCCATAGCTGAATATAGGTACTCTTCAACAACAGGGCTTAGGCGATGGATTTCATCGATAAATAGCACATCCCCTTCATTTAGATTGGTAAGAAGTCCTGCTAAATCACCTGGTTTATCCAACACAGGGCCGCTAGTCACTTTAAATCCTACATTAAGCTCATTGGCAATGATATTCGCCAAAGTAGTTTTACCGAGTCCGGGAGGGCCGTGCAACAACACATGATCCAAAGGTTCTCCGCGAAGAGTTGCCGCCTTTACAAAAATCTCAAGGTTTTCAACAATGGAAGGTTGACCAGCAAAATCAGACAGTTTCTTCGGGCGAAGCACCTTATCATATTCCTGTTCACCATTATTTTGTTCTTCCTGACGATAATCGAATGAGTCCTCTTCTTCCAATGAATTGCGTTTTTACAAAAATACAAAAGCCTCTCGTTAAAAACGGGAGGCTTTATAAGTATTATCAAGTTTGACTAATGTTCTTCTTCACCTTCAGCCAAAGGAACGTTTTGTGGAATGAAATCCTTCTCCGCTCCAGGCTTCGAATAATCGTACGGCCAACGGTAAACTGTAGGCAATTCACCTGGCCAGTTACCGTGAATATGCTCTACTGGCGTTGTCCACTCCAATGTATTGGAATTCCAAGGGTTTTGAGGCGCCTTAGGGCCGCGGAAGATGCTGTAGAAGAAGTTAAATAAGAACAAGAGCTGACCAATAGCTGCAAAAATCGCAAAAACAGTAATGATTACGTTCAAGTCCATCATCATGTCCAAAGATCCTTGGTCAAATTCACCATATACTGAATAATCGTAATAACGACGAGGTGCTCCTGCCAATCCCACGAAGTGCATTGGGAAGAATACACCGTATGCTCCGATGATTGTAATCCAGAAGTGAACATATCCCAAACGGGTATTCATCATTCGACCGAACATTTTAGGGAACCAGTGGTAAACACCACCGAACATTCCGAAGACTGCCGACATTCCCATTACAATGTGGAAGTGGGCAACAACGAAGTAGGTATCGTGCACGGCAATATCTAAAGCAGAATCCGCAAGGATAATTCCTGTAACCCCCCCAGTGATAAATGTTGAAACCAATCCAATCGCGAACAACATTGCTGGAGTAAGGACCAAAGACCCTTTCCAAAGCGTTGTCAAGTAGTTAAATACCTTTACGGCTGAAGGAATCGCAATCAACAAGGTCGTAAATACGAACACACTACCTAAGAACGGATTCATTCCCGTTATAAACATGTGGTGACCCCATACAATGAAGGATAGGAAACCAATAGCCAAGATAGAACCAATCATCGCACGGTAACCAAAGATCGGCTTACGTGAGTTCGTAGATATAATTTCTGAAGAAAGGCCCAAAGCCGGAAGGAGTACGATGTACACCTCAGGGTGACCTAAGAACCAGAACAAGTGTTGGAACAACAGTGGAGACCCACCGTGATTCGTTAACATCTCACCTTGTACAATGATGTCTGAAAGATAGAAGCTCGTTCCTGCCAAACGGTCCATGATCAACAATAAGGCTGCTGAAAGTAAAACCGGGAATGAAAGAACACCAAGAATAGCTGTAACGAAGAAAGTCCAGATGGTCAATGGCATGCGTGTCATCGTCATCCCTGCTGTACGCAAGTTCAATACTGTTACGATGTAGTTCAATGACCCAATCAACGATCCGGCAATGAAAATAGCCATAGAGAACAACCACATAGTCATACCCAAACCTGATCCTGAAACCGCTTGAGGCAATGCGGAGAGAGGAGGATAAACTGTCCATCCTGCCATTGCTGGTCCTGTTTCAATAAACAAAGAACAGAACATTAAGATCGAAGAGATAAAGAAGAACCAGAACGAAAGCATGTTCAAGAAACCAGATGCCATATCACGCGCCCCCAACTGCAAAGGAATGAGGATATTCGAGAAAGTACCTGACAATCCACCCGTTAAAAGGAAGAATACCATGATTGTTCCGTGAATCGTTACAAGTCCAAGGTACATGTCTTCCTTCAAGACACCTTCTGGCGCCCAAGTTTCACCCAAGAAGAACGATAAGAAATCAGAACTCTCACCTGGCCAAGCCAATTGGATTCTGAAAAGAATAGAAAGTAACATGGCGACAACTCCCATGAACACAGCGGTGATCAAGAATTGTTTTCCGATCATTTTGTGGTCATGACTGAAGATGTACTTCGAAACGAAATGTTCTTCATGGTGCTCATGGTCGTGATGACCGTGTGCTTCGTGATGTCCGTGTTCTTCGTGCGCTATTGCTGACATTTGACTTTATTTAAAGAGTTGTAAATCTTAATTATTTAACGGGTGCAGGCATTGCCATTGTATCTATCACCACCCCTGTTGAATCTGCTGGTGTCATAGCTGCTGGTGCAGCTGGAGCTGGAGAGAATGTTGACTTGAACGTTTTCGCCTGCGCACCTTTCATCCATTTGTTGTATTCCTTTTCAGACAACACAACTACAATCATTTTCATTTGGTAATGGGCACCACCACATATTTTGTTACACATCAACACGTAGTTGAATTTTGCGTCATTTTTCTTGACGCGCATTTCCTTCGTTGTGATGTCTGGGGTAAACTTAAATCGTGTTGTCATACCAGGCACGGTATTAATTTGAGCTCGGAAATGAGGGAAATATGCTGAGTGAAGCACATCTTTTGCACGGAAGTTAAATTCATATTCTTTATTCGCACAAAGGTACAATGTGTCTCTTTGAATGATATCATCTTCTGCAGCACGATCCATTTTCTTATCGTGATGTGCGCGCATTTGATACAACAAACGAATCAATCGCTCCTTACGAGAGAGATCAGTTTCCATTTTCTCACGTTCCTCAGGAACCAACATGATTTTACGGTTGTTCAATTTCGACACTAAGGAATCAATTCCTGTTAAACCATGTTCCATAGCGAAGATTGCGCTATCGATCGTTGCCGTTGTCATAATGGCCAATTCATTCTTGTCTGTCGTCAATTTATAATCGAAACGACCAAGGATGTTATCGTACCCAGAATAACGCGCCGTCCAACCAAACTGCTTTGAGAACAGTTCCACACGAATCGCTTCATCAGAAGCTGCTGAAGTAGCATCGTTCCATTTCTTCAATCCAAGAATGATAATCACTGCAAGTACACAAGCTGGCACTACCGTCCAAAGCATCTCTAACTTGTTGTTGTGTGGGTAATAGAATGCTTTAACGCCTTCCTTACGCACATATCGGTACGTGAAATAAAACAACAATGTGTTTGTTAAAAGGAAAGCAGCAATGATTACTATAAAGTTAACATTCAACAACCAGTCCGTTTCACGACCGATTGTAGATGCCGCTTCTCCTCGTCCTGTCCAACCGAAACGAAGAACTAGCCATAAGAAAAATACATACAAGGCAATAACAAACATGAACATCATTCGTCCATTGAAGTTATTGTCACGGTCTGTAATTTCGTGTTCGCCGCGGTTACGGAGCTTAGACGACAATTCGTAAACACGAACCAATTGGGCGATTGCAACAACACCCAAAACGATTACGAGCAATGCGATTAATTTACTTAACATCTTTAGTCAATTATCTGTGATAAAATAAATTCAAATTATATTTCGTGGTGAACACTTTCATCCAAGAATGGGTGGTTCGCCGGTGTAAGTGGAGCCTTTGTCAGATTTACTAAAATCATACGAACGAAGAATCCCAATACTGCGAGCACCATTCCCAATTCTAAGAATCCAAATTGAGCTTGCGCTCCAAGTGTTCCTGCAGAAACCATGATATAAACATCCAACCAGTGACCTGTAAGAATGATTAAACCAACCAAGGTCAAGATTCCGGCATTTCTTTTTGCATCTCTTGACATCAAAATTAACATCGGGAATGCGAAGTTGATCAAGAACATAGAGAAATAAAGTATTTTAAAGTTCTCAATACGCATGATGTAATAAGCGACTTCTTCACCGATGTTTGCGTACCAAATCAACATGAACTGAGAGAACCAAAGGTATGACCACAAGAATGAAGTTGCGAATGTCCATTTACCAAGGTCATGGATGTGACTATCGTTTACATTTGGCAAGTAACCCAATTTTTTCAAATAAAGTGTTGTCAAAACAAGAACTACCATTGTTGAACACCACATTCCTGCGAATGTGTACCATCCAAACAAAGTAGAGAACCAATGCACATCAATTGACATCAACCAATCCCAAGATGAAGTTGAGCTGAATACAGCAAAGCACACCAAGAACGTAGCTGCTTTTTTGTAGTTTTTGAAGTGAAGCTCTGTTCCTCCTATTGAATCTTCCAACAATGATCGCTTTCTAAAGCCCATCCAGAAGATGTAATAGATCGCCATATACACCAAGGTTCTAATCCAAAAGAAAATCTCATTTAAGAAAGGACGTTTACCTGCGATAATTGCATCGTAATGGTGACTCCCTTTTGTGTACATTGCTGGATCCATCCATGAGTAGATGTGGGCGCCATGCATAAACGTGATCGTCAACAAAGTCACCAACATAAGCATCATTCCATAAGGAAGGAAACCTGCTACTGCTTCAATAACACGCTTCACAGAAGCATACCATCCTGTTTCAGTTGCGTATTGCAAGGCCAAGAAGAACAAAGCTCCTAGACCTAAAGCAAAAAAGAAGAAACTGTTGATCAGCCCATTTGCAAGCAAGCGTGTTGCAAAATGATGATCGCTCATACCGGTAAAGATGCCGATCGCTGTGAACAATAAACCGACAACGATTAATGCCAAGGTTACTGTTTTTGCTCTATTCGTAATTTTGAATTCCATGTTCGTAGTCATTCAGATGATTATTTCTTTGCCGCTGCTGTTGTATCTGCTGCAGCAGGAGCAGCCATGGCCAATCCGCTTGCATCAAACTTTCCATAATTTGGATCCTGGAAACGATTTACATAATGTACCAAGGTCCAAATTTCCTTTTTATTCAACTGAGATCTGTGTGATCCCATTGCTCCTTTTCCGTAGTAGATTGAGTAGAACATTTGTCCGTCAGAAACGGCTGCACGATCCTGGTAATTCGGAACACCCGCATAAGCCCCACTCAATACCATAGGACCATTTCCGTCTCCTTTTTCACCGTGGCAGTGCTGACACATAGCAGTGTACAATTCTTTACCTGTTTTGAAAATCTCTTCAGAATTAGCAGCAGTAACTTTAAACGGATTCACATCCCCTGCTGCCAAGGTATATTCGTCTGTCGTTGTTAAATCTGCTCCATACATACCATGCGTTTCGCGGAAAGCAATGTTCGCTTTGCGGAAATAGGGCAACATCAATGAAACCGTTGCTGAATCTGTTCCGAAGTAAGGAATTGCTCCCGCAGGTGGAGTCATCGCTGACAAGGTCATTTTCATGTTCATGTACTCTTTTCCGCGCACCTCACCATAATCCACATAAGGTTCTATCGCTGGTGAACGGTACATATCTGGCATGTATTCCAATCCGGAGCTGTCTGGGTTTGATGTACAAGAGCCAAGAATAAATCCTGTCGCTGCAATCATGGTCAAACCTGCTAATGCCTTGAAGTTCATTTTCATCTGTCTAATATATTTTTTGTGTCAGACGCAGTATCTTACAATACCTGGCAATTATTTAATTTCTTTTTGATCCAATTCGATCATTCCTGTTTCGCGAATCATTCCTTCCAACTGCTCCGCAGAGAAGCTTGAATTTTCTGATAAGCGAATTTCCATCACAAATTTATCATCCGTTGTGCGTGGGTCAGGATTTTGCGCTGGCATACCAGGCAATGTTTTGTTTCTCAACAAATATGTAATTGCCATTCCGTGAGCAGCACACAATACAGTGAACTCAAACGTAATTGGAATAAACGCCAACATGTTGTCCAAATACGTGAAGTTTGGTTTTCCACCAATATTCATCGGCCAGTCTTCCACCATAAAGAAACGCATTCCATAGGTTGCCAACATGGTACCCGTAATTCCATAGATGAAGGCCAAAATTCCCAAACGGGTATTTTTAATACCGATGATTGGATCAATCCCGTGAATCGGAAACGGTGAAAATACTTCCGAGATTTTTACTCCTTTTGCAACCAACTTCTTTGCGCCATCTTTTAGCACATCGTCGTCGTCATACATTGCATATATTACTTTCTCTGCCATGATCCTAACATTAATGGTTTGAGTGATTGTCGTGTGAATGATCCGGTGCATTCTTATAAGATTCACCTGAAGATTTCAAGATTGTTTTGATTTCGTTCAATGCAAGTACAGGGAAGTAACGGGCAAACAACAAGAAGAAGGTGAAGAACAATCCGATTGTTCCAATATAGATGGCAATATCGATGTGACTTGGGTAGTGCATACTCCAAGCCGACGGAAGGTAGTCGCGGTGCAAGGATGTCACGATAATAACGTAACGTTCGAACCACATACCGATATTCACGACAATGGAGATGATGAATGTAAACAACAAGCTTCTTCTCAAAGGACGGAACCACATCAACTGCGGGCTAATTACGTTACATGTCATCATTGACCAATATGCCCACCAGTAAGGACCAGAGAAACGGTTGATGAATGCATATGATTCATATTCCACTCCTGAGTACCATGAAACGAACAACTCTGTCAAGTAAGCAACCCCTACGATTGAACCCGTCACCATGATCACGATGTTCATGTATTCCACGTGTTTCGTATGGATATATGCTTCAAGTCCCATTGCCTTACGCATCACCAAAAGTAGTGTTTGTACCATCGCGAATCCAGAGAACACAGCACCTGCCACAAAGTAAGGAGGGAAGATTGTTGTATGCCAACCAGGAATTACTGAGGTGGCAAAGTCAAAGGATACGATCGAGTGAACCGAGAACACTAGTGGTGTAGCGAGACCCGCCAAGACCAAAGAAACCAATTCGAAACGGTTCCAATGTTTTGCGCGGCCAGACCATCCAAAAGCCAAGATCGAGTACATTTTCTTAGACAAGGGCTTCTTCGCACGATCGCGAATAGTTGCGAAGTCAGGAATCAAACCAATGTACCAGAAAACCAATGATACAGAAAGGTATGTCGAAATCGCGAAAACGTCCCAAAGTAGTGGTGAGTTGAAGTTTACCCACAACGAACCGAATTGGTTTGGCAAAGGCAAAGTCCAGTAACCAACCCATAGTCGACCCATGTGAATCAATGGAAACAATCCCGCCATGAATACCGCGAAGATTGTCATCGCTTCTGCTGAACGGTTAATCGCCATTCTCCATTTCTGGCGGAACAACAAGAGCACCGCTGAAATCAAGGTTCCGGCGTGACCGATACCTACCCACCATACGAAGTTTGTGATATCCCAAGCCCATCCAATGGTTTTGTTCAATCCCCAAACACCGATGCCGGTACCTAGAAGATACAAGATACTACCTACTCCGTACAAGCCAATGATCAATGCAATCCCGAAAAGGATATACCACATACGTGGCGCCTTATCCTCAATAGGCTTACATACATCCTCCGTAACATCGTGGTAGGTCTTGTGACCTAAGATGAGGGGCTCTCTAATTGCTGCTTCCTTATGCATTACAACAGATTTTTATCAATTAATGATGTTTCTTTTTATTCCCGTGACCTTTCGCTGCATCGTGTCCTTCCGCAACTTGCAAAGCATCCAACACATCGTTTTTCTCATTGCGCACTTTCACTTTGTACCAGATATTCGGACGAACACCTACTTCTTCTAGTGCTTGGTATGAACGCTTGTCATCAGCACTTGAGCGTACCATAGATTTCAAATCATTCCAGTCCCCAACAGTGATTGCGTTTGTAGGACAAGCATCCACACATGCAGAAGCGAAATCACCATCCATCACTGGACGAGACTCTTTTTTCGCCACAAGCTTACCTGCTTGTATACGCTGAACACAGAATGAACATTTCTCCATGACACCACGTGTACGAACAGTAACATCTGGATTCAATACCATTCTACCTAGGTCATCCTGTGCAGGATTCACTTCAGTAAACTTCTTGTATGATGGGTAGTTGAACCAGTTGAAGCGACGCACTTTGTACGGACAGTTGTTCGCACAGTAACGTGTACCGATACAACGGTTGTAAGCCATTTGATTCAATCCTTCATTGCTATGTGTTGTTGCTGCCACCGGACAAACAGTCTCACAAGGAGCGTGGTTACAGTGGTGACACAACATTGGCATGTGAACTACCTTTGGATTCAATGCAGCAATTTCTGCCTCATCAAAGCTAAAGGTCTCTGCATCTTTACGCGTTCCAACAGCTGCTTCTTCTTCTGATGCAAAATAACGGTCGATACGCAACCAGTGCATTTCACGACCTCTTCTTACCTCATCTTTACCTACAACGGGTACGTTATTTTCAGATTGACAAGCGATTAAGCAAGAACCACAACCAATACAAGATGAAAGGTCGATTGTCATTCCCCAACGGTGTCCAATTTTTTCTACAGGATGTGCATCCCATAGGTCAAATTCACTAATCGGACGTTCAACATGGTTGCCATCCTTATCCAGCTTTTTAAGCATGTGCGCAGGATTGTACGCTTCCTTGTCCTTGTTTGTAAATGTATCTAATGTTGTTTCACGAACAATGGAGAAACGACCCATCACCGTGTGGTGAATTTGTGTCGCTGCAATGCTGTATGTTCCTTCTGCTTTCTTGATCGAACCAGAAACTTCATACGCCATGGTTCCATTTTCATTTTGAACGAAACGGAAAACGTTGGCGCCGATTGGAATCAATTTCCCATCCTCAGATGCTGCGTAACCTCCGTATTCTTTTGTTTGAAACGCCGCTTTACCGATTTGTTCACCGTTTTCACCACGACCATATCCAAGTGCGATACCTACAGTACCCGGCGCTTGACCAGGAAGAGGATAAACTGGCAATGTCACAGATGCACCTTCAACAGTAACTGTCGCTAGGTTCAATCCGTGCTCTTGATCGTATGTTGTTACGTAACCACCTTTCTCCATTTCAGATGGATTCATGGTGATGTAGTTGTCCCAAGTTACTTTCGTCATTGGATCTGGCAACTCTTGCAACCAAGGGTTGTTTGCTTGCGCACCAATTCCGATTCCTGTTTTTTGATACAAGGAGATCTCCAATCCAGATGCAGTTGGAACAGCTCCAATCTTCGCATCCGCAAATACCAATGGTACAGCATCAGTCGCTTGTGGTGCAGTTACACAGCTATTGTGCACTGCCATATTCCAGAAGTTAGTCAAATCTGCCACACCTTCAGCTGTCGTCAAAAGTGGTGAAGTCTGCCAATTCGAACGAATAAACTCGTGTGCTGTTTTTGAATCTTTTCCACCACGCGAAGCTTTACCCGCCCAAACCAACATTGTTTCCAAAGCCGAAGCTGTGTTGAACAATGGTCGGATCGTTGGTTGCGCTACAGCGAAGTGAGAAGTTGTAGGGTTATAATCAGCCCAAGATTCCAATGCGTGATGATCTGGAGCACTGTATTTACAATGAACTGCTGTTTCATCTGCATGTGAAGAAAAAGAAATCGAGAGTTTCACTTTCTTCAAGGCTTCACCAAATGCTTTTCCATTTGACAAGGTATAAACAGGATTAACGCCCAAGAAAAGAACGGCATCTGAAGCTCTACCTCCAATGACATCTTTCACAAAAGCGTTCATCTTCGCGTCTTCAGACTTAAACAAGTTCACCTTTTCATTCAGGTCAATTGTTGTTCCGTATGCGCCAAGAACATTGTTCAATTTATTGGCAAGAAGTTGTACGGATTTATTGTTCGATCCCGCAACAACGATTGATTCACCTTTCGATGCTTTCAACGCTTTCACTGCAGCATCCGCAATTTTCGCTGCATCTGCAGAAAGTGTTGTTGACACTCCCGTTGACACATTGAATGCCTTTAAGATGTAAGCCAATACATTTGCTTGTTCAGACGGCTTAATCATTCCACGGTAATCCGCATTCGATCCAGTCACTGACATGTTAGATTCAAATTGGAAGTGTTTAGACATCCAATCTCCATCAGGATTTCTTCGCATACCATATTGCGTAGCAAACGCCGTTGGCATCAACCATGTAGACAAGAAATCAGCACCAACACTAACGATTGTTTTCGCTTTCGCGAAATCATACGAAGGAATAATTTCAGCGCCAAAGTTGTCTTTGTTCGCCAAGCGCATTCCAGCATAGGAAACTGCGTCGTATTGGATATGGTTTACTTTTCCATTTTCAGGAGTTGCTCCAATCGCTATTGCCAATTGATCAACCGCCGCTTTAAAAGAAGGGCTGATGATCGTATTTGTAACGATGGTCACTTTGTTTGCCGACTTCAATCCAGCCATTACAGCCGAATCCAACTGTTTCCATGACGTTTCAGAACCACTGTACATTGGTCCTTGAAGGCGGGCACTGTCATACAAACCAAGAACTGACGCGATAATTTGCGCGTTTGTTCCTCCGTTTGTCATTCCAAAGTCTTTGTTTCCTTTGATATAGATCGGACGACCTTCACGCGTTTTAACAAGGATGCTTGCGTATGATTGACCATCATAATATGTAGACGCATACCATGTCGGCATACCTGGCGTTACATCTTCAGGTTTGTTTACGTAAGGAATTACCTTAGTTACTGGTGCTTCACACGCTGCAACAGTTGCTGCCGCTACACTAAAGCCCAGAAATTTAAGGAAGTCGCGACGTGCTGTAGAAGTCTCTTTCAGATTCTCATCCGACAAAAAATCTTCCACTGACATTTGTGAAGGAAACTCTTGTTCTTTCGACTTGAGGAACTCGGGGGTCTCTTTCAACTCTTCAAGACCTTTCCAATATTTTCTTGTCATTCCCATATGATTTTCGACTACTTCGATTCGTTAATTAATAGTGGCATTTAGCACATTCCCAACCACCAAGTTCACTTACGGATACAATTCCATCCTCCAAATACTGGCCATAAAGTGCTTTCGCCTTTTTGTTTTGCAGCAATCTTCTGTGGATTTCATCATAGTATCCATCTTTCTTCGTATCCAGGGCACCTAAAGAAATCTCTTTCTTGGAGTGACACTCGATACACCATCCCATGGTCATGGTAGGTTTTGTCAATGGAATGTTTCCTTCGATTTTGTTGAGCTCAGAAACAGGTTGAACTTTTACCGTTTCAACTTGCTTCGTCATGTCACCGTGACACTGCTTACAATCTACACCTCCAACAACGACGTGCTGAGAGTGATTGAAGTAAACGTGATCAGGAAGAACGTGTACCTTGTTCCAAATGATAGGCTTCACTTTGCCAATATATTTTCCGGCACCGCTTGGATCCCATCCTGCCGCATCATACACCTTCGCGATTTGTTCTTGCTGAGCTGGCGTACGGCCGTTCACCTGTTTGTGACAGTTCATACACACATTGACTGAAGGAATCCCTGCAGACTTGGATTTCGTCACTGAGCTGTGGCAATACTTACAATCAATTCCATTCACACCTGTATGGATGGCATGCGGGAAAGCAATGGGCTGTGACGGCTGATAATCTTCGATCACACCAATTTGATACAAACTCAAGAAAAGAGAAACAATGATGCTGATCACAATGACCAAAGAACCAAGTCCAACATACAAACGGTATTTCCAAGCCCACGTCTTGAACTCTTCACCGTAAGTCATACCTTCTTTCACATCTTCACCATTGGCATCCGAAGAAGCAATGTTCAATTGACGGCGAACACCACCAACAGCAAGAATAATGGTGAAGAAAATCACGCCTAGAATGATCCAAATCCATCCAAAACCTTCCTCTTCCGCTGCTGCACCATCTGCTGGAGTCATCCCATCGGCTGGTGCCGCGCCATCTGCAGCTGCTGCCCCTGGCTCTGGTTGTGCGTCCACCCAATCCATAATTGCGTTGATGTCCTCCTTCTTCAATTCTGGGAAGGCGCTCATCGCTGTTGGGGACCATGTAGATACTGATTGCGCATACGAATCGCTCGCCGCTGCTGCTTGCCAGTTGTTCACCCACTGATAGATAGAACCTTCTTTCGCTCCCCCATCTGCCCATTTCTGACGCACCTTGAAAAGCTTCGGTCCAGTACCATTTTTATGAGGTTGGTGACAACTCGAGCACTTTGCTTTAAAAAGTGCTTCACCCTGTGCATGTGATGTAAAACTTCCGGCCAGAAATACTAGCGCAAGAGTACCATAACACCAATTTTTTAAATTTCTAAACATCTGACTAATAGATATTTTAGTGTAAAAACGTTCGTCTAAGGTCAAATTAGACACTATTTGACGGTTGCAAATTTAGAAGAATCAATACATTCAATGACAGTTTTATGACAATTTTCGAGTTCGACCGTTTAATTTAAAATGATTCTAAATAAGGCGTCATTTAAGTTCGCACAACATTCACCTAAAAACGCCGTATCATTCGCTTAATTTTCTTCGTACTTTGGAACAAATTGTTACTTTTGAAAAGTATTATGAAACAGTATTTTCTCATTTTCACCGCATTTTTTGTTTGCTCTTTGCAAGCTTTGGCTCAAGAGGGTGAAGTAACCATCATCAAAGATGCGCGCATCGATGCCATGGTGAGAAAACAGGGCGCTCCTATTCCTCCGGCCAATGCGCCCCAGATGGTCGGGTACCGTGTTCAACTTTTCTTTGATTCCGACAAGCAATTGGTTGATGAAGCGCGCAGCAAGTTTATAGCTCAATTTCCAAAAGTGGATACGTACATTGTTTTTACAGGACCAAACTTCGTGTTGAAGGTAGGCGATTTTCGCTCGCTCTTGGAGGCCGAGCGGGTTCGAGAAACATTGCTTCGCGAATTCCCAACAAGCTTTGTCATCAAAGAGCTCATTAACCTGCCGCGTATTGATCAGGAGTAATGCCGAACACATGGATCAATCATTTGGTAAGGAATATAAACTGTGCAGTAAAAAACTGATTGATTCCCTCTTTGCTGAAGGAAAATCTGTTAAGGCATTTCCCTTTACGCTCTTCTTCCTCCTTCATGAAAATTCAGAAAATGTCCCTTTTCAACTGGTTATTTCTGCACCGAAAAGAATAAATCGTCACGCACATGACAGAAACCGCATCAAGCGCATTGTTCGTGAAGCCATTCGAAAGAATAAATTTATCTTAGAGGACTTTTTAATAGAAACAAACCAACAGATTGCTCTCTTTCTGGTGTATACAAGCAAGGAAGAATTGACTACAGACCAATTGGATAAAAAATCAAAGAAGCTATTCACCCAACTCATTGAAAAATTACAAAATGATCATTAATTCTCTCTTCCGTCAACTGTTTGCCCTTGCTGTGGCTTGCATTCTTTCCGTTCAAGTTTTTGCTCAATCCAATGGCTTCGAAGTCATTAAGAATATGGAGCTGATGGATCAAATCTATCAGCAACTGGAAATGTATTATGTGGATGAGCCACAAGTTGGAAAATTGGGCAAAACGGCGATTGATGCGATGTTGAAGGAACTGGATCCCTACACCGTATATTACCATGAGTCAAACATCGAGGACTATCGACTCATGACCACAGGCCAATACGGTGGAATTGGGGCACTCATTCGCAAGATTGGAGACTACACCTTTATCGCTGAACCTTACGAAGGAAATCCTGCTCAAAAATATGGGCTACAAGCGGGGGATAAGATTATTTCTGTGGATGGAAAGGACATGTTTAAAAAGGAATCGGATGATGTATCCAGTGCATTAAAAGGGCCAAAAGGAACAACCATTGTCATTGAAGTGGAACGCGAAAATGAAGGGAAAAAGAAAATTTCCGTGACACGTGATGAAATTAAACTGCCCGATGTTCCTTACTCAGGCATGGTCAATGGCACAGTTGGCTATATTAAACTGAACAGTTTCACACAAACGGCGGCATCTGATGTACGTGCTGCGTTTCTTGATTTAAAATCACAAGGAATGAAAGAGGTCATCCTTGATCTTCGTGGCAACGGCGGTGGCTTGCTCATTGAAGCAGTTAAAATCGTAAACATGTTCGTGAAAAAAGGCGAAACCATTGTCACAACGAAGGGTCGTGTGGCCGAAGAAAATCGCGTGTACACAACACTTGAGTCGCCCCTTGACACGGAAATCCCACTCACCATATTGATTGACGAGGGTTCGGCTTCTGCGAGTGAAATTGTTGCAGGAAGCATTCAAGACCTCGATCGCGGCGTTGTGATTGGTGAAACATCTTACGGAAAGGGACTTGTTCAACGCACTTATGACTTAAAGTACGGGTCAAAAGTGAAGTTGACCATCGCCAAATACTACACACCTTCTGGTCGTTGTGTACAGCGCTTGGAATATTACGAAAAAGAAGATGGCGAGCGTCCAAAAGAAATTGCAGACTCCTTGCTTAAGGTGTTTAAAACAAAGAATGGCCGCGACGTCATCGACGGCAGAGGGATTGAGCCCGATGTGAAAGTAGAATTGGAGAACCTCAGCCGTTTGACCGCTACTATTTATGCCAACAATTTGATTTTTAACTATGCCACACGCTATCACACTGCCCATGCAAGCATCGCGGAAGCAGGTAAATTCGTGTTGACAGATGCAGAATACGACGAATTTAAAAAATACGTGTTGTCCGAGGAGTTCACCTATTCCACCGCCTCCGAAGAAATGCTCAAGAAAATGAAGGAGACCGCAGAAAAGGAAGGATTTTATGAAGATTCCAAAGCTGAATACGAAGCCTTGATGGCCCGGGTTGTTCCATCGAAGGAACGCGACTTAGAAAAATTCCGAAGCGAAATCAAATACTTGCTGGAGAATGAGATTATATCCAGGTATTACTATCAAAAAGGCCGTGCGATGGACGCTTTTCGGAATGACTTATATGTCGAAAAGGCCTTAGAAATTTTAAAGACCCGCAGCACCTACAATACTATTCTGGGAATTTAATCGTTTCTCCACCGGAACTAACTGTATTTAACGATGGCATTGCTCCGTTCCGGATCTTCATTTCACACAAACTTCCATTTCTTTGGGGCCGTCGTCTTGGCGATTGGAATTCCCTGCAGCACGGTGCTGATGTCCATTGGCACGATGATTCTGGCTCTGGCTTTCATTCTTGAATGGAACTGGAAAAAGAAATTGGAGCACTTGCGTATGAACATGCAGGTAACTTTTCCAGCTCAAAAAGTCAATGGTGGAAATGTGTTGATTCCTCTATGTCTTGCGTTTTTTGCACTTCATCTCATTGCCCTTTCCTATTCCCACGACTTGAGTTATGCTTTGAACGACATCAGGATAAAATTGCCTTTGCTCGTGCTACCCTTAGTGCTTGGTGCACGAACTCCGTTTGACGCAAAACAGCTTAGGATCCTTTTGCTCTTGTACGTCCTAACGCTTTTTGTCACTTCTATCATTAACTTTTTATCCTATCAGCACATTCTAGGAAACAGGACCTATGACGACATCAGAGGCATGTCGCAGTTTGGCTCACACATACGCTATGGCATACAAATCGGATTTGCTGCTGGGTTATCGTTCTATTTTATTCGCATTTTCTCGAAAAAATGGATTCTTTTCTGGATTCTACTGATTCTCTGGTTTGTGTTTTACACCTATTACAGTCAGATTCTTTCCGGAGTTATTTCACTCTTGATCTCAGTTGGCATGATGTCCTTCGAATTTCTGCGCAAGCGAAGTAAGAAATTAGCCATCGCCTGCCTGACTTTGTTGGCTTCTTTGATTGTCATTCCTGTTGTTTACATCTTAATCCCTGTAAAAAAAACCCATTATTCTTTAGAGAAATTGGACAAATTCACGGCCCTTGGAAATCCATACACCCACGACTTGAGATCAGACATGTTTGCGGAAGGCAAAGCGATAGCCGTCTATGTTTGTGAAAAAGAATTGCGCAGTTCGTGGAATTCACGCGCAGAGGTCAAGTACGACAGTCTAGATCTGAAAGGTTATCCCGTTAAATTCACCTTGATGCGGTACCTAACTTCCCGCGATTTGCGAAAGGATGCCGAGGGAGTTTCACATTTATCAAACAACGACATTCACGACATTGAAAAGGGCATTGCCAGCGCAGCAGAATCGAAATCGGGTTTACTCGGACGCATTGAAGGCATCCGATACCAGCTGCATCATCCCGGCGAAGCCAATGGCCACTCCTTGTGGCAGCGTATTGAATACTGGAAGACGGGGGTTCGCATTCTAAAAAAGCATTGGTTGATTGGGGTAGGAACTGGGGATGTTCAACATGCCTTTGACCAACAATATGCTGCCGATCATTCACGCCTCCTGCCAGAAAATCGTCACCGAGCACACAACACCTACCTCACGGCTTGGATCAGTTTCGGCGTGTTGGGATTCTTACTCTTCTTATGGATGATTGCCTTGTTTTTACGCATTCAATGGCGTACACACTACTTTCCTGGTCTCGTGTTTATTCTAATCAGTATCGTGACTTTTCTCATCGAAGACAGTCTAGAAACGCAGATGGGCGCGACCTTCTTTGCGACCTTCTTTGCGCTCTTTATGATTCCACCGCAGGAACCAGATCCTTCTCATCCTGATCCATCCGCTTAAAGGCCCATTTCAGCAGGAACGGTGTCGTCAAGGTCGTCACCAATCCCATAACCACGAGCATCGAGAAGATTTCTACATTGATCAATCCGGCTCGGAACGCGATGTTGGCAATCACCAATTCCATAATTCCTCGCGCATTCAAACCAAAACCTAAGGTTACGGCCTGGCGGTGATTCAATCGTGCAAATCGTCCGCCCAAATACCCACCGATGATCTTTGAAGCAAAAGAAACAGCGATGATTGAAGCGAGTAGCCAATAATTTGTAATCGAACCAAACTTGAATTCTAGACCAATTCCTGCAAAGAAAATCGGCGCCAAGAAGCCCATCGCCATGCTGTTGGTGGTCTTATGAAAAGTTTCTAAGTGTTTTTCTCCTACCAAATCTTTGCTGAGTAACATCGACGCGAAGAAGGCACCGATGATAAAATGCAAGCCAATAGATTCCGTCAATGTAGAGAACAAAAGGATGAACACGAAGAATATCGCAAACAAGGACTCTTTACCGCGCAATACCAAAAGCAATTTATTGAGTTGCGATTCAATAAAATTCTCCCGCTTCGCAAAGCTTTTGATGATGCGGTACACAATGGTCACCACCACTAAAAACAAGACCAATTTGATTAAGGAGAAAATGGTTGCTTGCGTAATTGCTGCGTAAGTCTTGTCCACATCTTTCAAGGCCAACAATACCCCTAAAATAGACAAGGCAAGTACATCATCAAAGATGGCCACACTAATGATCCGTTTCCCAATCGGACTGTTCAACTGCTTTAAATCCATCAACATACGCACACTGACTGGCAGTGCCGTAATGGCAACACACAAGCCAATAAAAATCGTTGACATGACATCTTGACCAAAAGCCTGTCCGACTAAAAATCCACAACCGATGGGTAAGAAAAATGCCAAAAGCGAAATGACCATGCTTCGGCCACGCACTGATTTGAGGATATCATCGAAATTGATTTCAAGTCCTGCGATGATCACCACCAAGAAAACTCCGAGGTCAGAAATCACCTTTAAATCCTCAGTGCGGTGAATGTAATTCAACAAGGTTGGTCCAAGGATCACCCCGGCAAGGATTTCGCCAATCATTGCGGGTTGCTTAAACCGCTCAAACACCTCACCCAATACACGAGCTAAAACCAACAGAATCAGCAAGTTTGCGAAGAAAGGCAGCTCTAAAGAAGGTACATCCAAATCCATGGAGCAAAAGTATTCGTTTTCTCAATTCAAGATATCGTTTTAAGCGAAATAAAAATGAAAGTTTTGTCACCAGAAAATTAAGTTTTGACCCTTCCTCAGGGCCGCCCATTTTGCCGCCGGAAAAAAAAGCAACCTTCCTTTCTGTTTTCCGTATCTTTGCAAAAAATTTGAGATGCGTTTCGAACTGAACAAAGAATTCCTCGAGAAGCTCCGCGAAAAGATTGCGGCTGGGGATACTGCGTGGATCAGTGAGAACGTATTGGAGCTCCACTACGCCGATATTGCCGAAATTCTCGATCGTTTAAACAACGACGAAGCCAAGTATATCTACTTCCAAATGGAAGAAGAAGTGCAAGCGGATGTATTGATGGAGCTCGATGAAGATGTGCGTGACCGCTTCTTGGCATCTCTCTCCTCAAAAGAAATTGCCGATCAGCTCGAAAATCTCGATTCTGATGATGCAGCTGACATCCTTGGTGACCTCTCGGAGGAGAAAATCCAAGAGGTCATCTCACAAATGGAGGATGACGAAGCCGCGGAAGACATCGTTGACCTCCTCAACTACGACGAAGATACGGCGGGTGGACTCATGCAAAAAGAGTTCATACGTGCTAAGCTCGATTGGCCTGTCAACCGTTGCTTGGTGGAATTGCGCCGTCAAGCAGAGGACGTCGAAAAAGTCTATACCATTTACGTCGTAGACGATTTGAATAAACTCGTGGGTGTACTTTCCCTCAAGCGACTCCTCTTTGCCAGTCCAAAAACGAAGATTGTCGATTTGTACCAAGGGAAGAACATCATTTACATGAAGACCAACGACAGCAGTGAGGAAGTGGTGAAGATCATGGAAAAGTACGACTTGGTATCCATTCCCGTGGTCGATTTACAAAACAAACTCGTTGGCCGCATCACCCTCGATGACGTGGTCGACATCATCAAGGAAGAAGCCGATAAAGACTTCCAGTTGGCATCCGGGATCTCCGAGCGGATTGAATCCACCTTTAGCGTTTGGCGAATTACCCGCGCGCGCATACCGTGGTTGTTCATCGCCATGTTGGGTGGAATTGTAGGCGCGCAAGTGATCTCTACCTTCAAAGGAGGCATCACCCAAGTTCCCGCCCTGGCCTTTTTCATTCCTCTGATCACAGCGATGGGTGGAAATGTTGGTGTTCAATCCTCCGCCATCGTGGTACAATCCCTCGCCAAAGACAATGGTCACTTTGACAGCATCTTGCAAAAGCTCTTGAAGGAAGCCCTCGTTGCCTTGGTCAATGGACTCATCCTATCCGCCTTCATCTACGGCATCGCCTATTACTTTGAGAACGCCACCTTGGGCATGGTGGTAAGTATTTCACTCTTCTGCGTGATCATCTTTGCCGCAATCTTCGGCACTATGATCCCACTCGTCCTCAACCACTACAAGATCGATCCCGCCTTGGCTAC
>CALPWQ020000012.1 GCA_943327315.2 Chitinophaga pinensis
AGAGAGACAAGTTGAAAATCTATAATAAAGGGGGTTGGGATTTTACACGCCGTGCTGTTAACGCATGAAGATCAAATAAGTAACAATTTATCTTCAATTATTTTTGATTTAAATAATAATATACTGATTTTTAATTGTTTAACCTATATTTTGTTTTCGTATTCACGCTGTAATAATCCGTTTATTTTCGTTCATTTAACAATGCTTGACAAAATTCCCATGCACGGGCATTCAATTGTTGCGCGGTCCCATTGGTATTTCCAAAGCCTGAATTTCCTCTTATACGGTGAGAGGTATAAAACGTAACACCATTCAATAAACCCCACGCATTTTGGCCGAGATCTTTCATTTCAAGCTGAATGGACTCCATCATTTCTCGACGACGATTCCTCGAACGGCGAAGTGATTCATTCTCCTGAATCGACATTTGCTCTTTCACCTGAGGATCAGGAAACATGAACTGAAGAAAGACATGTACCTCATCCTTCCCTATTGAACGATCCGATAACTCCTTTGAAAAATATATTTGCTCCCTCTTTCCCTGCTCATATTTCATGAGCACGTCATATATATCTTCGTCTGACATATCCAATCGGTGCGTATGCTTAATTCTCAAGTTGTATAACTCTCTGGAAAATTGATTTTCACAACGAAACATGTAGTTTGATAGACCTAAGAAAATTTTAGATGACTGATCATGTGAATTCCCAATGATTAAATAATGTTCTGCGCGTTGATTTACTAAAGATACTGGTGAACTATCCTTCAAAAAAGCCAATATGCGCTTTCCTTTCTGAAATTGTTCAAAGCCGATGCTTTTAAAATCTGAAAGTTTCTCAATCCGATCAACTAAGTTCATCAAGTCCTTGTTGTAAAATGGCTCATATATTTCTGAACACACACTAAGGATTTCTCTATTGTCGGACCGAGTTAAAGCAAAGCGATTGGATCTCTCCCCACGAACGGTTAACAACTCTTCACGATTGACCTCCCAATCGATTTCCATTTTTAATGATTCTTTCATAGCTAAACATTTATTAATGTTCTGCAAATAAAACATGTCATTCGGTATATTTGATACGTAGTTAAAAAATAGTTTACTTTTCTTTCCTACAAGCTCTCCCTAAAAAGTTTAAAAAAACCAAAATCTGATTCAATATTCCCTCATTTGAATGGCTTTTTGCATATCAAGATGAATATGGAAAAAGTCGAAATTCTCTCCAGAAACATGATGAGCGGCCATAATTTCCTCCTTATCCCCCATAAATTCGGGTTCTATGATTTCATAAATTCCATCTTCAGCTGGAATGGATTCAAAATACAGAGAGTAAAACTGCCAATCTCGGAGCGATTCGAAATAATGTTTATTCGGTGAAAAAGATATTCCCTCTGCATTTAAAAGTTTATACTGTCGCTTTCCATTCATTGCTTGCATGTACGTTTCTGGTGAAATTTGAATCCACCCACCATTTGAGTATATACTGTTGAAAGTGGAATAGCCAAAATCTACTTTTGTATATGCCGGAGTAATCGTAATCCTTAACAATGTTGGATTGTCAGATACTCCTTCATTAGGAACCTGGGAAAACAGGTATGATTTCGTTGTTTTTTTCATCGTTTAAAATTTTCGTTTACTTCAAGTCTCAACCATTCTGGCTCGACAATTCGGATTGTACTGCCGAACGATCGCAACAATCGAATGAGTTCAAAGGACGGAATGAGATTCAATTTTATGCGTGCACGACCACTGTTTTGGACCCTTACAAATTGTTGACTTTCGTGGATAGGGTATGATCTAAAATAAGCCAATTCTTGAGGCGAAATATCAATCAATATACTCTGTATGTCTTGATTTTCAATTGGATAAATTCCATAAATATTCTGGAAGTAAGACACTGCATCTGGCCCTTGTTCACCGCGAAAATCACCTTGCACACATACAGGGTCATGGATTCGATCAAATCCAAAGGTTCGTATTTCATTGTGTTCTTCCGAAAAAGCGACGACGTACCATCGATTGTCAAATTCCTTGAGTAACATCGGGTGTATGATGCGTGAAGTAAATTTATGTTTGCTGTATGAATAGTGAACGATGGATACCGGAATTCGATCTTTGATGGCACGGAAGAACAGGTCAAAATGCTGAAATCCGCGAAAATCCTTGGCCGCATCTGTTTGAATGAATTGACGTTTAAAATTTCCTTGGGGGAATTTTTCGCGGTACGCAGTCAGTACTTTTTCCATCGCATGTTCAAATTGTCCACTCACGCGTGAACTGCCAATACTTTGAATCAGCTCAATGGCATTTTTAATGCTGTTGATGTCTTGTTCCATTAAGCCCACACCATCAAAACGATAGGTGTCATCTGTATATTCATACACCCGCTTGCTCCGACAATAATCGATAGGGGCATGAAAGGAATAACGCATGTTTTTTATATCCTTCACGACGGTGTCCAATGAAGGTTCTTGTTCAGTTTCTTTCGCGCAGGCCTGGATAAGGTCTTGAATGGTAGGCAATGGCTTTTGCCTATTTCGGAGCCGAGCATCGATGGCTTTGTAGCGGAGATAAGGATTTTTTGTGACTGGCATAGTTTGCGTGTTAAGAGTTCATCAACAATTCAGCTGTTAGATTGCAAACATACAGCTAAATTATTCAATAACGTATATTACATACCGAATTGTGAATAACTTATTTCTAGCGAGTTACGAATAATTTATTTTACTACTGATTATAAATACGTAGTGGCTGTGTTTCTTTGTCACAATTCTTAGTGCCGGATGTTATGCCCTCGGAAAAGGAACGTACAAGCTTGGATACGGATAGAAAATTACATTGTAACCAAAAACCAATACATAAATGAACACAAAAACAGTTACCCCGGAAAAAGAAGAGTTGGAAACACTCACTCCAAAGAAAAAACCTCAAATCATCAAGCGACCAGTAATTGAAGAGGGACCAGATTCAGATGTTGCCATCAGCGAAATTGAAATCAATGATGAGCTCACCCGAATTGATTTCTTTTACATTTCATCGAGAATTTACATCAAAGGAGGATGGATTCAAATGCACCCATCGTGCTACATTCGTCCTCACGGCACCGACTTAAAACTGAAAATGATCAAGGCCGAAGGGATTCCTATTGCACCGACAAAGTTCCACTTCCAATGTCAAGGACAGGCGCACAGTTACTCCCTCTATTTCCCCGCTCTGCCCAAAGGAACGACAATGATTGATGTCATTGAGCGCGACGGTAATTTTCCAGATGACTTCAACTTTTTTTCTGTGAGCGTGCGCGAAAACCTTCCCATAGAAATCCGTTTTATTCGCGAAAACTAAGCAACCATGAATCTAGACCAAATGCACTATGATATTCTTCGCTTGAAACTAAAGAAGGCAGAGATTGTGCTCGAAAAAAATGAAGTGATAAAATGTCAACAGTATGAAAAGGCTGCAGACATCAGGGATAAGGAAAGGAAGATCATGGATGATTTAGCCATCATCCAAGCAAAACTGATGCATTACGACAATTCACTTGCATTGAATGGAGTTAACTTCAGATTCAAACAAGCGATACGGAATCTAATGACCGAGTTTCATTCAGTTGATCAAAGTTTTGCCAGGGAAAGTTTAAATCAGACAGAACTGCGTATTTCTGAGTTAAAAAAAGATCGTCAAGTACACCTGTCCGCACAGGACAAAGAATTGGCAGAGCCCCTGATTATAGAACTGAATGAGCAATTCAAACTTCGCAGTGCAATTCAGAACTACCTACAACCTCGCCCAAATATCTAAGAAAATTCTGTGGTAAACCTTTAAATTGCCACAGAATTTTTTATTTAAAAAAAAGGTTCTACTTTCTTTCACTGCATGATTTCGGTGATTTCATCTTTCAAACCAAGTACAAATCGGTCGATTGGAATTCGACTATTCACCTCCATTTTCAATTCGTAGCGGTCCGAATTTATCGATTTAGTCAAATGCGGTCCACACAATGGATACTCCTCTTTTAAAAGTAAATAGGCCCTTAATGACAGTTCAAAATGCAAGGCATAAACCGTATCCGTTGGACCAAAACCAAAAGCATCAGGTTTTGTTAAGGTATGTTTTCCTTCGTGCATCCACGACACATCCAAAATTTCAACATTCGTGATGCGCTCGATGTTGAAGTACTTATTTTCACCAGAAGCCGGCTCATACGCCAGCAATGATCGGTAATTTTCAGTAAATGCAAATGGTTCTAAATACCGGTCTGAAATTTTCTGGCTATTCAATGAATGATAATTCTTAAGCACCACTTGTCGACGTGATTCAATGGCTTCACACAATAGCTCAACGATGCGACCAAGATGCGCTTTCAGGAGGTGACTAGAAACAAGTGTTGTTTCCGACGACAAGTAAATTTTCTTTAAGACAGCATCTTTCAGGGGATGATTCTTTGCATAATTCAATACCATTTTTCGGATCAAGTCGGATTCTTCTTTGGTAAATATTACACCACCTTCACCTTCACTCGCAGGAATTGAATACCGATTAAACGTATCTCGCTGCAATTCAAATCCCAATTCCTTCAACAAATCAAAATATCGATATACCGTTCGGTCCGTCGTTTCGATGATACCCCCTAGTTGACGAATTGATTTTGCTGGCTCTTGTTTCAATAATGAAATCAGTTGCAAAACACGCAAGATTTTATGTTGATTGAGCATTTAGGGATTTTTTTGACGTGCAAATAAAGTTCAAAATGCTGTTAATGAACAAGTTTATGACCCTATTTGTCAAGATTCTTTCATTAAATGAGTGTAATTACCTATTAAACGAGGTTTTCCAGTGAATTTAACATGCAAAAGCAAAATTTAATCGGTGTAAAATGCTATCCCCATAAACGGTCCTTTTCTCTTTTTAAAATTCTTCATTTTTCACTCTTCACTCTTAATTTTAAACGTTTATCCTTAGTTTTACCCAAAATGTTTTCATGGACAACAATCTACATTGGCTCAAGCACAACAAGTTCAACAAATCAACTGCCTTTACCCACGATGAACGAGATGAAAAAGCCATTCGTGGACTTCTTCCTTACGCTGTTTCAACGCAAATGGTTCAGGTAAAAAGAGTTCTCCGAAATCTAAGAAAGAAAACCTCGAACATTGATAAGTACTCTTATTTATCTGCTTTGCAAAGCAGGAATGAACGCTTGTTTTACCGTGTGTTGATTGAAAATATTGAAGAACTTCTTCCCATTGTGTATACACCAACCGTTGGAGAGGCTTGTCGCGAATATTCTCATTTGTTTTCTGAAACAAAAGGGTTTTACATTACCCCTGATGACCGCGGAATGATTTCGAAAATCTTAAAAAACTGGCCGGAAGAAGACATTCGAGTAATTGTTGTTACGGATGGTCAACGTATCTTAGGATTAGGAGATCTTGGAGCAAATGGCATGGGCATTCCGATTGGAAAATTGATGTTGTATTCAGCTTGTGCAGGCATTGATCCTGCTCAATGTTTGCCCGTAATGATTGATATTGGAACAAACAACCAACAACTTTTGGATGATCCATTTTATCTTGGCTATCCGCATAAGCGAATTGAAGGATCGGCCTATTTTGAATTGGTCGATGAGTTCATTTTGAGCGTACAACAGCTATACCCCAAGGCCATGATTCAGTTTGAGGATTTCCTAACTCCGAACGCGTATGGATTACTAAAAACCTATAAAAACAAAGTGCTTTGTTTTAATGATGATATCCAAGGTACAGCTTCCGTTGCTTTGGCAGGTATTTACGCATCAACTCGAATAACAAAAAAATCATTTTCAACACTAACAATTATGTTCCTTGGCGCAGGATCCGCCGCTACTGGAATTGCAGATTTAATAGCTTATGCCCTCGAAAAGGAGGGGTTGAATCCTAAAGATGCGCGTCAACACCTTTGGTTTGTGGACGTCAATGGCTTGGTGGTTGCGGATCGAACAGACCTTCTCGAGCACAATTTACCCTACGCACACGAACACGAAAAATTGACCTTTGTAGAAGCAATTAAATCCATAAAGCCAGACATTCTCATTGGTGCTACTGGTGCGGCTGGAACCTTTACTCAAGAGGTGATTGAAACCATGTCGCAAATCAATGAGCGCCCTGTAATCTTCGCACTTTCAAATCCAACTGCCAATGCAGAATGCACCGCTGAACAGGCCTACACCTGGAGTCAAGGAAATGCCGTATTCGTTAGTGGAAGCCCCTTTGACATTGTACAACTGAATGGAAAATCTTATGATCCTGGACAAGGAAACAATGCCTACATTTTCCCTGGCTTAGGGCTTGGTGTTACAGCGTGTGCAGCAACCTTTATCCCAGATGAGTTCTTCCTTACCGCCGCTCAAACCTTGGCTGATTTAGTCACAGAAGAAGATTTACATCATGGCTCACTCTACCCACCTATTCGCGACATTCGAGATGTATCGCTTCAAATCGCGGAATCAGTTGCCGAAAAAGCCTATGAAATGAACTTGGCCAAGGCACCTCGTAAGGGATCTATCAGAGGAATGATTGAAGCACTTTTGTATGATCCTTATTATTGATTGGAGACTTCAAGATGTTAAGATGTTAAGACATTAAGATTTCAAGACATCAAGACAAGGGACATCAAGACAAGGGACAAAGGCTCAACCATGCTTCGGTGGCTGAGCACTCGAAGTTTTAAAGACAAGGGACAATAGACAAGGGACTCAATCATGCTTCGGTGGCTCCTCCTCGGCGGACAAGTGAGGCACTCGAAGCACTGGTGGCTGAGGCACTCGAAGCACTGGTGGCTGAGGCACTCGAAGCACTGGTGGCTGAGGCACTCGAAGCACTGGTGGCTGAGGCACTCGAAGCCACCTACATTAATTCATGCATTTTTTCCTGAAACCGAAGAAAAATTGGATCATCCTTGCCACGCACCTGTCCGATAAAAGAGATGTATCCCCGTAAACGATTTAAAAAAACATGTTGGTCATTTTCACGCACAACAGGAGTGTTTTTGAAATGATTCGCAGCCGCAGCTGTTCTGCCATTTCTTTCGAGATCAAATAGCATCGCTCTTACTTGGCGGATTTGTTTTCGTTTTACATTTGCCTTCGTATTCACGACAATTCCCGTCACTTCTTTTCTTTTCCCTAAACCTTTTTGACGTATTTTTTTTTCATTTATGACAAAACAATTAAACTCAACAATCGAACGAATTTGAGCGATTTCCTCTTGACGAAATGGAACATCAGCCGAGAAAGTGAGATCGTCCGCATAACGGGTGTAGGTCCAAGTCCTATCTGCTGAAATGCCTCTCATCGCCTCGTCCATTTGCGCGCAAATAAAGTTGGTAATGATGGGTGAAGTGGGCGCACCTTGGGGTAAATGTCCTTGATATGTTGTTAACAAGGTCAATACTGTCGCTGTCTGGTCATTAAATCTGAAACGCTCAGAAAGGAAGATTTCTTTGACACGTTGTGCACGAATGGACGAAAAAAAATCTTTTAAATCAATGTTGAGCACATACGGTTTACCGACATGTGGCATTGCATTTTGAACGATTGGCGATGCTGGGGTTCTGTTGTCCTCGTTGATGACAAATCCAAATACCGCCGGATTGGGATTGCACATGTACAAGGACTGAAGCCCATGATTCAATGCACGTTGAACCTTCATCAAGCGAGGCTCTGGCGCTTCTATAGACCTCAAGCCACCGCGTTTCTTTGCAATGGAAAAACTTTTGTATTTGGGAGAGTTGATCAATTGCTCGAGCACTGCGCGTGGCAGCTGAAAATACGCGCACACGTCTTGAGCATTTTCCATAGAAAGCATCAGTCCAGCAGAAATCATGTGTTTTGTCACCCCTGGAAATAATTTAATTCTCAAGCTGTGCAAGCGCAGTGTTTGTTTTAATTCCGGACGCTGCTGTGCCACAAATTCGTACAATGTCATGTGCTTTTTATTTAAAAAGAGAGCCGTTGCTTCTTATCTTCAATTTAGATGTTTCGGCGAAAGTGGAGCGCAGCGGAACTTCGACGAAACATCAAAGTTCATGGCCTCCATTTTTCATTGGGTTGCAGGTGCACAACCACTTATCGGTCATTCCGACACATAAGTTGGGCAACGGCTCTCGTATGTATTAAAATGGTGTGTTTCCTAATTCTTCCAATCTGTCTGGATGTATTGAAAACCGCTCCAGATGATCGTGTATAGAAATAATCCGCGTATAATTGCTGTCTCGTGCGTAGTGTATGCGCTCCAATGATCCGCTTCTATTTTTAGCCAAAATCAACTCCGTAATTCCATCCGTTGTGTTTCCATCTTCATCTTGCATAAACCCATAATATTCTGGTCTATAGAGGAAAAAAACTTTGTCAGCATCTTGCTCAATCGAACCACTTTCACGTAAGTCTGAGAGAATCGGTCGCTTATCTCCTCCGCGCGTTTCTACCATTCGGCTCAATTGACTTGACGCGATAATCAGTACATTAAATTCTCGAGCAATGGCTTTCAATTCTCGACTGACATAGCTCATTTCCATTTCACGGTTGTGGCGATATCGGTCAGAACTAATCAACTGAATATAATCGATAAAAATTACTTGCACCCCATCCTCTTCAATATGTTTTTTGCAACGTTCACGTAAAATTTGCAGGGAATTGGTGCGTTGGTCACTAATCCACAACATTCGCTCTTGAAACTCTGCGTTGACGGATTCAATCAGTTTCAGCTCCAAACGATTCAATGAACCCATCACCAATTGATTCAAAGAAATGCCCGACAAGGCCGCCACCATTCGCTTCATCAGTAATCCTTCCGACAAATCGAAACTGCAATACAAGACCGGTACTTTTGTGGAAATATTTAAGGCAAGATTCATCAATAGGTGGGTTTTTCCCATGGCAGGTCGACCACCAATCACTATATATTCTCCCCGAAACAAGGGTATGCGCTCATCAAAATCCTCAATTCCCGTTTGAATGGTTTCGCCGGCCACACCATAGTCATTGACATGCGCAGAAAAAATATCAATGGCTTTTTTGGCTGGGAGAAAAGAATTCTCACGCAACTCAATTTCCCGAACAATGGCTGTTAATTCAGCCAATATATGCTGATCATCTTTATTTTGATCTTCAATAATTTTTCGTAATCGATGTTGAATGGATGTGTGCATGTATCAAATTTAAATCGGTTTTGCGCAAAGAAAAATGACGAACATTCTCATTTTTGAGCATATTTCTCGCGTTCATCACACAAACGGATAACTAAGGAATATTTAACGCGAGAAATTTAATCCAGCCACGAAAACCATGTGCATTGATCAATATGTTCGACGTTCATTTGCTCACACACCTTGATCGTATGGCCCGTTCCGCCTAGTTTATCTGATGAAAAATCGATATAAAAAATCGCGAAATTTGCCGGATTCAACTGTTGAGAACCCGTAACCATCAATGTGCTTCGAAGTATATACTTAGCGGACACAATTTTCCCTCCACTTGTCTCTCCACCTAAATAGCGTTCAATACCATATCGAGCACCCGTATTGCGCTTTGCTTGTTCAACTAAGTTAGGCTCCTGCAATAAATCAACTTGATCGAGAGAAAAACTAGCATAAGCGACGCGATTTTTTGGTCGGTGTTTTGGATCTGGGACAATAATTTCAATGCGAGATGGGTCAACTTCTCCAACTCCATGGATAAAAAAACTATCTGCGCCATCTGCATTCCCACTGCGAAAAACAATCTGTTTACTCCGTTTTGCCAACAATTTTCCCAAATCCCTTAATTTTTGCTGGTCCATAGGAGCAACATTCCGACTCCCTGCAAGTAAGACAATACTTCCAGCGATGTCGTACGTTTCTAAAAATGTATCTAAATCTAACATGCCACACTTACGAATTCACAAATCAAATGTATCCAAGATTAATTGTTATTTTTAATCAATTCATTCAATTGCTGCATATTATGACCATAAAACGGCTAAAAATCTCTGCTTTTGCCCTTTCCGTTGCTGCATCGCTACCCTTTCTCTCGTCCTGTGACTCCACCATAGAAAATACGCAGATCAGTGATGAAAAATCATTTGGCGATCAATTCAACCAAGCATTAGACGAAGGCAGTAAGCTCATCGATGGCTTTAAGAAAAACGTCGATGCATTCGAAATCAATGGCTTCTCGATTGATGATGATAAAAAAATGGGAAAGGAGCTCTACGATGAAATTTTGTCAAGCGATGAATACAAGGTGCTTGATCGGCCTTCCAATGCAAAGCTTTATGGGTATGTTGAAGAAATCAAACAACGCATTCTCAACAGTGGTAAACTTAAACACAAGGATGATTTTGAATGGAAACTGACAATCATTGACGATGACGAGACCATTAATGCATTCTGCGCACCTGGCGGATACATTTTTGTATATACTGGAATACTACATTTTTTAGACAATGAAGCCGAACTCGCTGGAGTTATGGCGCACGAAATTGGTCATGCCGATCGTCGTCACGGCACGAGGCAGCTCACAAAGAGTATTGGTATTGACATTGTTTTGTCCTATTTATTTGGCAATGGAAACGGAGCAATAGCGCGACAAATAACTTCTGGCCTACTGAATTTGCGCTATTCACGAAAATATGAGCGAGAAGCCGACAAATGTTCGGTGAAATACTTGTGTTCGACGGAATACAACGCGGCAGGTGGCGCTGGCTTTTTTGAGAAAATACTCCAAACAAAAGGAGATCAATCTCTCGAATTGTTAAGTACGCATCCTGATCCAAAGGAACGAATTGAGAACTTTAAAGCTGAAAAGGAGGCATGCAACTGTGACGGTAATAATTCCTTTGAACAACGCTACCAAAAAATTAAAAAGTCACTTTAATCTGAGATGAAGATTATTTTTTCCTTGCTCGTCCGTTAATGCGAGGCACTTAAAAACGATTCATATGTCCGAAAACACATTCACTTATCCTTCGAAAGTTCAAAAATTTGGTATTCAACAAATTCATTTGAAATTCATCGTTGCGAAATATGAAAATGAAATCCCTTGGCAATCGGTAGTCAAAAATGAGGAAACATTAATTGCGTTTGTCAAATCTACGCTATTGCCCAACCTTATTAGAAAAGCAAAATGGCCTTTGGCTAAGGGGCAAGAAAAACACTTTTTTATCACAGAAAAACATTTGAATTTAGACCATGCTCTTGGGAATGAACATGAGTTAAACTCGGATGAATACGAGATGTTAAAAAAAATACATTCGGAAAAAGGGGAACACGAGGCAAGGATATTTTTGTCCAATTTAATCAACAAGAATAAATCAAATTCATTCAAAAAATGGATTCAATTGTTCAACAAAGAGTTTCCGAATAATGAGGCTTTTCAATTGTTGGTTCTGCGTCCTATGTTTGAATCAACGGGTTATGGAAATCGCCGAAATTTAAGTGAGCCTTCACTTGACATTATCGATTGGATGGATGGCCGTATGAAGAACAGCCGCATTACACCTAAATCAAATTTAGCGCGAGAATACTTTATTAAGTCAACCTTTGGATCCGGTGAAGTGATTTATAATGGATGGCAATTGATACGCTGTAAATCACCAGGCCCAAAATTGACTTCAGCTGCAAGAGGATCAGGATGGTGTATTGCGGATAACTACTATGCAAAGTATTATATCAAATCCTTCGACTTTTACATCCTAAGATCTGCGGGAAAACCAGTTGTTGCGCTTCGCGTCAATCCTATAAATAAGACAATTATAGAATGTCGCGGGACAAGTAATTCATATCCAGAACACTGGATTTCGGACATTTACTTTTTTACCCAGTCATTAAATCTAGTGAACACCAAAGAAATTCAACTAGATATGAATAAAATTGACTTTGATAAATCAAATGAGTGGTGGAGAAAACGCTTGCAATTTTGGCCATTTATTCAACATCGTTTACCTGAAAATTTCGCGAAAGAAAAACCGTCTTTTGAATTGAAAAACATTTCTAATTATTTGGAATTCTTTTCATTGAATGAAATAAAAGATAAACTTGATTTAAACATCACCTATGAAGATGTGTGCAATATTATCTCCTTACGTCCCGACTTATACGACGCTTTATCCAAAAGTTTTGCTGCTAAGGAGACCCTTGAATTCCAAAAAATTGCGTTGAACGCTACCCTAGAAATATTCGACTTAAGAAGATTCACCGCCAATGAATTTCAACTACTTCCAAATTTTATAAAAGAGCATGAACTCTTTCTACACAAGTTAGGATTGAATTTCCCGAAAGAATTAACGAAGAAATTAGAACGAACTCCGCGAAATTGGGGAGAAAGAGCTAGTCCAAGTCTTTTGGCAGATTATATCCCTTATTCCCAGAATGAATCCATTAAAATTTCGATTACCCGTGCAGTCAATCTGATCTTAACTCACAAAGACTCTGATTTTTCGGACAATATGTTTCCTGAAGAAATGCGCAATAGCAAGAATTTTAATGAGATTAGAGAAACAGCTTGGGTTAAAGCGATTAAAAAAGATCCTACGTATTATTTTGCTTTGCCACATGATTTAAGGGCCAGAAAAATATATGAACCTCTACGTACTGTAAATGATGAAAAATTATTGAATCATTGGATTAGTTCCATAGAATCAAGGCCTTGGCATTTAAACGTGCCTGGATACGTCCCGAAAGAAGTACGTTATCACGAAAAACTTCTTGGCGCATATATTACCGGATGGGTACCTCGTTTGATGAAAACACCTTCTCGAATATATCATGTTTTTAACAATGGTTGGGGAACGAGAACATACATGTCCTATCCCGCTCTAAAGAATAAATTTATTCTTAATGCCCTTATCGAAGGTTTTCAGAAGAACCCAGGTGAATTCAACTATACTTCCTCCAACCATGTAAAAAATTATCAAATGGCTTGGCTCATAGCTGGTTTTCGCTCCAATTCATTGAACCAATACATGTATTATGATCGTCTAAAAGAGGACACACTAAAAAATGGAATCAATGCAAGTGAAAACGATGAAGATCCAACAGCATATTTCAATGTTCAATTTTTTAAAGGCAATCAGACGCTATTGGTCAATGCCTATTCGGGTTTGAATTCAGCAACTATCTTGAAATTGGACACTACTCCTCCAACCACAATATATGTTGCACCAATAAAAGCCAGTGCACTTAAAAAGATGCCGACTTCAATTACCAAAGGAAGTTTACTGGAAATCGTATACAATGGGCGAAAAATGCTGATTAGCATCGATGTGGATAAAACAGGGTATGTAACGTTCACGTCGAATCAATTAGAGACTAAACTGTTGAAAGGCACGCGCATCGGTGGATCATTTAAAATTGGATCAAATACCATTGAACTTATTGATATATTGGGTTAATTGAAGCATTTGTTATCCCCCCCTTGTGCACAGTTCGGTTTGGTTTATGCCCCAAACTCTTTAAAACCTGCCATTGAATGCCGCTGTTAACGTCAAGTCACAAGTTATTTTTTTTACATTTTGATCTTTCCCGCATTTAAAGAGATTAACATATTGATTTAAAGCAATTTAAAAATATAGATAAAGTATATTTAGAAAGCTCCGAATGCTATTTTTGTTTTTTTTTAAACTTTTTTGTAATATTTTGTGAAAATATGCGTTACCTTTTCCAAGAACTGAATTATACCCTTCGTAAAAATTGATTTGCCTATGATTTAAAAAGGTTACTCTCCACATTAGAACTGCTTAATGTTTAACCCTAAAAACCAAACGCCATGAAAACGAATCTTGATCTTATTTCCGAGCAACTTCCTTACTTCCGAGCCATTGCGAAACGTTCTCTCCCAAATCATTACCTCCACCTGGCCGATGACCTTGCCCAAGATGCCATCATCAAGGCCATTGAAAACATCAGCAAATTTGATCCAGCAAAAGGAAACTTCAAAAGCTGGTTGTATAGAGTAACCCAAAACTTATGTTTCGATGCCATTCGTAGCATGAAGAAAATGGACCTTGTGCCTTTGAACGGTACAATCATGCACAACGACACTACCGAACAAAAGGATCTTGAACATACCCAGCTTCGTGTGATTCGCAAAGCCATGGCTTTTTTAAGTGACCGTGACCGTCAATTGATTACCTACCGTTTTATGTACGGAATGAGTGGTCGTGAAATGGCTCAGTTAATGAACATTCCTGAAAGTCAAATCAATATCTACTTTCAACGCGCAAAGAATCGCTTGAAAGAACTTTGTAAAGAGGCCGCTTAGGCCTCTTTTTTTTGGACTAAATAACTACCTTTAGCGAAAATTTAGACCCATGCGTTTCCCCTATTTCATTCTTTTTTTTTGTATACTAGTTCTCACGGCAGCATGTGATAACGGAGAAAAAAAGTCAGTAAAACCCGAAGAATCTACGGCTGAAAATTCTCAGGAAAAAGACAGTGTCACCGAAGCACAATTTAAAAGTGGCTTGGTCCTTCGATTTCGCGATTACCGAAAAGAATATTGCTTTACGAATAATGATGCTGAAGTCAATGACTTTTGTTCAGAAATGGATTTGCATATGTTGACGGTTGAATTGAAAGATCAGTCTGTGGCAGACCGCATCAATCTAGCCATCATCAAAGGAGTAACGAACAATACCTTAAAGGAAAAATCACTGAGTCAATGGGTTTCAGAAGGGGTTGAACGCAACGACATTGAAATGGCTTATCAACGCTCAATTCGGTGTGATGTGGTCGAAAAATCACACGATATTTTAGTTGTTGTCATCGGGAATTATGAATATTACTACGGTGCAGCACATGGCGGTGGTACTACAGAAACGTTCAATTTTGATCTTCATTCAGGAAAAGTGCTAGGCTTGAGTGACATTCTTCAAGCGGGCTATGGCAAAGAATTGAAACGCATTGCGGAAAAGTTCTTTATCTCGGAAAATGGTGCTGAGGGTTGGGATTTCACACCTGGAGGTGGAGATTTTGCATTGGCACACAACATCTCATTTACGCGAAAAGGAATGGTATTCGTTTACGACGCTTATGAGATTGGTCCCTATGCTGCTGGTGCTCCATCCATGTGTATTCCTTGGAAAGAGCTAAAAAAATTACTTATCGAAGGATCGTTGATTCAAGATTTCATCGACCATCCTTCTAAGGAAGAAGAGGAATTGGGCTGTTAGACCTGCATTCTCGTCCTCCCTTACTTTGGTGGGACAAGGGTAAATGTGGCCCCTCTCATTCTTCGTATTCCATCCGGACCCTCCACCTTGGCTGTAATTGAAAAATTCGTAGGCAAAGATTTACTCAGAAGTATATCCTGAATGTGCTGCGATAATTTATTTCCGAAAACGGAGTATGCTTGACCGTCATTGGGGATTTGAACATTAAACGAAACAATTTTCCATTCGCCTTCTGGAATTGGACAGGTTGATGGAGGGAATTGAATGGTCAAAACAGCTGAAAGATCTTGAACTTCTCCACCATTCACCACGTTCCCAAAATAGATGTCGGGACTAGGACATGACGTGCATGCGTAGTCGCGAACAAGACTTTTTGAATTGGAAAAGGAAATCACAATTCTTACATTCTTTGACGTATCCGAAACCTTTGCAATCCATTGGTCTCCCGTTGATTTAATCAATGTCGCTCCAGTCGCTTTAAGCGTGTACATTTGGCCATTTACGATTGATTCCATATCGAGAATGTTGTCGTAATTTCGATAAAGAACAAGACATTCTTCAGTCTCTTGTGCGAAGGAGAAAAAAGGGAAAGCCAGTAGGACCATTATTTTTAACGTTTTCATAATCAAAAATTTAAAAGTTATTTTAAAAAGTCATACACTTCATGGCGCATTAAACGAACGCGAACACCAAGTTCACAGCGGTAAAAGGATTGTTTTTGGCCTGAAATTTCAACTTGAATAGCTGGTGTAAATCCTTGTCGGTAAAACACATCAACATGGTTGGTTTGACTTCTTGATTGCTTGCCAGCACCCGAATAAACGTGACAGAATGACAAGCCTACCTGAGCACCAACTTCGCCATGCGAGAGATTTGGTATGGCTCGTGATCCAAACATGTAGGAGTAATCTGCCCCTACAAGTAAACCCAATGACAGGTAATGGCATATACCTCTCACCTTCTTCTGCTGCAATTTCGCAATGCGCTTATCAATCAACACCGAACCAACAACAGAATGTGCCGAAGCATAAGGTAGGATTAGCCCTCTTACACCATAATTTTTGAACGTTGAATAGCCGTATCCTGCTGAAAAAGTAATTCCTGGAATAGGCATTTTCATCAATCCTGCCCCGACGCTTAAAGTATTGGCGGAAAGCTCTTTCAAACTTGAGGCGGTTGTTGCCGTTGGAACTCCCGTAAAATACATCCCGAAATTTTTTCCAGTGCGCTCATAATATTGTGCTTTGCCAATCATCCCGATCAACAATAGGCACCCTAACAATGTCAATTTATTCATCCTCTTCATATTTAGTTTAATCGTCTATACCCCAGAATAGATTCCTTTGAAAACAACGTAACATTTACCTCATCATCCTGATTTCCACCGAGACCTATTATCATCCCTTCTGTTTCACCCAAATAAATAACTACATGCCCATGGTAGGATTGTCCCCAACCAAAAACCACAAGGTCGCCTACCTTTGGTTGTTCAACCTTCTTCCCCATCTTCATCCATGATCGGGCCAACGCATTTTTCGGATAATCAAGCCCATTCATTTTTGCGCAATACATGATGAAAGCACTACACCAATGGGTTTCGTCGTCATTGATGTTCCGGTGACCTGTGGCATGAAAAAATTCCACGATTTTTGGATTGTTTTTAACTCCTAGGATTTCAGTCGTTCCATACAAGCCAACGGCAGTGCGAATCATAGGGTGATCAAAGCCAGCGAAATCTGTTAACTGGTAGGACAAGACATCGCTGCGGAAACGAGCATTTAACGCAAATACGGCAGGTAGCGCGGAAGACGGTCTTTGAGTTGTTGAAACGGACTGATTATCAACTACATTCACTTTCTTATTCGCGATTGCAATCGATCTCATTTCCTGATAATATCCATCAATTTCATCGTCTTTTGTTCCATCGTTGTATATGCGGTAAGTAAACTCTACGCCTGAAGAAGTGCGGATTTTCAGCAAGGCATTTTTTTCTTTAATTGGAATAAGCACTCTCGTTTTTCCTGAAGTCGTTGTGCTGGTGAACCTTACATCCATGGCTGTTGCATTGTCGGCTCCTATCGGTATGATTTCAGCTTTTGAGATGGACATTCCTGACGAAAACAACAATTCCATTTGATCTTTGATATGCACCTCGCCCTTGGCCGGAAGAATACTGATATATTTAGCATTTTCTCGCGTAGGAGCGCTATAAGCCAAGCGATTAAATTGTTCTTTCGTTAAAGGAGTTTCCAAGAGTTGCTGCGTTTCATCTAAGGGAAAATGTGAATGAACCATAAGAACAGGATCCACATTCATCCAACGATCGCCCAAGCTGATGTCATACAACTGGTCATTTATTCCTACGCGGATTTTATTCCAAAAATGCTTGGGTTTATGTTTAGTTTGTGCCGATGGATCCGATTTCAATTCTCCTTCAACAACGCAAGATGGCAAGCCCGCGACTTTCAACATTTCGGCAAATAGTTTGGCAATTCCTTTGCTTCCCGCGCGGCGTTTACTTCCAACCAAAAGCGAAATGAGTTGTTCAGAATCTTCGGTTTCATCCGCCATAATCTGAACGTTTTCGCGGAGGTAGTCAACAAGTGTTTTTATTTTGATTCGTCCCTCAGTTTCACCTTTCATCATGTATCGCACGATATCAGTGACATCCACTTCTGATTCAAGGGCTTCATTGGTCACAATCCTCCCATTCTCAGGATCCATAAAATACGGTTGACCATACTTTTCTTTAGGCGCACTTCGCAAGACGTACTCTTTTTTCTTGAATAAGGCCCGAAAGCGGTTTTCGTACACTTTACTATTGTCAACAAAAAGGGTGATTCCATATAACTTGCATGGAAAATTTTTCTCGAGGCAATTCAATTTCATCTTCCCACTTTCCATGGAATATTTCCCGGTATTTTTAAGCACCTTATAATACATCGCATCACTCACCCCGCCTTTAAATTGGTGATCCGGCGAATAAATCAAGTGTTCAAATGACTTATCGTGGTACAAGCGGATAATCTCAATGTGATCCGATTTTTTAGACAAGGGTTTAAAAACACTGCGTAAAACTGGTGCTTTGGCCTCTATGCTTCGGGTGGCTTGGCTGAACGAAAAGTTCAGAAGTGTCAAGAAAATGACAAGTATATTTTTCATAAGCTAAGGTATTTGGGTAAGAGCCGTTTTATACAGCGACATGCCTAATACGTCAACTTAGAGGAAAGATAACAAGAGAAAAAAACCAGGGTTTTTAAACGTATCAATGATGCACTAAATTTTCCAACAAAAGCGTTTGTTCACCTGAAAAGCGATATCCCACCAAAAGTCCTTCTTTGGCAACGCTAAAATCAATGCAGCAGACGTTATCTCTTTGCACATTGATTTCAGTATGAGACATCCAATAATGGCCAAAGAAAACAGGTTTTTCATCATGATCGTAATGCAAAATAAATTCTTCAGCCTGAGAAATATAAGGTTTATGAATACTTTCTGGTGGAATTGAGGCAAAGCACTCCCCCATCGTAGTGCCTTGTTGCGTGGCCCACCATTTGATTCGCCCTTGCCTTCTTACTTTTCCTTCTTTATCTGCGAACTGGAATTCTTCGTCGATTTCCAATTCGTCTCCTTTCAGCACAATTTCATAGGCCAGGAGTAATTCTGTATCAGCGTGCAGTGCCAATAACCCCTCTCGGTCGAGCTTTGCAATTCCCCGTTCTCGGATCAATGCGATGGATTTTTTGTCCCAATGTGCATGCACGCATCGACAAACGTCATTTTCAAAAACCAAAGGCAATTCTGCCATCCAATTGAGAAAAGAGATTTTTTCATCACCAAGCTCTTGATCGGTCAATCTCTCCCCTTCTGTCTTTTTGTCTTGAGGACGGAAAGATTCTCCTAGCTCGTTGGTGTAATTATAACACAGAAAATTGAATTCATGATTCCCCATGATGGCTATGGCATTGCCATTTTCCTGCATGGCACGAACAATGCGCAAAGTCATGAGGATTTCTGGTCCACGATCGATATAATCCCCAATAAAAATAACTTTCCGTCCATCGGGATGCGTATAATTATAAGGTTCTTTCTCTGAATAGCCCATTTTCTCTAATACCATTAAGAGCTCCTTGCCATATCCGTGGATATCTCCAATGATGTCAAAGTTTGAGAAAGTAGAAAAATCGTGTGTTGTCAAAATAGTTCGTTTAGTTGCGTTAAAATCAAGATAAAGATAATCAATGAATTATATAATGAAATCTAAGTTGAAAATTCAGTCATCCATGAATCCGTAAAAATTGATTTACAGCGGAATATTTAACGACATTGTTGTGTTGCAATCAATTCCCTTATCCCTATTTTTTCGTAAGTTTATCCTCATAACCCGTGCACAAAAAACCATGAGTACACCGCAAGCACCCGATACAACAAAAAAACGCCTTTGGATTACTGTCATTGCGATCACAGTATTTTCCGGTTTAATCATTTTTTTACTCTACAAAAACTTGAGTGATGAAGACCAGCTTCGCCGTTCACAAGTGCAGGAGATGCGTGAAGAAATTGATAACTTAAATGCAAATCTAAGAGCACTTGGCAAGGATAAACGTTCACTCACCAAGTCCCGTGACTCCTTGCAACAAAATGTCGATTACATCTGGCCAATGCGCTCACTGGTGTACAATGCAAAATTACGCGACAAAGTATTGGCTGATTTGGAATTGAAACCAGGAGATGCCTGTCGATTGAAAACTGACTCTAGCATTGTTGTCATTACAGATGTGATTGTTGGTGGGAATCAATATACCTATTTCGTAAATTACCGCGCGCGAAATAAAAAAGGAGAATCCAATGATTACTCGCCGATTGAGCTTGAGCCCACTAAAAAGAAAGCAAGTAAAGAATAACTATCCGTGATCAAAAAATGACAGAATCCTACAAAACCCCAAGTCAGTCAATCACTACGATCACCGAACTTATGATTCCATCTTATGCCAATTTCGGAGGAAAAGTGCATGGCGGAATTATCCTTTCCCTTATGGATAAGGTGGCCTATGCCTGTGCATCTAAACACAGCGGTGCCTATTGCGTTACCGTAGCTGTTGACGGTGTGGAGTTTTTGAGTCCTGTCGAAGTTGGTGAGCTGGTATCGTTAACTGCAGCGGTTCATTTTGTCGGTAACACTACCATGATTGTTGGCATTCAAGTAGAATCACTTCAACCTCGAACAGGGCTTGTCAAGCATACAAACTCCTGTTATTTCACCATGGCTGCAAAAGATGAAAATGGGAAATTGACAACTGTACCAGGTTTGAAAATTGAATCCAGAGAAGACTTGATCCAGTTCTGTGAGGCAAAAAGCATTCGTGAAAATTCTAAAATTAATCGCGCTCTATTAGCGAATGACATGCAGCATCTAAGCGTTGATGAACAAATTCACTTTTGTGACGAAGACCGCTGTTTGATCCAAATGCAAGAATAAGCCTTCCAAAACACTTCTGTTATATTGTTCGTGTGCATGCGTTAGGAGGATTGTAACTTTTAAAACAGATGTCATGGGAACAAAAAAATTCATTCAAACACTACAAGTGTTGCGTCAAGGAAGCATTTCCTTGGTATTGATTGGTGGCGTTTTTTATTTGAATCGCTTTACTGGAGGTGTTGCATTGCTCACCATTGGTGGTTTAAGTTTGGCCATTCATTCATTTCTACGGGCCTTCACGCCAATAACTGAAGAACCAAATTGGGAATTGGTTTACCCAGAATTGGCGCTAGGACACCACAACTTTGATGCAGATGAAAACAAAGTAGTCACTGAAAAAAAAGACGAACTATGAGACCCGGAAGTAAAGGATGGATTCTTTTTATGAAGAAGATCTATTGTTTCAGTGAAGGCTTGCTGATTTTATCAGTTGTCGGTAAATTTCTACTGTGGCAGATGCCCGAATTGAAAAGTCCATTTATGGTGTCCATCACGAATGTATCCCTAATGGCTGGAGTTTTCAATTTAGCCATTATGCATGTGTTGGCAATGTTTGAACCGATACGTCAACAACCGAACTGGGCTGCAGTATATCCCGAACTCCGGGGCGAAAAAGCGCGGGAGAGATCATAACTTAAAGGAATAGGATAAGAAAGGCGATGAACTCGCCTTTCTTTTTTTTTGTTTCGTTCGTAGCCGAATTGTGAAGCAAAGTAACCACGAAATGTTTCAACCCACTTTCGCAGGTTGAAACACTAAGAGTGTACTTTGGAAGTCTTTCAACTTCGCAAGGCACCAAGCGGCATTTGAAACACTGTGATTTAATACCGAAGTGCGTAAATCGCTGTCTGAAGTAATCACAGCAATAGGGTAGTTTATCCCCGCAAGATTCTGTACATAGACAATCACACTTCCTGGGAGTTCCGGAAAAGCGTGTACAAGACGGTAGAGTTCAATTGAAAACTCAGTTTCTTTTGGAACCAAGGCGTAAGATAAACCCGTTTTGTTTTTTGGATTTTCGCCCACTACAACTTTTTCAAAGTTTAAACGAAGAGTTTTTGGCGCAGCGCCATTGGAAAGGATGATTCTTTTTTTCATGTGATGGTTTTTTAAAATGATTGATCTTTCTGCCGGACGGTTCGGATATACCTCTCCCACCTGACTTCAATTCAATTTTTTATACCCTACTTACATGTTCAAGAAATCATAAACAAAATTTTCTAGTTCTTACCTATCTACGGAAACAAAGTAAATAAATAACAACTCTTCGCTATTGTTTACCTTAAAAGTACAATTCACAAAGAATTATAGAAAAAATGAATAGAAAATGTTATGCGCATTGTTCATCTCCGTACTTGACATGAAAATCAGACCCCATGCAGAAAAAGATCTCTTCCCCTAAACTACCAGTGCGCATTGCCGTGCCGTCAACTCCAATTTCTAAAAACAATAAGATTACCCCTCTAGATGCGATCAATACGATTTACTTCGCATCAAAGGAATCGAGTTTACCAGATGAGCTCATTCCGAGTTTGAAGAAAGAGTTAAATACGCTTTCAAAGTACCTTTCTTGTTCAGAAATAGAAGCATTCTTGTTTGCCAACATCGCCACACTGAACTTGTTTGGCGATAAATCCGACATGGTAGATTTGTACCGTTTTTTTGAGATCACCCCCTTCCAATTTATGCCCTTAGTCCCGGCATTAGATTCTTTGTATGAAAAACGCTTGATTTTTAAGAAGACGCACCGTCACCGCTCGGATGATGTGATGCGGAAATATTATTTTTCTGCTGCGCCCGACATCATTGATGCACTGATTCGCAACGCACCGTTTCCAAAATCTGAGAAAAGAGAAATGAATGGCACCATCGAAGTGTTGGAAGTCATTTATGAATTGGCCAACTCTTGCATTCAAGGCGAATTGAATGTCACTGACATGATGACCGAGGTTGAACAGTTGTTGAATTCACAAAAAAAGCATGCGTTTATTCGCACCGTTCGCGACTTGGATTTATTGGACAAAGAACGTGTATTGTATATTTACGTGATTTGGAAGACACTGATGGGGACTGCTGCTGTGGACATGGACGATCCAATCACTGCTTTTTACCCAATCTCATCGCAACGCGTACGTTACATTCAAAGCATCTACAGCGGTGAGAGCAAATTGATCAGCAACGAACTTTTGGAATACCGCCAATCGCGATTTTTCAATGATGTAGAACTGCAGGTTACCGAGAAAACTTCGGATCTTTTGCAAGAGGATCAAATTGTGATTTTCAAACAAAAGAAAAAATCAAATACCATCAAACCTGAAACGATTGGATTAAAAACTCTTTATTTCAGCGAGCGTGAAGAAGCTCAAATCAGCACGGTTCGAGAAATGATGATGGAAAACACCTACAAAGAACTCATTGAGCGATTGAAAGGAAAAAACCTTCCGCTCAACTTGAACATCCTTCTTTTTGGAGCCCCAGGTACTGGTAAAACAGAAACAGTTTTGCAATTGGCGAAGTCAAGCGGACGCGAAATCATGAAGGTGGAAATTAGTCAAACCAAGTCGATGTGGTTTGGTGAATCGGAGAAGAACATTAAAAAAATCTTCAAAGAATATGAGGAACTGTGCAAAAACTGTGACCTCACCCCGATCTTGTTCTTTAATGAAGCAGATGCCATTCTGTCCAACAGAAAAAGCGGGTCGAATAGCAATACCGCCCAAACGGAGAATGCCATTCAGAATATTCTTTTGGAAGAATTGGAGAATTTCAAAGGGATTTTTCTTGCCACGACAAATCTTGCAGATAATCTGGATAAGGCATTCGACCGAAGATTCTTATTCAAAATTAAGTTCGAAAAACCAGAATTGGCAGCACGAACAGCCATTTGGATGGATAAAATCGATGAGCTGGCTAAGGAAGATGCAAGCTATTTAGCAGACAACTTTGATCTCACGGGTGGACAAATAGACAACATCGTTCGTAAATGTGAAATTAAGTCTGTCATTGAAGGAGTAGATGCAGATTTCGAGATGCTTAAAAATTACTGCATTGAAGAACTCGTTCTTTCGTCAAAATCAGGAAATTTCATTGGTTTTCAAAAGCGTGCGTAGTTTTTAAAGGTGACCTGACATCCGCATTCCATGCAATGTATTCTAATTTTGTGAAAATGTCATGTACCAAAAAACGAATCACTAACTTAGTGCTTTCACGGACTGAAAATCATGTACTTCGTTAATCTTTTTGGCATCGGCATTCGCTATTGGAATTGTGATATTCCACACGATGTTTTTATAGCAATGGATGAGGCACGCAGAAAACGCGAAGAAAAATGGGAAACACTCCTCTTCGACACCGACTTTCTCATGACATTCGGCATTTTACACTGGCAACACCTGAGTGAAACCGGAGAAAAGCGTGCTTTTTCATTGTCAAGAGACAACCGCATCGAAATAAAGCACAAGTCAAAGTTTATAGACAAGTTCAAATCCATCGATCTTCTTGGTGAAGAAAGCCTTTTTCCTAAATATTCAACCTCACTAAAAAACGAGGATGTACCTCTTAAAGAGGGCCATCAACGTATGGTATTGGTGCACTATGAAATCGGATTGTTTGCAAAATTTGAATTCAACGCACCCTCATTTGAGGTGGATAACTTGCGTTTTATCATGGTCGATCCAATACCTGGTATAACACAGAAATGGCTTTGCGGTATTGAAATCAATGGATCAACGTTGACCAGTGTTAAAAATGATGTGCTGTTCCGAGGTTCAACTGTTTACATGCCTTAATTCGTTCTCGAAAAGAACCTAAATCCAATTTTATTCCCTTGAAAATTTATTAATTTCGTTGAAACAAACCCTATCCACTATGAATAAACTACGCGGCTTATTAAATTTTATTGAAGAAAAAATACTTTTTCGATTTGGAAAAAGAAGTTGGCAAATCATCTCGATGATCGCTATTGGAACACTTCTTTATGCGATCTCCCTTTACATCTGGAATGCCGTCCCTTCATCTCGTGAGGAGGTGAAAATATCCAAAATGGAATTTGATAAAAACGAAATCGATACGGATTTTGATGAAAGTAACAATGTAGATGCTTGTGCAAAAGCAGATTACCAAAAAGTGCTTGACAGCTTAAAACGTGCCATGCCCAACTCGGAATGGAAAAAATTGGGAGATTCCGTGGAGGTTGATCGCTACCGTTGGGAAGAAGTCTACGACCCGTATTGGGATTTCACTTACCCTCAGCAAATTGAATATACAGAGATGGAATACCGGAGAAATCCTCAAGCGATACCTAATATTCTCGACGATATTTTCGAATACAAGGGAATTGACTCGTCACAATTCTGCCAGCGCATCAAGGTGCTTCGCATGTTACTTGAGTTGAACAAATACACAAGCCAAGACCAGGGGACAAACTTCTTGCAATCGTACCATAGAAATACATTGATTTACAATGGATATTTAAGTCTTTCAAACATTAAAGACGTGGTTTCAATCTTTGAGAAAGTAGAGGGACGTAAGCCGCGATTTAAAGATTTATATGAAGAGAAAGACGATCTCAACCAATTTAGCAAGTATGTTGACTATTTCAAAAATGACTCCATTACAAAATCTCGAATAGAAACAGTCACTGAGACATTAAAGAAAATTAAAGGCAAAGGAATCATCAAGACTGCTGCGTTCAAACATCGTATTTCGGAAAAAATTCTAGAAAGCAGTTTAACAGACGCTGACATCACTGCCGCATGTGACGATTTCTTCACTTCAACAGAGTTTAAATACACGGACAAATCTGCCGTTGGAATCTTCTACAAATACCATCGTTTGTATTCGCGCAAGGTAAGGCTTGCCGAAGAGCTATTGGCTGAAGAAACCTTTGAAAAAGAAATGAATAGAGAGCATTATTACGAACTAGGGATTTTGAGCTTTGCCTCTGTGCTTAGTATCGCGACGATACTTCTACTCTTCTCCATTCGTGGAATATTAAAAGAGAAAAAATAACCAAAGGCATAATCCATAAAAAGCTCTGCAAGGGGCTTTTTTTTCAACCAAATCAACCATGATTAAAACTTATTTATCCTCCATTTTTATTCTATTCACCACCATTTCATTTGGTCAATCCGTTCGCGACTTCAAAACGAAAACCTCCGAGAACGAAAACGAACGGACTGAAATTCTAAATGTCGCACGGAAAGATATTTATGCTCAATTTGATCAGGAGGTTGTCTTCGTGGTGAATCACTTGAAGGTCTGTGGAAATTATGCATGGTTTGAAGGTACGGTGCAACGAAAAGATGGAAAGCCAATGGAATTTCCAGATGAAGCATACGATTGTTGTCATGCAGAAGGGCTGTTCCTGAAGAAAAATGGCCATTGGACCATTATGGAATTTGGCGCCTTCTCAACAGATTGCTGGTACTGTGGCTTGAACAATCGCTATCCGAATGTTCCTGAAAGTATTTTCTCACAATACGTAACATACTGATGTTTTGACGAAAAAAAGGAGCGCTACCTTCGTTTCACTGTCCCTAATTTTTAGTGGAATGATCAGTTCATGTTTCATTGGCTTCCTTTCAATAAATGCTCAACAAACTCAACTTCCAGAAGTAGCGAACCAACGTTCAACTCAGGAAACATCAAACAATGATTCAATACCTTGGCAGGTACTTAAGCTTATAAAGGCTTACCCAGACTTTGTGATTGGCTACACAAATGGACGTATTTTATTTCAGGATTCGACTCAAATGCGTTTCAATGACAATAAGATAAAGTCCACACAAGAACTGCTCGATCATGCGGATCTCGAAGACATGTTTTCTGAAAAATACATGGCTGATAGTATCGTAAAAACACCGAGCAATGACGCTGGGAGAATCCGAAATGAAGCATTTTTCATGAAGATTTACGGTCAAACGAAAGAAGAAGTCCGATCAAACTTAACAGAAATCGTTTGGTGTCCAATGTTGGTCAATCAGCGTATATTGGTGAATAAAAAGAATGGTGTAAGTGCGCAATTTATGGCCTTATCCAAGGAATTGGATCAGCACCCAGAATTCAAGAATTACCTAACAAATATTGGCGGCACCTTCAATTTTCGAAAAATCGCTGGGACCAATCGCTTGAGCATGCACAGTTTTGGAATTACGATAGACATCAATATTTCAGCATCAAACTATTGGCAGTGGGATTGTGCTTGCACGAATGAAGATGGTGTGAAAGGCTACAAAAACAGAATACCCTTAGAACTCGTCCAAATCTTTGAAAAACACGGATTCATTTGGGGAGGACGCTGGAAGCATTACGACACCATGCACTTCGAATATAGGCCTGAATTATTTCCTTGAAAAGAGAACATTCAAACATTAACAATCCAGTAACAAAATAGCGAACAAGCGATTGATTTTCACTTCTAGAATTTTGTAATTTCACACTTCACGTTTTCAAAATTCGGAATTATGGCGAACAATGCACAACTTCAAAGAAACCTAACATTAGGCCTTCGCATTTTACTTGCAGGCATGTTCTTTTTGTCCGCAATTGCAAAATTATACCCAAGCGCATCCTTGGCTTTGGGTACGTTTGAAGCCAAACAATTGATTCCAATGGGTTTCAATGAAGAATTTGCACAGTATTTCTCTCGCATTTTAATTGGCTGTGAATTGGCGCTGGGTGTAGGTTTGCTTCAGCCCCATTATTTCAAACGCTTGGTCTTGCCGCTTTCCTTTCTCATGCTGTTTATCTTCTCATCCCAGCTCACCTATGAAATCATGACGATAGGCAATAAAGGGAATTGCGGCTGTTTTGGTGCATTGTTGCCGATGACACCTGTTCAGGCTCTCGTGAAAAATATCCTTGCGATGGGAATGCTTGTCTACCTATTTCTGGTGATGAAAAAAGAGGACGATAAAAGGAATCATTTCTTGATTTTGACCATTATCTTGGCATCTATTTTGGCCATTTTCATGGTTGGACCAATGCAACAAAAAACGAAGATTACGCCAGTGATTCAAGGGACAATCAATGAAGCGGATACCGCAATTACTGTTGTGGATACAATTGCGGCTGGCAAAGACCCAAAAGCAGTGAAAGACTCCATTCCAGAAGTTAAGGAGCCAAAAGCAAAGAAATCAGGCTTCAGCAACCTTTTCCCGGATATTGACAAAGGCAAAAAGGTACTTTGCTTTTTCGCTCCAGGATGCGACCACTGCAAAGAAACGGCAAAGGATCTGACAAAAATGAAAAAATCAATCGCTGGATTTCCTGAAATATACATTGTATTCATGGATGAAGAAGCCGAATTGATTCCGGATTTCTTCACATTTGCAGGTGCGAACTACCCTTACTTAACGCTCGATGTGCTTACGTTCTGGAAAACCCTCGGAAATTCAAAAGATACCCCAGGAGTCATGTACTACTGGAACGGTAACCTCATCAAGGAATACAATGGCATTGCGGATAAGAAATTCAAAGAGGGGGAGTTTAAGAAGGTGGTTCTTAAAAAATTTGAATGACGCTTTATTAGTTACTAATTACGAGTTACGAATGACGAGTTACTAGTTACGAATGACGAGTTACTAGTTACTAGTTACGAATGACGAGTTACGAATGACGAGTTACTAGTTACTAGTTACGAATGACGAGTTACTAGTTACGAATGACGAGTTACGAGTTACGAGTTAAAAATTGTGAATTTCTGAAGGTATCAAATTACCGAAGGTATCAAATTGCCGAAGGCATCAAATTACCGAAGGCATCAAATTGCTGAAAGCATCAAATTGCCACAGGCATCAAATTGCTGAAGGTATCAAATTGCTGAAAGCACAAAATTCCCTAACCCGTGATGACATTCAAAACAAAAAGCAAGAAGACAATAGCCGCGAGTATAATCCAAAGGTCACGGTTGATGGTTTCTTTTCTTGCTTCTTGTGCTTGATTGTTTTTTGATTTGGGTTGATTATCAGTAACTGGCTTTGTGATTGGTTTTGATACCTTGGGTTGTTCAGTGCGTCTTCCAAGAATATGGTATTCCCAATCGTAGGTCGCCGATGAGCCTAATCGAACCTTATCTCCTACCTGAAGAATGACAGGGTCTGAAATTATATGGCCATTCACAAAGGTGTGGGAACGAGAACCCAAATCTGTGAGAAATACATTGCCAATGTTATCAATGAAAATCTCAGCATGAGCAGCACCGATATCCGAATCCAAGAAACGCACATCATTTTCTTCCGCCTGACCAATACGCAGTATTTTAGGTCCTTTCATCATATCCTTCGAATTAGATTCATCGATTCTCTTTGCAAAGTAAAGGCTTTATTGCACATTCAAAAACGCAATGGAGAAAAAAAACTACTCACGGCCATTCATCCAATGGTTCAGCGCTTCAAAAAGTAGCTCTCCTTGAAGATTGTATCCCTTTCGCAAGTAATGGACGTGGTCATCATTCACCAAACCGGCCTTTTTCCATTCGAGCATGCAGCCTTCTCCACCCATTGCTTCATAAAGATCCCAAAGGGCAAATCCATGTTTTATGCTCTGCTCACGTAAGATTCCCGAAATGATCAGAATGCGTTGATTGACTGATGCTACCCCACCTTTCAATCGGTAATTTTCTGATGGTAGGGTAATCAGCACAGAAGCATTCGGCAATGTTGCATGCATCATGGTAAACATGGAATCAACAATTTGACGAAAACCCGCTTCAGTGAAAGATGGGTCATACGATTCATTGGTTCCAAGTGAAACAATCACAAGATCCGGCTGAAACAAAGGCATTTGCTGAAGAAAGAAATCATTCCGTAAATAATCGCGGTACCTCGCACCCGCCACACCAGCCGAATTATAAACCACACCGCGTTGATTGTTCTCTACATAGACTCCATGTAAGGTCATCGCTGCACCAGAAAAGGAAACATCCAATTTGCTCAGTGGCTTTGTACTTTGAAAAGAAAGTGTGTCAAAATGAGGTTGCGTATTGGCTTTTGAGAACGTATTGTTGATCGTCACGCTCCCCTTTTTTGGATCATTTAAGGTGTACAACAGAAATCCTTTAGTGTATGGATTGACAACTGAATCTTTCCTCAATTCAAGGGAAAAGGCGCCTGACTCTGTGGTACTTTTGATGCCAATGCCAGGAAGTCCGATATTGAATTTATGCGGATAATTGATGATCCAACTGTTTGACCAAACAGTCGCTGAAGTGGCCATGAAATCCTTTGGACCATTTGTTTTTGCCAAGGTATAAGGAAACACCAAGCCTCTGCCTCCATTCCCATAGCTTGCCTGCATTTTTTTTCGTGTGATTCCGCTTAAATTGTCCGGTTGGATGTGCGAATCCCCAATGTGCAAGATGCGTACTTTTTGAACTCTACCTCCATTCAATGAATCCATTTTCAACACGAAATGGTCGAACAAATCACCCGTATTTTCAATGATATTCGAACCTAAAGACAATTGCTCACGTTGTCCAACAGCGAGCAAAGGAAACAACACCACAAACACACCCCACAACTTCATTTAGCGCAACTTAAAATTGGAAATAGATAAAAGGCTGAACCACGGATGAGCGCATTTGGATAATGACTTGTATCACGATAATCATCATGGCAAACTTCACCAACAGGTCCTGACCTGAGATGTAAGTTACGATTTTTTCTTTCCAAGTGGAAGGAATTAGTGTTAAACCATACCCCAAAATCAATAAGACAATCAATGTCGGATTGGTTTCCATGACGGCCCAGACCATTTGTAAGTTGGCATTGCTAAAGATTCTTGTGTACATTTCCCATGTCATTTCCATGGATGTCGCTCGGAAAGGAATCCAAAGCAGTGAAACACACACAAAGGTAAAGGCCCAAGAGAGGGCATTGTACCAGCCATTATTCCATCGTTTTCCTGAAAATTTAACCCACAACTTGTGAAGAATCAACAGCACCCCGTGACCAGCGCCCCAGAACACAAATTTCCAATCTGCACCGTGCCAAAATCCACCGATCAACATCGTTACGAGTAGAAAGAGCAGTTGAAGAAAAAATCCCTTTTGATTGCCCCCCAAGGGAATGTAAATGTAATCGCGCAACCATGAGGATAAGGAAATGTGCCAACGGCGCCAAAAATTCGTAATGTCTAAGGCCTTGTAAGGTGAATCAAAGTTGAGGCAAAGGCGGTATCCGAGTAGAAGTGCCACCCCAATGGCCATATCCGTATATCCACTAAAATCACAGAAGATCTGCAAGGTATAACACAAGGAGGCCAAGATCAATTCAGATCCTGAAAATCCATCTGGTGCTGAAAAAACAATATCGGAGTACTGAGCGACATAATCTGCAATGATGGCTTTCTTGATCAATCCTTTAAAAATGAGATAAAATGCTTCATTAAATTGAGCCCCATTTAAGCTGAACTTCTTTTTCAATTGCGGCAAAAAATCACGCGCTCGAACGATCGGTCCAGCCACCAGATGCGGGAAGAATAGCATGTACATCAGGTAGTTTCGAAAGGCCGGACGCTTCACCTTCTTATTTGCCACATCCACCATGTAACTGATCGACTGAAAGGTGTAAAAAGAAATTCCAATGGGCAGAATCAATTCGCTCAAGGTATGTTTACTCCCCGTGAGTGCATCCACATTCGACAAAAAGAAATTCTTGTACTTGAAATAGAGCAAAAAAGAAAGACTGAAAAGTATACCCGTTGTTAAAATCCATTTTTTCTTTCGCTCATTTTCTTGCCGTTCAATCCACATCGAAAAGAGATAATCGGCTGAAATCGTGAGCAACAACAAAAGAAGAAAAATTCCACTCGCCTTGTAGTAGAAATATACACTGAACGCAATGATGAAATACTCGCGAGGCCCTTTAGTTTTCGCGACAAAGGAATAGCCGATTAAGAAAATGGCGAACAAAAACAAGAAAATCCCTTGATGAAAGAGCATTGGATCCTCCGGAATGTGCTGAAACTGTTTCGCTATTTCTCCCCAATTGATCATGCTACTTCACATTCATTAAGATGGTTCGTGTAAACTTGAGTTTTGGCAAAGTCTCCACCTTCTTGGACATATCGATGACTCCTTTTTCCGTTAAAGAAACTGCAACCTGGTCAAACCATAATTTCGCTGCACTTTTGGAGGGATGTCGTCCGTCGGCTGAACGTTCCATTTTTAGTTCATGTGAGGCAAAGAAATGACTTCCCACTTCCTTTTGCATCACGGCAATGATCCCTTTGTCCTTTGTCCAAGCGGCAGGGCCAATCCAGGAGTAACGAACATTGTGTGTATTGAACGACTTGATGATGTTGCGCATGTAAAGGGCACGTTGATCAAAATCGTTGACAAAAAGTTCATTTAAGCCAATGGCAAACACCACCACTGATGGTTTGTACAGGTCAAGATAATAGTCAAGTGTATCCGACGAACCCCATTGTTTGGTTGATGACCCATAATAGATGATCGTTGCTACCAATACATGTCCATTGGCATCGCAATAGGCACTTACTGGACTTCTTAAGCCCTCCAATTGGGAATCACCCAGCAACAAAACACGCTCAACGCCTTCGGGTGTATCAACCGGTGTAGCACCTTTCGCCACTTTTACTGGTGTATGCTGTTGCGCTGTTTCCGCAGAATCTATTATTTGCTTGGATTTGTCCTTTTTGGCGATTGATTTCGCATGTCGATGGGTTTCCTTTTTATCCTGTTTGAAGAAAGCACCGATTTCAGCTTTACGCAATTCAAAAAGTATCGGGTTTTTGAAAGATCCCAAAAAGAAAAAAAGGCAGAAGGTCAGTAAAAAACCAACGCCTACCTTTCTTAATCTTATCTGTGGATCTTGTGCCATTCGCAGAAACAAACTTACGAATAATGCACGAATGAGGTATTAGTCCTTGTACGTCACTAATTCTCTGTCTAGTTTAATGAATTTTCTTTCACCATGTTCACCCGTGATGTCGTAAAACGGAAGCAATTCTTCACCCACCGCTTCCTTAAATTTCCTTTTGATGCGCGACAGGTTAATGCTGATGTCGCTTTCCAAGGGATTCACTAAGGATGCAATTGCACGACGAATATTTTCTTGAGATTCACGACCAGAAAGGCGTTGGTAAATATTCAATAGTTCTTGGCGATGATCATACAATTCTGGGATCGAAATTCCTTCAGGATGATTGAGGTACAGCAAGTACAAAGCGCGCTCCTTTGGATTTAAACGCACACAAAGATTTCCGAAATCGGTCAAGAAAATATGCTTCATGAAACCTTCCACTTGAATACGGCTTGGCTTTCGCATGATGCGCACGCGTTCTCGGAAAATTAAATTATTTCGAATTCCATCCATCGTGTCGAGGATTTGATTCACAAAGTTTGATTGCAAATCCTTTAAATTAATGTGGTCCAGGCATTTGGGGCAAATATCTGCTGTGCGCATTTTCAAGATAATTTCCTTTTTGTTTTCGCAGTAATCCATGAAACACCCGATGGAGGTTTGATGCAGGTGCTCTTGCATTTCGTGTCGAGAAGAATAAATACATCCTCTCATCAACCAAACGATCACCTCATAGGCGATGGGGAATCGAACATCCACTTGATTTTGGAAGTAATGCCCCCAATTTTCAGTATGGATGAAATAATTCCTTAAGCTTTCATCCATCGAACCAAACCAGTTTTTATCGTTCCCAATGTCCGTCAGAAGAATAACATGATCATCCGGTGAGACACAGCGCTCTCGGCGGTAATTTTCACATTGTCTAAAAAGATCCTGCCATGTCAAGCGTTTGTCAGTCATGGGAAAACTGTAAGGCAATGGTTCATCGGAACTAAGACACACTTGAATAAATTCGACATTCTCTTTCGAGTTAAACTTTTTCTCGTCTTCCCAATGCTGGTCCTTCGGCTCCGCATCCATGATCCCGAGTTCACTTTCAATGAAGCGAATGGGGCCAGGATATTGACGGAGCACAAGAACGACATCGCGATACGTATCTTCACTCAGTTCTGGACTTTTCAGGAGATGTACATTCATGGCAGTGCTATTTAGTTGTCAAACAATTACTTGCTTCGACGGTCTTTTTTATCAAAAATATCAAAAATTGAGGTTTTTACGTTGCCCGCATGTTTTGATGCTGAATAATGACGCATAGACTCCCCCACATCCATCATCATTTGATTCATGTCTTTTTTATCAAAGGACATCACATTTTCTTGTTTAATGCTCAACATTTGTGAGGTATGGAAGGCATCGATATCCGCTCCAATGAAACTAAAACTCCATTTTCCTGTGCCTTCCAAATGACGAACCATGGCGGAAATCTGGTGGTAGGTGTAATAGCGGGAGGTGTTTTCTTGTCCATCCGTAAGAATGACAATCACCACACTTGCTTCATCGTTTTGAATGTCACCCTGATGCGCTTCATTGATTTTGTTGATGGAAAATCCAATGGCATCCAACAAAGAAGTAGAACCCTCTGGAACATAATTCATGTGGTTAAGTACTGGAACAAAATCAGCAGGCGCATCGCGAAATAGGTGCTCAATGTGTCCATTAAACGTGGTCAGTGAAACTTTGTATTCTTGATCGGGAAACTCGTTCTTCAGGGAACGAATAATGTCCAACTGCGCGTTAAACCCCTTGATGGTTGGTTCAGTGCATGAGCACATCGATCCACTTTTATCCAAAATGAATTGATAGATTGTTTTTTTGTTCTTCATGGTTGTTTTTTTAATTGGTTATGGAACAAAGATCCTTTAAACCAATCCGAACATGAAATCTTTGCAACCTTGCATTCCATGAATTTACTCCTTTTTAAATAGCTATGAATGATGGAAAAGGGAAAAGGGACAAGGGACAAGGGACAAGAGACAAAGGACAAAGGACAAAGGACAAAGGACAAGTCTTTGTTCCATGTTCCATCAGCGCAGCGGTCCATCGTCCTCATTAGACCTCAAGATTTCAAGATTTCAAGATACTAAGGTATCAAGACATATCAATTACTTCAAACGCTCTCCCATCTTGTTCCATGAGCTACTTCGCTTAAGAAATTTGATCTCAACCTATATCTGGGACATGACACTCGTAACTCGTGGCTTCGAGTATGCTATCGCACCTCAGCCACCAAACTCGTAATTAGTAACTACTTCCCTGCTTCATACACAATTGGATGATGCTGCCACCCCTTGTTGAGTTCATCTTTAGACAAAAAAGGAAACACAGATGATTGAACGGCAGCTACCATGAATTCATTTCCGTCATCGTCGTCCATCGGTTTTGGACCCATGCGCAACGAAAAGTCATAAAAAGGATCACTGAAGAAACGATCAGCCTCGTAAAGTCGGACATCTTCCACTGTTCCTAATCCGGGTATTTCTGGAAGCTCAAGGACTTGATATTCCGTCAAGCGATCCATTAGACCTTTCGAAAAAATATCCGTTCCCAAGCAGACATACAACTTGGTGATGATTTCATTCACGAAACGGATTTGGGTTTTGCCACTTTTGGCGAAAATATCAAAGGGAAGACCTTCTACATTGAAACATTCAAAATGAATCTTGAACACTTGGAGGTTATTGAAGGCCATGGGATACTTGTCGAATCCGAGTTTTTCAACGAATTGAAGAAAGTGCTTCTCGGATAGTTCATGGAATTTAAAGCTTTCAAATTTATCTTCATAGTGAGAAGTCAAAGGATTCTGGAAGGTGTTTTTATCTGATGTTGTGAACGCTACTTTGATACTCAGGTCCATGGGTGAAATCACGAGCCCTACATGTTTCCCATCTCTTTCTTCAACCAGGCGAAATACACCCAAAGGGGATTCAGTTTGAGGCTGAAAATTGTCCTTGAGATTTTCCAATAGCTCAGACAAGGACGATGCAGAAAGTGGATGTTCAGACAGAAACTTCTCCGAAAACAAATCCTTCATTAAAGCAGCATAGTCCGATAAGCGCGTCATGCGATCTATTTTTTCAAAGGGTGGATTTTTAACGATGCCTTGTTTCGTTCGATGTTCAGGTTGCACCTTGTTATCCAAAGTTGATATTGCTTTTTTCAATCCTTTCAGATCAGGCTCGAATGATAGCACATACATTTTATTCGCATAGCTGCCATAGGTAGTTATTTTATTAAACTGTCCGAACAATAGTTCACTAAACCCAGCGTCAACCGAACACAAATACCCCATTTTCAAGCCCAAAGAACCTTTCACCTTTAACTGATCCTCCACTATTTTTAGCAACTCTTCTATCTTCATACAATTCATTTTTAATGGTTAATGTTCAATCCTTCATTTTCAACCTTCGAAGCTCAACGAGCGAAGTAGGTTTAATTCTCCATCTTCAACCTTCGAAGCTCAACGAGCGAAGTAGGTTTCACTCCAAATATTCATCCCTCAACTCCATCAAAATTCTTCCCATTGTATTTTGACCTACCCATTCCTCATTCACCCATTTCGCACCCCAAAACAAGTGCCTCTCCCCCTTTCTATTTCCAATATTCTCCACAATGACCTTCCCCTTCAACCCTTTCAATCTTGACTTAAGAACAGGATTCTGATCAAACTTCATCTTTACCACACTTCTCATCATCTCCACATCCACATCACTCATGGGAATAACTACCATGTGACCTTTATTCTTCTTGGCCTTCATTTTAGCTCCCATCGGACTCTTTTCATTCTGAATCACTTCTTTAATCGCGGGATCATTGAACCGCTTACTTTGAAACAAGGCTTCACTCGTAAGCCAAATTTCACCCCCTTCACTTATTGGACTTCGAAACATATTCCCCAACCAACCATACTCCAAAGCAACTTTTGTAAACGACACCACTTCACTCTTCTTTTTCATCCCCATAAAATTTAAGATTAGACATACACAGCGGGGTGCTTTACGCTCAAAAAGATAGAATATAACCGATGACACTTCATCTTTTATCGGTTTTCTTTACAAGAGTGGAGTTTCCACAATCTTTCTTTTGAAAGGTGCTGATCTAAAAAAAATGCAACAAAAATGTGTTAGCCATGTTGCATTTGTTCGTCATGGGCGTACTTGATTCGAATTTCTCCACGAACCTTTAAAACCTGTATCCATGGCAAAAATGAATTTGAGCAACCTCACAAAAAGCATTTACAGCGTTTTCGATGTCGCACCTCACGGATTGAACCCTGAACTGGACGTCCACTGTCCGAAACGTCCGATGAACCTTCTCAAAAAATTCTTTGGCGCTGAGGAGCAAGAGGTGTATGTGCTGATTAAAGCAGTGACAAGACACTTTGAAGGGTCCGCCACAAGTTTTGAGGATTTTCGGGAATTTTTCGACTTACAGGCACTGCACATGTTGGAGTTTCAACCCGTATTGAATTCGTTGGTGGACAAAGGATTACTCGTGAACAACAATGACCCACGCTATACCACAACTAATGCGATTCACTGCACCTATACACTCGCTCCGGAAGTGGCCAAAGCCATTGCGGACAAAATGCCAATTGTGCCAGTTAAAAAGTCATTCAGCACGTCCTTGGATGTGATGGAAGAAATTTATGCGTTAACAGAAAATGCCACGAGCACGAAGATGGTGCAGGCGGAGTTCATGAAGCGGTATTTGGATTTCATGTCGGCATGCACCAATATTCCCTATGCAGCCATGCTCAAGTCCCTACATTTACCTATGGAAGAGGAAATTCTCTTCAGTTGTATTGTTTGGAAAATATTGAGTTCCAATGACACGATTGAAT
>CALPWQ020000013.1 GCA_943327315.2 Chitinophaga pinensis
ATCAATATAAATGCGAGTGAACCGGCACTGCGCATTCAAATGGAATCTCCCGATGGAAGCCCTAGTAACCTGAATGTGAATTCCTACTCGCATTACGACCTTCATGAAGAGGACCTTGTAAACTTAGTGCAGGGTGGACAGCGCTGGTATGGTGAATTGTTTGATATTGAACTTGAGCGGACCTTTACGTTTTCGGTTCCTGGAATTGTTTCTTCCTTCCCTGCAAAAATTAGAACAGCGGTGGCGACGGATGCCCGGCTTTCTGTCGGTTCTTTGCAGAAATATTCAGTGAATGGGGCTGTCCTTACTCAATCGTCTCTTCCCTCAACGTCGGAAGATTTCGTGCAGTCGAGCAGCAATATGACCTTGAGCAACCCTCCAGCAACGATACCTTTTAAAGTTTCGATCACACAAAACTCTCCGAGTATGCAGGTCTATCTAGACCGCATTTTGCTCAATTGCCGCCGATCCTTAAGTTTCACGGGCAGTCAAATGAACTTTAGGGATTTGGCTTCTGTGAATGCTGGAAATATAGCCACCTTTTCTATCGCAAACTTTCCATCGCAAGGATTCGTTTGGGATGTTACAGATCGTCATTCACCAAAGAAATTGATTGGTTCACTGTCAGGATCTGTTTATTCGTTCACGGCGCACACTGACTCGTTGCGCGAATTTGTTGCTTCGAACAACACCTCATTTTCAATTCCACAATTCGTAAGCACAGTTTCAGCTCAAAATTTACATGCCTTGCCGCAAGCAGAATATTTGATTGTTAGCCATGATTTGTTTTTAAATCAAGCCGATAGATTAGCCGATTTGCACCGAGCAAAAGGAATGACAGTACATGTGGTCACGACGGATCAGGTGTACAATGAATTTAGTTCTGGAATGCCTGACCCAACGGCGATTCGGATGTTTGCCAAAATGTTCTATGACCGAGGGGTGATTGATCCTGCAACACGGCCAAAATACCTTCTGCTCTTTGGAGACGGCACCTACGACCCAAAAAATCGTGTGGAGAACAATAACAATTATGTCATCACTTATCAATTTCCAAATAGTGAAAATCATTCTGCGTCTCTTGTTACGGACGATTATTTTGGTATGCTGAGTGACAATGATGCTATCGCTGCAGTCGATATGATGGACATTGGTGTGGGTCGATTGCTTATTTCTGACGAACAAATGGCCAAGCAACAGGTGGATAAAATCGAACACTACCTGAAAAATGGTTCGTCAATCTACAGTGAGAATTCAAGCTGCTCAACTTCAGGTGAAACATCAACATTTGGTGATTGGCGTCAAAATTACATTCAAATCGCTGATGATGAAGAGGATGGATACTTTGTGAAATATGACTGTGAACCACAATACGAATATGTAAAGACATACCACAATGAGATGAATTGTGATAAGCTTTATCTGGATGCATACCCCCAAGAGACGGGTGCAGGTGGTCAGCGTTATCCAGATGTTTACAATGGAATTACGAAACGCGTTGAGCGTGGTGCCTTAATCGTCAATTATGTTGGTCATGGTGGTGAAACAGGATTGGCTCAAGAGCGTGTGGTGAATGTTCCACAAATTCAAGACTGGAAAAACATCAATCGTTTGAATGTCTTTGTATCAGCGACATGTGAGTTTACTCGCTTCGATGATCCAGGACGCGTTTCAGCGGGTGAGTGGGTATCTTTAAATCCTTACGGAGGTTCGATTGCCTTGATGACAACCACGAGATCTGTGTTTTTTGGTGTGAATTCAAGCACCGGTGATGCATTTTTTAATAATGTGTTTGAGCGTGATGTAGACAGCCTGCCGAAAGCTTTAGGTGAGATCATGCGCCTGACAAAAAATGCGGCCGTTCAGAACGATAACAAGAGAAGCTTTATACTTATTGGAGATCCTGCCTTGCGCATCGCACTCCCATACATGAAAGTGGTTACCGACAGTGTGAATGGTATTTCACCTGACTTGGCCATGGATACATTAAGGGCCTTGAGTAAAGTAACTATCAAAGGTCACTTGGAAGATTTTAACGGTAATATACTAACAGGATTTGATGGGGTATTGTCGCCGTCAATTTTTGATAAAATCAAGGAGATGCAGACTTTGGGACAAGATCCAGATTCTCCTGTTTTGACATTTGAAGTGCAGCGGAATGCGCTTTACAAAGGGAAGGCGACGGTGACTGATGGACAATTCACCTTTTCATTTATCGTGCCCAAGGATATCAATTATTCATTTGGTGCTGGAAAAATTAGTTATTACGCAAATAGTACTTCAATTGATGCGGGCGGGTTTGATACACGCATCGTTGTGGGAGGAATCGATCCAAATGGAATTTCTGACACTCAAGGCCCAGATATAGATCTTTTTTTAAATGAAGAAAGTTTTGTGAACGGGGGAACAACCGATCAATCTCCAGTTTTAATTGCCAATCTTTTCGATGAAAATGGAATCAATACGGTAGGAAATGGAATTGGACACGATTTGGTTGCTATCATAGACGGGAACTTAGAAAATCCAATTGTATTGAATGACTACTATTCAGCGAACCTCGATTCCTATCAGTCGGGTAAGCTGCGCTTTAATTTGTCTGAATTGAGCACTGGAAAGCATACGCTAACCCTAAAAGTTTGGGATGTAAATAACAATCTATCCCAATCATCAATAGAATTTTATGTTCAGCTGGATCAAACGGTTGCATTGAATCACGTACTGAATTACCCGAATCCATTCACGACCCATACAGAATTCTTTTTTGAACACAATCAAGTATGTTCTGAGCTCGATGTCCAGGTACAAGTGATGACTGTTTCAGGGAAATTGGTACGTTCCATAAATCAAATGGTAAAAACGGAAGGATTTAGATCTCAGGGTATTCCGTGGGATGGACGTGATGATTTTGGTGACCAACTCGCAAAGGGCGTATACATTTACACCATTAAAGTGAGAACGCCCGATGGCACTGTTGCTGATAAAACGGAAAAATTGGTTCTTTTGAAATAAGGGGATTTTGCCCGTCATTTTAAGTATATTTGTAAGTCAAACAAAAAACAACATGAATAAAAACCACTTGGCATCTGCCATTTTTGGATTCATTTCGCTCTCTGCCTTGGCCCAGCCTACAGGAGGAGCAACAGATAATGATCTTCAGTTAAATACCATTACCACCGCAGTGCCATTTATGGCCATTACGCCAGATTCACGGGCAGGAGGTATGGGGGATGCTGGTACGGCATTGAGTGCAAATTCGAATTCTTTGTATTGGAACACCTCGATGCTCACATTTGCCAAAGAAAAGTCTGAGTTGTCTTTGTCTTACACTCCATGGTTGCGTCAATTGACCAACGACATTCACTTGTCTTACCTTTCTGGGTATTATAAATTAAATGACCGTCACACAGTTGGTGGTGCCTTGCGCTATTTCAGCTTGGGTGAAATCACATTTACTGACGCAACAGGAAATGTAATCCGTAATGATAAACCTGCTGAATTTGAATTGACGGGTGGATATGCATTTCGTTTAGGTCGAAAAACGAGTATCGGGATCAATGGGAAATTTGTTTATTCTAATTTGACCGGTGGTTTGACTGTTGCTGGTGTGAATACCAAAGCAGGGGTTGCTGGAGCAACGGACTTATCTTTCACGTACTATGACGATGAATTAAGGGTTGGAGGCAGAGATGCTGCATACACTTTTGCATTTACATTAAACAATGTCGGAAATAAAATCGCTTACTCTGCCTTGAATGGTACGCGCGATTTCTTACCGATGAACTTGAAAATTGGAAACTCCTATAAAATGGAGCTGGATAAATACAACAACATCGTATTTGCCTTAGATCTTCAAAAATTGCTTGTTCCAACACCTGCATACTATGACTATGTAGATTTGAATGGTGATGGTGTTACTCAAGCAAGTGAATACGCGATGCTAGCGGGTAAAAACAATGAAGTCGGTGTTATCGGAGGATTGGTGCAGTCTTTCTACGATGCTCCAGGGACTTTGGTGAAAGACGATGCCGGAAACTACATTCAAAATGCGGATGGCACCTATCAAGTGGTTAAAGGAAGTCGTTTCAAAGAAGAGTTGTCAGAAATCAATATCGCCTTCGGAACGGAGTATTGGTACAACAATGTACTGGCTATCCGTGCTGGGTATTTTTACGAAAATAAAAACAAAGGTAACCGCCAATATTTTAATGCGGGTATAGGTTTCCGATACAACATGTTCGGAATAGATATCTCATATTTGGCAGCCGTGAAGCGTCAAAGTCCGTTAGCAAACACATTGCGATTCACGCTCCGTTTGTTCTTCGGAAGCAAAGCGAAAAACACAAGCGGCGATAGCAATCCTGAATAAATCATGCGCATACGTATTGGATTTGGGGTAGATGTACACCAACTTTCTTCGGAAAGAGAGCTATTCATTGGAGGAAAGAAGATTGAATCAGATTTAGGTGCTTTAGGCCATTCGGATGCCGATGTATTGCTTCACGCCATTTGTGATGCCCTGCTCGGAGCAGCGAACCTCAGAGACATCGGTTTTCATTTTTCTGATACTGATCCTCAATACAAAGGAATCGATTCAAAAATCCTTCTCGAACGTGTCTATGTTTTGTTGCGCGAAAAGGGATATTCCATTGGCAATCTCGATTGCACAGTTATCCTTGAAAAACCGAAATTAAATCCACATATTCCAGACATGCAAGCAATTATTGCTTCCATCTTAAAAATTGATTTGGATGATATATCCATCAAAGCAACAACACACGAAAAAGTAGATTCTTTCGGCGAACGCAAAGCGGTGAAGGCCTATGCGAGTTGCTTGATCATGAAATAATCACTTTTGCTATTTTTGCACAACAACTGCCGCAATGAAAATAAATCCAGATTATACCAGCCAAGAGAAACTCTTGGAACTTTACAATAAGCCTTTGCTCGAATTGGTCTTTGAAGCGGCAACCGTGCACCGCCAATTTCACGACCCACGTGAGGTGCAGATGTCTTCTTTATTGAGCATTAAAACAGGTGGATGTCCGGAAGATTGTGGATACTGCCCGCAAGCAGCACGTTACCATACGGATGTGGAGGCACATAAGTTAATGTCCGTAGATACGGTTATTGAACAAGCTAAAAATGCAAAGGCCAATGGATCATCTCGATTGTGTATGGGTGCAGCATGGCGTGAAGTGCGCGACAACAAGGATTTCGATTCTGTGGTTGAGATGGTACAAGCCGTAAACGACCTCGACATGGAGGTGTGTTGTACCTTGGGTATGCTGAATGAACATCAAGCTCAGCGACTGAAAAATGCTGGCTTATTTGCCTACAACCACAACTTGGATTCATCCCGTGAGTTTTACGGTGATGTAATTTCAACTCGAGAATATGAGGACCGACTCAGTACAATCGAAAATGCGCGTAAAGCGGGTATTACTGTCTGTTCAGGTGGCATCATCGGAATGGGTGAGGCGATTGAAGATCGCGTAGGATTGTTGTGGTCGTACATGCAAATGGAGACTCCACCAGAATCGATTCCAATCAATGCCCTTGTTGCGGTCGAAGGGACGCCTTTGGAAGATCAAAAGCCAATCGAACAGTGGGAAATGATTCGCATGGTTGCAACAACGCGCATTGCCTTTCCTGAATCTGTTGTGCGCCTTTCTGCAGGTAGAACGAAGATGAGCATGGAAGCGCAAGCGATGTGCTTTATGGCGGGGGCTGGATCTATTTTTGCAGGAGATAAATTGCTGACAACCCCGAACCCGGATTTTAATGAGGACAAAGAAATGTTTAACATCCTTGGTTTAATCCCTAAAGAAGCATTTGCGGGGAGTGAGAAACCGGTTTCAATGCCTGACCCATTGATCGAAGAACGGAAGAAACGTGAACTTGAGCGAGAGGTGGAATTGAAAAATGCACGAGAAGAAGCACTAAAAAATGGCTTTGAACCAAGAAAAATTACAGTTTCTTAATCCTTCAATTGATGGATAAAAAACTGATGGATAAATTAGTAAAACGAGAAAATGAGGGAACTTTGCGTTCCCTTTCTTTTTGTTCTGGAATGATTGATTTCTTTTCAAATGATTATCTCGGATATGCTTCACTAGCTACATCAGCGTGTGATCTACAATTTTCGAGTACTGGTTCTCGTCTGATTTCAGGGAATTCTTCCACCGCAGAGGAATGTGAACGTTTCTTGGCAAATCGATTTGTTTCTAGCGCTGCATTGATCTTTAATTCGGGGTACGATGCAAACCTTGGCTTTTTCAGTTCGGTACCTCAGAAAGGAGATACGGTGGTGTACGACGCCTATGTGCATGCCAGTATTCGTGATGGAATTCGATTGTCCTTTGCCTCTGCATTTTCATTCAAACACAACGACCTTGAAGATCTTCGGCTAAAGCTTTCTAGAGCAACAGGCACAATTTATATTGCCGTAGAAGGGATTTATTCAATGTCGGGTGACCAAGCGCCTTTACTCGAAATTGTTCGACTTGCAAAAGAATACGGTGCATACATCTATTTAGACGAAGCACATTCCGCAGGTGTAATGGGGGTAAATGGCGCCGGATTGGCCGTTGAGCTTGGGATTGCCGATGAAATTTATGCCCGACTTGTGACCTTTGGGAAAGCGTTTGGCGCACACGGTGCTTGTATTTTATCCAACGAGAATACACGAAACTACTTGATTAATTTTGCCCATTCTTTCATTTACACAACAGCCCTTCCTCCGGAACAGTATGTACGAATAATGGATATTTTGCGAGATGCTGATCTCGAAATGAGACGCAAGAGTCTGCACAAGAATTGTCAATTGCTCAATGAGAAGTTAAGTATAATAAGGGATGGAAATTCTCCCATTCTGATGCTTGGCACCGAAAACAGGGAGGAGCTTCGTCGGATCTCTTCATTGTTAAATTCAGCCAAGTTTGCGGTTAAACCTATTTTTCATCCGACTGTTCCTATGGAATGCGAAGGAATTCGTGTCAGCATGCATGCCTTCAATACTGCGGATGAAATTGACTCTTTTGCAAGTCAGTTGAAAGGATTACGCCCGATTCAATCGTGAACGGAAGTCAGTTAAATCAATTTGCACATGGCGGCCTGTGTCGCACCAATTTGTTACGTACTCATGCAATGCTTGCCCCAGTTCAATGAATGAATTGCTGCCGTCTTTTTGAATATAGGTCAAGGCACCGGCAGCGAAAATTTGTGAGCGGACATACGGACTTTGTTGAGCACTTAAAAAGATAAAAGAAGCATTCGAGTTGTTCGCATGGATTTGAGACATCACCTCAAGTCCCTTTAATGTTTTGAGGTCGTAATCTAAAATCACAAGAATATGTTCGCTTTCAGCCAAACGAATACACTCTAATTCATCATCCACCAAAATTGAATTGGTATAGCCAAATTTTTGAAGGACACTGTGCACTAATTTTCCCAAAAATGGGTCGTCATCTAAGATGATAATACGGATGGCTGACTTTTCCATAGCATTTGTTTCCATGACTACTTTAAAGTTTGTGCCAAAAGAATAAGTATTTGCAAATCAGTAAAATAACAATTTAACGATGTGCTTATATTGTCAAAATGGCAAGTTTATTCCCAAATTGGGATACTGTTTAAGGGACTTAAAAAAGTTACGAGTTACGAATTACGAGTTACGAATTACGAGTTACGAGTTACGAATTACGAATTACGAATTACGAATTGGGTCATACTTCTATACTAAACCTTCCAAGGACATTAAGATAATAGGACTTTCATCAATCTTCGCTTGAGTCGATTCATGCTCCATGTTCAAAAAGTGACAAAAGACAAAAGAATTGAGAAAAAAAATATCTCTTTTAATACAAGAGTTCAAAACAGCTGTGATAGGCGTCAATCGACTCGCTGTATTCGATAAGTGAGGAGAAAAATGAATCAGAACACAGGGTGGAGCTGTCTCCAATCATAATAAGTCGTTCTTTGGCTCGTGTCATGGCTACATTGATACGACGGTGGTCAGATAAAAATCCCACTTGACCTTTATCATTGGAACGCACAAGAGAAATGATGATGGTATGCATCTCTTGTCCCTGAAAACTATCAATCGTACTGCAGCGAATTTCACTAGGTAATGTTTCTTTCGCTAAGGCGATTTGACTCGAATAAGGCGAAATAAATGCTGTATGAATTTTATTTAGTTCCAATTTTTCAATGAGTTGAAGTACCAAGTTCATCTCGCCGGAATTGGCATATCCCGGACGCTCGTCGGAGGTTTCTTCATTCAATCCAGCACCTGCGGTGTCGTAAAAAAGAAAATGATCACCAATGTTTTCGAGTGAGCTAGGTGTCACCAACTTGTTTTCGTAGAAGTGTTTTGATGAGAATCCTGCAATAGACTTGCGCATGCGGTACTGCGTATCTAGCAAAAAAACGGAAGGGACAGAAGAAAATGCATTCTCTAAAATGGAGCGATTGAATCCTTTCTTTTGAGCTTCTTCTGAAAGTACTGTTGGTGGCAATTGCAAATGATCGCCGGCCAATATGCGTTTTTCTGCTTTCGGCAACACAGCCCATGCTAGGGGTTCAAGACATTGTCCCGCCTCGTCTATGATCACAACATCCATGCTAAGGTCTGGAACAAGAGCATCCCAGATTCCAACGGGTGTCCCAAGTATAACTTGCGCATTTTCAATGGCTTTTCGTTCTTCGTGATCGCGACTTTTTCTGATGTAGGTGCGGATTTCACGGACTGCATTCATGAGTAATTTTCGCTGATCCCGCTCATCTTTGCCAAAATGACGTTTGTACTGATGGGCCATTTTTCGCAACTCCTCTGCACGAATCTTCATTTTCTTGATTTCTTTGGCCTCATTGCTGTCTTTCAGAATTCCTTCGATCGTATAAGGAAATAAGGACTCGTCAATACGGGCATTGTTTCCAATGCGCACCATGCGTTTCACTTTACCCAATAAATTCTTAGCGAAATGATCCACAGCGGCATTCCCTGGTGCGCATACAAGCACGCGTTTTCCCTCGGCAACGAGTTGTTGAACAGCCTCCACCAAGGTTGTTGTTTTGCCCGTTCCTGGAGGACCATGAATAATCAATAAGTCATTCTCATCAAAGACGCTTCGAACTGCCTCTTGCTGCCTCCTATTGAGTCTAGAATTGAACCAATTAAGGTCGGTTTTTTTAATTTTTAGGGACTTGTTCTCAGATGAGGTGCTATGAATGGTTGTGAATAATGCATTTAAATGGGGTGTCTGTCGTACTTTTTCCATGGAACGAAGCATCACCTCGGTCGTGTGTGCATCAGGTGCTAGACGCAAGGCAGCACCATCATCTATCCAATCAGGAAAATCATTGGTCAACAGTCGAACATCGCCAGCTCTGCCATCAAATCCAAGAAGAATGGCTTTAATTGACTCCTCGCCTGGAAAAAACACTTCGATTTGTGCACCATCCCTAAAGTTGCTCGAATCATTAGGGAAGGGTAAGGCAAAGTTAAACTCAGGATAGTCTGCGAATCCATAGGAACGTCGTTTAATTCGCAACGGATGGAGTGCCAAACCCGCATGACGCAATTCTTTCAAGCTGGTGCTACCCAGCACATCATACTGTTCTTTTTGTGCTTTTTCCTCTAAATGAATACAGGAAATGATGCTGTCAATATGTTCGTCCGCACTTTTCAAAGGGTACTTTTTTATTCAAAAAAAGCCGGACGAGGCCGGCTTTCATGTTCTTTTTATGTTGATTAGATAGAGGCAATCTTGTCTGACATGTATTCGCCAGCCTTTAATTTTCCTACAATCTTAGAAAAACATTCAATCGTGTAATTTACATCTTCCAATGTATGCACTGCTGTTGGGATCAAGCGAAGAATAATCATGCCTTTTGGAACAACGGGATAAACCACCATTGAACAGAAAACGTTGTAATTTTCTCGCAAGTCAAAGATCAGATTTGTTGATTCTGGAATGGAACCGCTCATGTAAACCGGAGTAACACAAGAATTTGTTGGTCCGATTTCAAATCCCGCATCTTTCAGTCCTTTTTGAAGGGCGTTGGTGATTTCCCACAATTTATCTTTCAACTCAGGCTGAGTGCGCATCAATTCTAAACGCTTCAAAGCGCCAACGACCAATGGAAGAGGCAATGCTTTCGCAAATATTTGAGAACGCATGTTGTAGCGTAGGTATTCAACCACTTGCTCGTCACTTGAAATGAAGCCACCAATAAGTGCGAATGATTTCGCGAAAGTTCCGAAGTACACATCAATACCATCCTGACAGCCTTGTTCTTGGCCAGTACCTCCACCTTTGGAGCCCAATGTTCCAATTCCGTGGGCATCGTCAACGAGAAGTCGGAAATTGAATTTATTCTTTAAAGCAACGATTTCCTTGATGATTCCTTGATCACCACGCATACCGAAAACCCCCTCAGTAATCACCAAAACCCCACCACCTTGCTCGTCTGCAAGTTTTGTAGCACGCTCCAATTGCTTTTCGCAATCTTCGATGTCGTTGTGCTTGAATACATAGCGTTTTCCCATGTGGAGACGAACTCCATCAAGTATACAAGCGTGTGATTCTGCGTCATAAACAATCACATCGCGACGGTCCACCAAGCAATCAATTGCTGAAAGGATCGCCTGATAACCGAAATTACATAAGATGGTATCTTCTTTATCAACGAAAGCCGATAATTCAGCCTCTAGTTGCTCGTGGTAGTTGGTATTTCCACTCATCATTCGCGCTCCCATAGGTGCAGCGAATCCAAACTGTGCTGCAGAATCAGCATCTGCCTTGCGCACTTCAGGATGATTGGCCAATCCTAAATAGTTGTTCAAACTCCAATTTAAACGTGTTTTACCACGAAAAATCATGTGTGGGCCGATATCTCCTTCTAATTTTGGAAACGTAAAATATCCGTGAGATTCTTTTGCGTGCATCCCAATAGGGCCGCGATTGTTTTTAATCTTTTCAAAGATGTCCTGAACCATAGTTATTGTAATTTCTCGGAATACCGAAATTCTTCTGCAAATGTACCCAAAATTGAAGAGGCTTGGGACTGGGGCTTTTCAATTTATTAACACGCATTGTTCATTTTGCGTATGTCATAAATTTTTATCCAACAAATAAATCATTGATGCGATGGCTGCGCAACCCAATTCAAGTTCTCTTTTGTTCACATTCTCAAACACATCGCTTGGCGCATGGTGGAAATCAAAGTAGCGCTGGGAGTCGGGAACGAAACCAAATAGTGGAATGCCTTTGAATGTCGTTTTTAGTGGTCCAATATCAACACCACCGTATCCTTTATTGAAGGCATGTAAATCATAGGGCGTAAAAAGTGCTTGAAAACTGCGCATCATCGTCACGTATTTTTCATCTCCATCGCAGTCGAAACCTCGAGGTGAAAATCCGCCGCGGTCACTTTCTAGAGCAGCAATTTGTTGTTCACCGCGGTCATGTGACCATTGGGCATAGGTTTTTCCTCCCATATTCCCATTTTCTTCGTTCATGAAAAAGACTAGGCGCAACGTGTGTTTCGGTTTGTATCCGAGAACTTTCAAGATACGAAGTGCTTCGAGGCAATGGATCACGCCTGCACCATCGTCGTGAGCACCTTCCCCTGTATCCCAAGAATCGAGGTGTCCACCAAAGGTGATGATTTCGTTGGGATGTTCTCCCTCGAGCTCTGCAATCACGTTGTATGAAACCGCATCTGGAAAATTTCGGCAATCCATTTCCATAACGAAGCGACATTTTCCTTTTTTCAAGGTTGAAGAAAGTAGTTCAGCATCAGAAGTAGATAAGGCCGCAGCAGGAATACGCGGAATGCTGTCTTCATAATGCATTGATCCTGTATGTGGATGGTCGTCCACAGGCATAGCCAGAGAACGAATAACAACAGCAATAGCGCCTAGTTTCGCTGCTTCAACCGCTCCGTTTCCACGTATGGCATAACATCCGCCGTAGGCTTTGAAGGTGCTGATTTGTTGCTCATCCATCGCTTGATTGAGAAAAACAATTTTACCTTCAACTTTCGAGCGTTTCGCCTTTTTAAGTTCGTCCATATGGCTAAACTCAACGATGTCTCCTTCTATGCTGCCATTCGTCCCAATAGAACCCCCAAGAGCTAATATGTTGACTTTGATGAACTCACCATTCTCAAGTTTGATCCACGCGCTTTCTTTGTTGCCTCGTTCCCAATGAGGAACTTTTATTTCTTGAAGATAAACGTGGTCAAATCCATACGATTCCATGCGCAATTTACTCCAATACACTGCCATTTCTGCTTCAGCGGAACCTGATAATCGGGGGCCAACGTCTTTGCACAAACTCCGCAAGTCTTCATAGGAACGACCATTGCTTAATGCCTGATCGTAGATGCTTCGCAGAAATGTTGAGTCGGAATTTTGCCCGTAACTGACTAAAGATACGAGCGCAATGAGGTGAATGAAGTGTCTCATTGGGCGTTTAATTTAGCAGACAAACGCTCGAGTCCAAGTGTAAAATCTTTGCGAATAATTTTTCCCATCATTCTTCCGACAACACGCGTAAAGGGATTGAATCCGAGATTGGATTCTAGAGACCAAATAACCTGAGTTGCATTTTCTTTTTTAATGAGTTGAAATGTTGCTTTTGCTGGTCGCCCTGGTCCGAAACGCAGTTCCATTTCTACGCGTTCGTTGGCTTCAAGATGAATGATTTCCATTGAGCCATTGCCTACTTGTCGATTTCCTTTCCAACGGTAGATAGATCCGTAACTCATTTTTTCTCCTTCAAATTCATTGCGAATGTTTGGATCTTTCAACGACCAAGGATTCCAGGTGACAAAATTTTCAAAATCTGCGATTTGAACAAAGATTTGATCAGGATCAGCTGCAATATCTTTTTCTACATCAATGCGAATTTGTTTAGGAGAAAAGAGACCGATAATGGCAAGAATCCCACCAAAGGTGAACATGCCGAGTAAAAAGACGAAGAAGACAGACATAAAATAACGATGAGTTTACTTTAGCGAAGATACAAGAAAATGAGTAACCTAGGCGGTGGGCTGTACATCGATTGAATGATTATCTTTGCGTAAAAAAGTAGCAAATGTCTTTAAAATGTGGGATCGTAGGACTTCCGAATGTCGGTAAATCCACGCTGTTTAACTGCCTGTCGAATGCGAAAGCGCAATCGGCGAATTTTCCTTTCTGCACGATTGAACCAAACATCGGAACAATCTCAGTACCCGATGCACGACTCGAAACCCTTGAGGGAATTGTGAAACCAGAACGCGTGGTGCCAACAACAATGGAAATTGTGGACATCGCTGGTCTAGTGAAGGGTGCATCGAAAGGCGAAGGCCTAGGAAATCAATTCTTAGCCAATATCCGCGAAACAGATGCGATTATCCATGTGCTACGCTGCTTTGATGATGGGAATATTATCCATGTCGATGGCCGCGTAGATCCCGTTTCTGACAAAGAAATTATTGACATCGAACTTCAGTTGAAGGATTTGGAAACGATTGAAAAACGCATCGCATCGATTGCGCGTATGCTGAAATCGGGAGACAAAGAACTAATGAAGGAAAACGATATTGCAACCCGCATTAAAGAAGCTTTGGAACAAGGGAAATCTGTGAGAACGCTTGACTTTGATGAAAAGGAGCTGGAAATAGCGAATAAATTCCAATTGATTACCACAAAACCTGTTTTGTATTTGTGTAACGTGGACGAAGCATCAGTGAAAACAGGCAATGCCTATGTGGACAAGGTAAAGGAAGCGGTTAAAAATGAGAATGCGGAAGTATTGATCATTGGAGCAAAAATCGAGTCCGACATTACTGAACTTGAAACCTATGAGGAACGGCAAATGTTCTTGGATGAGTTGAACTTAGAAGAGCCTGGCGTGAATCGCTTGATTCGCTCTGCGTACCACTTGCTCAAATTGCAAACCTATTTCACGGCAGGTGTGAAGGAGGTAAGAGCGTGGACCATCAAAAAAGGGATGACTGCACCTCAAGCAGCAGGTGTTATTCACACGGACTTTGAAAAAGGCTTTATCCGGGCTGAAGTTATGAAATACTCTGATTTTGTCACTTTGGGATCTGAATCTGCAGTGAAAGATGCAGGAAAATTTAAGGTGGAGGGTAAAGAATACATCGTGGAAGATGGCGATGTCATGCACTTCCGTTTTAATGTATAAGTCGATTTTTTTTTAAAATATATAACAGTCATGGGAGCAATAGCAGCAAATGATCCAACATTGATGTCCTGGGTGAATGTTCCTCAAGGATCTGATTTTCCAATCCAGAATTTACCGTTTGGAATTATTAAAACGGAAGATTTATCCCCGCGCGTTGGTGTGCGCATCGGAGATCATGTGTTGGACTTGAAATCGATGTTTGTGCTCGGTTACTTTGAGAACATTGCTGTTGAATTGTCTGACTTTGATGCGCCGTTTTTGAATGGATTCATGCGCAAAGGAAAAAAGGTGACTCGCGATGTGCGCAACCGGATTTCTAAACTGCTGAGTACAGCCAATGATGACTTGAGACACAACGAACATCATGTGGCACAAGTACTTATTCCAGTAGAACAAATCACAATGTGTATGCCTGTTCAAATTGGAGATTATACGGACTTTTATTCGAGCCGTGAGCATGCCACAAATGTGGGGATGATGTTCAGAGATCCAGCCAATGCGCTCTTGCCAAATTGGTTGTGGATTCCTGTCGGCTATCACGGCCGTGCGAGTTCTGTCATTCTTTCTGGTGAGGCCATTCACCGCCCAAAAGGACAAATCAAACCTGATCCCCAGGCAAATCCAATCTTTTCGCCTTGTAGAAATCTTGATTTTGAGTTGGAAACAGGATTTATTACCTACGAAGGAAAAGCATTGGGCGACTCCATCAGCACGGAAGAGGCGGAAGACTATATTTTTGGAATGGTACTTTTCAATGACTGGTCTGCACGTGACATTCAAACTTGGGAATATGTGCCACTTGGACCCTTTTTGGCGAAGAATTTTGCTTCGTCTATTTCAGCCTGGATCGTAACCCTAGATGCCTTACAGCCTTTTAAAACGGATTCCCCATCACAAGAGCCTGAAGTATTGGATTATTTGAAATGTGAAGGTCAAAAATCGTACGATATTGCTTTGGAAATTGGCATACAGCCAGAGGACTCAATGGAAACAACAATCAGTCGCTCGAATTTTAAATACATGTATTGGAATATGGCGCAACAATTGGCGCACCATACAGTGAACGGATGCAATATTCGATGCGGTGATTTAATGGGCTCAGGCACAATCTCTGGGCCTACTGAGGATTCTTACGGTTCAATGCTCGAATTGGCATGGAAAGGAACGAAACCATTGAAACTTTCGGATGGTTCTGAGCGCAAATTTATTCAAGATGGCGACACCGTTATTATGCGTGGTCATTGTGAAAAAAATGGCATTCGCATTGGTTTTGGAGAGTTGAGCACCAAGGTGCTGCCAGCAAAATAACTAAATATGCAGAATCACGTGCAAGTACCCTCGGAAATTGATTTAGAAAAAGAACGCAAAGAAATCCTCAATGCGTTCAAGGGTTTGCTTCGTGCCACTAAAAATCGTTCGCGTGAAGATACACAACTGATCCGTAAAGCCTTTGATGTAGCCGTTGATGCGCATCGCGATGTGCGCCGAAAATCGGGTGAACCCTATATTTATCATCCCATTGCTGTAGCCCGTATTTGTGCTGAAGAAATGGGGCTTGGAGCTACGGCAATTGCCTGTGCCTTATTGCACGATACCGTCGAAGATACCCACATCACCTTGCAGGATATTGAAGATTTGTTTGGTGCCAAAGCACGATTAATCATTGATGGACTGACGAAAATCCCTGAGGTATTTGACGATAACGCATCGATTCAGGCGGAGAATTTCCGAAAGATGATTTTGACCATTTCGGATGATATTCGCGTTGTATTGATCAAATTGGCCGATCGTCTCCACAACATGCGCACACTAGGAAGTATGCGAAGTGATAAGCAATTGAAGATTGCTTCTGAAACGAAATTTTTATACGCTCCACTCGCACACCGCCTTGGATTGTATTCGGTGAAAAGTGAATTAGAGGATCTTGTCTTGATGTACAGCGAGCCAGAAATGTACAACAAGATTGAAACGAGTTTGAAATCCACTAAGGATGTGCGTAATCGCTTCATTCGTCGTTTTGTTCATCCAATCAAAGAGGCCTTGTTGCAAGAAGGATACGAATTTGATGTGAAGGCACGCACGAAGTCCATTTCGTCAATCTGGCGTAAGATGAACAACAAAGGAATTCCTTTCGAAGAGATTTATGATGTTTTTGCGATTCGAATCATCGTGGATACCCCTCAAGAACTGGAAAAATCGAATTGTTGGAGGATCTACAGTATCGTCACAGATTTCTACCAACCCAATCCTGATCGTTTGCGCGACTGGATTTCAACACCCCGTGCCAATGGGTACGAATCGTTACATACTACCGTGATGTCTCCTCAAGGGAAATGGGTGGAAGTGCAGATTCGCTCTAAGCGCATGGATGAAATTGCGGAGAAGGGACTCGCAGCGCATTATAAGTACAAGGAATCGAAAAGCGAAGAAAGTAAGTTTGACCGCTGGATCGCTGAAATTCGCGACTTGATGGATAACGCAGATTCAAACGCCATGGATTTTGTCAATGAGTTCAAATTGAATCTCTTTGCCGATGAAATTTATGTGTTTACGCCGAAAGGAGAATTGCGCGTTTTGCCCGTTGGATCCACCATTCTTGATTTCGCCTATGACATTCATACGGACATTGGCGATCGCTGCATTGGCGCGAAGGTGAACAACCGCTTGGTTCCCTTGAGCTATCAATTGCACAGTGGAGATCAGCTCGAAATCATCACGTCTTCGAAACAAAAGCCAAACGATGAATGGCTGCGTTTTGTGGTGTCGGCGCGTGCCAAACAAAAGATTAAATCCTCGCTGAATGAAGTCCGAAAATCCATCGCATCGGACGGAAAAGAGATTTTAGAGCGGAAATTGAAACAATTTAACATACGCTTCTCTCAAGAGAACATATCGTTTTTGGAGAAGTTTTTTGGACTAGCCTCAACCACCGAGTTTTATTTTAGAATTGCGAAAGGTAAGCTTGACTTGTCGCGATTGCGCGAGATTGAAAATGTTGGAGGAACGCTTCAGTTCGACAAAAAATCGGGTCAGAATAAGGATCGTCACGAAAACGAGATCTTTCCGAAAATCAATAAAAAAGAAGATACCATCATCATCGGTCAGGATTTCAAAAATATCCAATACCAAATGGCACGGTGCTGCAATCCCATTCCTGGTGATGATGTATTTGGATTTATTACCATGAGCGAGGGAATTAAAATTCACCGCATCAACTGTACAAATGCCGAACATCTGCTCTCTAAAATGGCTACGCATTGCATCAAAGCACGATGGACCAGTCAAGAGATGGTGGAACGAGTGGCTGGAATCCGCATCAACGGCATTGACCAGATAGGGCTTGTAAATCGACTTACCGAAATTATCTCAAAGGAGTACAATGTGAACATGAAGTCCATCTCCTTCGAAACGGAGGACGGCATCTTCGAAGGAAAAATCAATGTCTTGGTGTATGACTTAGATCACCTCGAAAAACTGATGCACAAGTTTGAGCAAGTAGAAGGTGTTCAGCGCGTTGCCCGTTGGGACAAGAAGGAAGACGTCAATCCTGGAGTGTAAGGGAAAGTGGATCTTTTGGGCGAAGTAAAGGTGTCCATTTGAATTCACGAATGAATTGTTCTTCCGCATCAATCTGATCCATAGGGTAGAAGATGCCATCTGGCTTTTCGTAATACGTTATGCCTGTTATTTCACCACTGTCAAGGTAAATGCGCAAGTCGCGGGCAAACAAACGATTCATTCCCAACCGCTTTACCGTCACCGTAGTATCCGTTTTTTCTTCGTTTTCGGGATAAAAGATGGTGCGCGCATTCCCACCAACATCTGTGCGAATCAGTTCATTGTTCTTAAAATAGGCATCGATGCGTTTACCTGCCACTTGGTTGTAATAGAACCCTGAATCGATTTCCATAATGGCCGTTGCGCTGTCCTTGATTTCGACGTAACGAATTAAACTGTCACTGAGCCAAACGGTCATCCGCGCGCCTCTCAGCTCGGCATTTTGACTCCAAATAATCGGTTGTTTAAAGAGTTGCATTTGACCCTTTTCCTCATCGTAGGAGATGCTATCACAAACGGCTTGTACACTGCTGTTGAAAATTTTCACCCCCCAATATCCTTTGGTGAGGATTTGGCCGGTGATGCTGTCTGTGATGTTCATTAAGGTGTCGGCATGAATGAACAAGGTGTCTTCTTTTTGGACTTTGGTCGCCAAGGCATTTCCTGTGATGTAGGCAATGTGCTGTTGTTCGTCGGAAAAAGCATAATTCCCTTGAAACACCATGTGTTGCGTGGTGTCGGTATAGTAGACGTGACCTTTACCAATCGAGCGTCCAATCTTAGGCATATACAAAAGTGTATCGCCACGAATGATGCGCGTGGAGTCTAAAATCTCAGCATTTTTTATTAAACTTCCCTCCTCTGTTTGCACGTTGTACCAGCCACTTTCACAGCTCATGTGTGTTTTACCCTTGTCAATTTTTGTAGGTCCGAAGAAATGGGTAAGTTGCTTGGAATAGGTATACTGCAAGGTATCGGTGGACATGCTTAAGTCGTCGTTTTTGTACTTTACTTTTCCGCTAAAAAAGAAGTTTTTAGAATCGGGATACATGTAGCCGATGCGACTCGTAAGCACTTCGTTGGAGGAAATGCTTTCGATTTTGCCTCCATGCAAATAGGTTCCTCTTCCTTTTTTGGCATCGTATTCAAGGGTATCCGTGGTTAATTTGTACTCCATGTCGCGCACCTTGACGTGTCCCCAAAGTTTGGCTTTTTTTGTTTTTCCGTTGTAATAGAGTGAGTCACAGAAGAGGTTAATTCCATCCTTGGTAATGTGCACATTTCCATAAGCTCGCACCTCTTCCGATTTGTCGAAGTAGTGCGCGGAATCGCAGTACATGGTGTTTCCTTGGTACACGAAATTCACAGTTCCCACAAGTCGGTGCGCACCTGTTTTTTCGTTGTAGCCAAGTTTCTCTGATCCTGGCAACAATTCGAGTATTTTGTTTTGAGCAAGGGAAAAATAAGATGCGAAAAAAAATGCGCCTGTGTAAAGCGCAATTTTCAAAAATCTATTTATTCCTATGTGAATCACTCGTTGGTTAATGTTTGTTTTCGGTCTGGTCCAACAGATACAACGGAGATAGGGACTTCCAATTGTGCTTCAAGGAAAGAAACGTATTCTTTCAAGGCATCTGGTGCGTCATCGTACGAGCTTAAACCCGTAAGGTCAGCTTTCCATCCACGTAAATCTTCATACACAGGAACCAATTCCACATCTGTGATATCATAAGGGAAGCGGTCCGTTTTCTCTCCGTTGATGAGGTAATGGGTACACACGCGAATGGTGTCAAAATTCCCAAGTACGTCAGCTTTCATCATACTCAATTCTGTGACACCATTGATCATAATGGCATATTTCAATTGCGGCAAATCGACCCAACCGCAGCGACGAGGACGACCTGTTGTGGAGCCAAATTCGTTGCCTTCCTTGCGGATAGAATCACCGACTTCGTCTAACAATTCAGTAGGAAATGGGCCACTACCAACGCGGGTACAATAGGCTTTAAAGATACCAATGACTTTTCCGATTTTCTGTGGGGCAATGCCAAGTCCTGTGCAGGTACCTGCGGTTACCGTATTTGATGAAGTGACGAACGGATACGTTCCGAAGTCGATGTCGAGCATGGTGCCTTGCGCTCCTTCAGCCAATACACGTTTCCCACTTTTCAAAGCTTCATTGAGGTAATGTTCGCTGTCCACAGCAATAAGTCCACGCAATAGTTCAATGCCTTCCATCCAAGGTCCTTCAAGTTCAGAAAGATCATAGGTGAATCCTTCGTGATGTTTCAGTATCCCCAGGTGTTTTTCTACCAAGGCATCGTATTTTTCTTTGAAGTTTGGAGAAAAAATATCCCCAACGCGCAAGCCATTTCGACCTGTTTTATCCATGTATGTTGGACCAATCCCTTTAAGCGTTGAACCGATCTTATTTTTTCCTTTCGCTGTTTCAGAGGCAGCATCTAGCAAACGATGCGTAGGTAAGATGAGGTGCGCCTTTTTTGAGATCACGAGTCGTGCACGTATGTCAAAGCCAAAGGGCTTCAATTTCTCCATTTCCTTTTGGAAAACGACAGGATCAATGACCACACCGTTTCCAATAAGGTTAATCACCCCTTCACGGAAAATTCCCGATGGAATGGTGTGTAATACATGCTTTATTCCTTCGAATTCTAAGGTGTGCCCTGCATTTGGCCCCCCTTGAAAGCGCGCGATAATATCGTAGTTCGGGGTAATTACATCGACAATTTTTCCTTTTCCTTCGTCACCCCATTGCAGTCCTAGCAAGACATCTACTTTCATAATGTGTTAATTCAAATGATGAATGGCCTCTTCAAGATTGCCATATACAGTTATTACTTCGTTCACTTTAGAGATGGTCAACAATGTCGCAACATTGCCTTGGGCTTTACAAATGCACAAGTCACCGCCATTGATTCGTGTTTTGGTCAGCGATCGAATGATGAAATTCAGTCCAGATGAATTCATTTGTTCGAGATGTTCCAAGTTGTAAATGATGTGTTGTTCTTTCAGCTCTAGCACACTAGAAAGTGATGTTTGAAGTGAAGCCATATCGGCATCATGCATCAATTTTCCTTTGAGCGATATGACTTGATATTTGTGGTGCTGATCGACAGTAAATGTAATGTCCATGCTTATTTAGGTAAATCGTTTTCAGACTTTTTCACCCCATAAAAATAGAGTGAATGGTGTTGGATTTTTATGCCAAACACTTCTTCAATGGTTGCCTTAATGGTTTGAATGCGTGGATCACAAAATTCAATCACTTCCCCAGTGTCTGTCACTATGATATGGTCGTGCTGCTTGGAACCATGAGATTTTTCGAATTGGGCGATGTTCTTTCCAAATTGATGCTTGCGCACAAGGTTGCATGCCAACAACAATTCTATGGTGTTGTACAATGTTGCTCTTGAAACCCTATAATTTTGGTTTTTCATCTTAATATAGAGCGATTCTACATCAAAATGTCCCTGATAATTGTAAATCTCTTCGAGTATGGCGAACCGTTCCGGAGTTTTTCGGTGACCATTTTGTTCCAAATAGGCGGAAAAAATGCTTTTTACGGTTGATTGTAGATCGGGACTAATCATTACATCGATTAAATACGAATCGAAGGTGTAAAATTAGCTATTTTATCTGTCTTACTCATTGATTTTTATCCCCGTTATGAAAAGATATCAACGGTTTTCTGAATGTGTTGAAAATCGATCTTCTATATGGTCAATCAAGGAATGAATCACCTTGATGTGAATCTCCTGAGCTCGGTCAGCGAACTTGCTGTGCGGTGCACGAATTTCCACATCACACAATGAGGCCATTTTTCCGCCATCTTTTCCAGTTAGTCCAACGATGAACATCCCTTTTTTTCTTCCCGCTTCTATGGCATTCAATACATTTTGAGAGTTCCCCGAGGTAGAAATTGCAAGAAGAACATCTCCTTTGTTGCCAATAGCTTCTAAATAGCGCGAAAAAACATGCGCATATCCATAATCATTGCCCACGCAACTCATGTGACTTGGGTCAGAAATTGAAAGGGCTGGAAGTGCTTGACGATCATCTCTGTAACGTCCGGTAAGTTCTTCTGCAAAGTGCATGGCATCGCACATGGAACCTCCATTTCCGCAGCTAATGATTTTACCACCCCCACGAATGGATGTAAGCATCATCTCGCCTGCGCGTTCAATTTTCTCGAAATTTTCAGTAGTACTAAATGCTGCGAGAACAGAAGCGGCTTCAGAAAAATGGTCTGCAATTTGTAAGGTGCGCATGACGTTAAATTTTTATCAAAATTAAATATTTCAGTCGATATGAGGATTTATGCGATTCTTCTTATATTTGAAATCAGGGTAAACCCCGTAAAATTGGTCTATGCATAGAGGTTTGCAACTTACTTTTTTCTTCATCGGGCATCTGTTTTTTGCCCATTCTCAAACCGATTGCTTCCTAAAGTTAGAAAAAGCATTTGTTGAACGTGGTGCAAATACGGTTCCCGACGCCATGCATAAAAACATAGCCATTTGCTTTTTTAACAAAGAAAGAATGGGCTGTTACCGAGGAAAAGCACGCGTTGAAAACGGAAAAATCACGTCGTTTTTTCTTCAATACTCCGATGATTCTTACATGCTGTACGAAGATCCTTTTTACAACGCAATGAAAACGGCACCAGCCATTAAAAACGGCATTTCTGAAATGATCTACTCGGCAAAGGGGGAATCGTTCAAAATCGTTTTTATGGACCAGCTTAAACCAAAAACGAGTGGTCAAATTTTTAATAAGCCATTGGAATCAAAGGGTATTCTGTGCATTTTATTCGCTGAAAACCCATTAAATTTCTTCTCAACTACTACCTGTTTGCACATTGTTGATGATTTGAATGTGCAACATGCAAACAAAAATCTTATTTTTACATCGTTTACTGATTGCAACAACCGCATTTTTGCCTTGGAATCATTGAACAAAACACTGCTTAATTAAACCGTATACCATGAGAAAAAGTCTTGCATTAATCGTGATTCTGATGTTTTCATTTCTTTCCCAAGCACAGGAAAGTTGTTTTACCAAATTGGAGCAAGCATTCCTCAAAAGAGGTGCATATCCTGTTGGTGATGACAACCACAACAATGTGATTCTGAGTTTTTTCAATAGTGATGGGACATCAACATGTGTTACAGGTCGTGTGCGTGTGGAAAACGGAAGAATTGTTCACATTGCGGTATATTACGACGATGGAACGTATGGCCCATTTGAAAAACCATTCTCCAATGACAAAAAGAATACACCAATCATTGTAAATGGGATTTCTGAGATGATTTACACTTCAGACAACGAAAAATTCAAAGTGGTGTTTATTGAGAAGTTAAAGCCGAAACAAAAGGCGCTTAAGGAATACGAACTTCCAACAGATCTTTAAGAAAACAGGTCCCGGTTTAACACTGGGATTTTTTTTGTCATGGCTATGAAGAATTTTCAGGGAAAAGTCGTTTGGATCACTGGAGCCTCCTCAGGTATCGGTGCTGAGTTGTCAAAACAATGCGCCGAAGCAGGTGCTATTGTGGTCTTGTCTGGGAGAAATCAAAACAGTCTTGAACTGGTCAAAGAGAAACTTTTGCACCCAGAATCTCATTTGATTGTGCCACTCGATTTGGAACATGCTGACAACTTTAAGGAATTGGCGGCGTCGCTTATTGCGCAAGTAAATCGAATAGATATCCTGATCAATAACGGAGGTATTAGCCAGCGGGGAACGGCATTTGAAACAGATGAAGCCGTAGACCGCAGAATCATGGAGGTCAATTATTTTGGAAATATCGCCTTGTCAAAAGCTGTCTTGCCCTATATGCGGAATCAAGGTACAGGTCATATTGTGGTGCTATCAAGCATCGCAGGAAAATTCGGATTCTTCCTTCGTTCGGCCTATAGTGCCTCGAAACATGCGCTTCATGGATTTTATGAAAGCCTCATGCTCGAAGAGGAACAAAATGGGATCAAGGTGACTATAGCCTGTCCAGGAAAAATTAACACGAACATTTCCTTGAATGCCCTGAATTCAAGCGGGGAGAGTCATGGTGTGATGGATCACAATCAAGAAACGGGGATGACTGCAGAAGAATGCGCACGCATCATGTTGCACGCAGTCTTGAAAGAAAAGAAGGAGGTGCTCATTGGAAACAAGGAAATTAAAGCAGTGACGCTGAAACGTTTTTTGCCAGGACTTTTCTGGAAAATTATTCGCAAACAATCAGCAACGTGAGAATTTCACTCTTTTTTCTCCTCGGCTTGCTAGTTTCATTTGGCGAAGTTAAAGCATGCTGTGGTGCTGGACAATACCGCGTTTTTCCGCTAGGACTGATAAAAAACAAGGCGGTATGTGCGGTGTTCGAGATGAGCAGACACTGTGAAGAGGAATTTCAAGACTATCATTGGGTAGGAAAAGTATCTTTAGCAATTCAGTCGTCTGATTCGCTACAGGTATTGAGTGAAGTGTTTTCAACCATTGAATTTCTTGAGTGTTTATGCAAGCCCGATGAATTAGAAGAAAAATCAGCATACCTCACTTACATGAATGCCTATTTGGATACGGCGCTTTTTCATGCAAAACAGTTGAAAGGATTTCAAGCCTTTGAACGCATGGAATACATCGCCACTGAAGCGGAATTTTCTAAAAATAAGGTGCAGCTCAACAATGATCAATTGGGGGTGAGGGATTTTTCTCTTTCCTTTACATTTGAAGCCTTGAACTGCGAATCTCTTTCAATGATTCGAGAGGTACGGTTCTATTATATCAAAAAAAAGTACTTTGCTGTATGCTGTTTGGGTTGTCCAGAAGGGAAAGAAATCTCAGAGACCTTGTTAGAAAAGGGCCGTTCGAATGCCTTGAATTCACCATTTGGAATGACCTATGTCGCAGTTGATTGGCACGGTTACACGAGAGATGTCTTGCTTGGCCCAAATTAGACTAAAATCCTTCAGATGACGATGAAGTGTGCGTTTTTCCTTTCTTTGTTCCTGCTTTTGGCTTCATGCCGGGTAAATATCCCAACGGCAATGCTTGGTTCTGCGAGGAGTAAGTCCTTTGAGATCTCTGCGGGCAACATTCAAGTACCTCATGAGCGAACTCTCCTTTGGAATACCAAGAGTGAATTCGCAGATAGTGTGATCAAAGAATGGGCGGACATGCCAATGGCGGATTGGGAAAACGATGGAAAAACAACGGCTCCAAGGATACTCCTTGCTCGATTGTATGCTAAAAAGGATATTCCCGAAACCAATAAAGTTATTCAATCCCTCGTTCCAAGGGGAGTTACGGGCTCAAAATGGTGGCTTAATCCAAAAGGTGATTATGACTTCACCTTAACCACCTTAACGACAATTCTCTTTCTTTTTGGCGAAAAACCCGAGATTCTCTATCCGGAAACCAAGGACCACTTGGTGAATGTCTTACTGACGGATTCTGGGGATAAATTCCGTAAACACGTTCCTCATACTTTGGGTTTGATTATCGACACGGAAAATCATATCCTCATGACCGAAGGTTCGCGCTATTTAAAGAATCAATGGCTGACCTTGCATGGCAATACAAGCAAAAAGTTTAATAATGAGCAAAATGGAATGGAGCTCCGTCTGCACTCTTTCTTAAGCGGACTGACAACTATGGGGCTATTTGAGTTTAATTCCTTGCCTTATATCGGATACACGATTGCTGCCCTACTTAACTTAGAAGCATTTGGATCTGAACAGATTCAAACAGATGCTCGAAATGTACTGGATTACATGAATTGGTGCTATGCCCTCGGAAGTCTTGAACTCAACCACTTTCCACCCATGCGCAGACGTTACGAAAAAGCGGGGATAAGAGATTTTGCGAGTAATTACCATACAGCCTTTATGACCACATGGCTTCATTTTCTAAATGACACCTTACCGCTTCCAACACGTGAATTGGTCCATGCACATACTTTGGTGGCTTCGTATATGCCATATAGGCCTGCAGACGAAGTGGTACACTGGCAATTTGACAAAGGCAATGGTTACTTTGTTCAGTTTGGTCATGGTCCCGGTGCAACGCCAGAAATCTATACTGCAGGGAAGAATTATCTCTTGTCGGCGGGTGGATCAAATCGAGGTGAAAGCTCACATATCGTTTCTCGACCAATTTGTTTGTTCCTCAAGGATGGAGCCAATGCAGTAGCAGAAACAGTTCATCTCTATGGCCCAACGAAAGATTACATGAAGTGGAACAATACGGGTGTATTTCAGAATTTGGCCGTTGCTTCAGGTCCAGTTCACGTCCCTAAGCATTTTCATCCTGTCGCTGTTCAAGGGAATTGGGCGGCTTATGCGCTTCAGGATTCAATTACCTTGGTCGTCTATTCGTGTGAAGATTTCGGGTTGTTCCATGTTGAAGAAAATGTGGAGACGAAAACGTATTTTGAATCAATAATGAAGTTGAATCCCGATGAATTTAAGCTGACCTCATCATTCGTTACTCTCAATCAACAAGTGATTCAATACAATGTAAATGCACCTCACCGGCTATGGGTAATTCAATCTGAAAATGGTATTGAATTGAACAGAAATGTCGACACATGGCCACTGATGAATGGGGTCTTTCGCTAAGAATGCTTAAGTCACCACAATTCCTGGGTTTCTTTCTTTGAGCAACGCGATGAATTCATCTTCGTTTTCGGGACTTATACAAATATTACCAAAATTGTCGCAGTGAATCATAGGACCGTTTAATGAAAGTGACATATGAAGTGCTCTGCGCGCAGCAAAAGCTGATTCCGGCCTCTTTTCAATTTTTTGGATGGAACTGTATAAGATTCTACGTTTTGTAAGCATACTTTGGCAATATAGTTCATCATGATCAAATCTGTAAAAGGTAGTTCGCAATTTTCCAATTGTAAAAATGATTTGAACCAAGAGAAAAATCAGATAGATAATCGAATCAATCCATTGCTTATAAAATACATAATACAGTATAGCAATCACCAATCCACTAAAAACCAAAGTGCTGATTACTTTAATACCCATATCAGTTCGTGCTCGAAAAATAGGTTGGTCTTTCTCCATATTCATATGATTTTACCACTGAAAAAGTGGGCGAGACGACATCAAAGCATTCACTTCGGCGCGAACTTGCTGGATGACATCTTCATTGCCGATATTCATTAAAACGCGATCAATCAAGTCAACGATTTGAGCCATTTCTCCTTCTTTCAATCCACGAGATGTAATCGCAGATGTTCCAACGCGAATACCAGATGTAACAAATGGAGATTCAGTGTCGAACGGAACCATGTTCTTGTTTACCGTAATGTCAGCCAATACCAAGGCGTTTTCAGCATCTTTACCAGTTACTCCTTTTGAACGCAAGTCAATCAACATGGAGTGATTTTCTGTACCACCAGAAACAATTTGATATCCTTTTTGCATGAATTCATTCGCCAAAACGGAGGCATTTGTCTTCACCTGAAGCATGTAAGTTTTGTATTCATCGGTTAGTGCTTCACCAAATGCTACAGCCTTTGATGCAATGACATGTTCCAAAGGTCCACCTTGAATTCCAGGAAATACAGCGGCATCAAGAAGTGCTGCCATTGATTTTGGATTGCCATTGTTCCATTTCAAACCAAATGGATTGTCAAAATTATTGCGCATCATGATGATACCACCACGCGGTCCGCGCAATGTTTTGTGTGTGGTTGTCGTAACGATGTGACAATGATCAAGTGGGTCATTCAACAATCCTGCAGCGATTAATCCAGCTGGATGTGAAATGTCTGCCAACACCAAAGCACCAATTTCATCTGCCACCTTGCGAATGCGCGCATAATCCCAATCTCGGCTATATGCAGATGCACCACAAATAATCATTTTTGGACGCTCCCGAAGTGCTACTTCTTCCATCATGTCATAATCAACCAATCCAGTTTCTTTAGATACACCATAGAAGAATGGTTTGTACAATTTACCGGAGAAATTCACCGGAGACCCGTGTGTCAGGTGTCCACCATGTGAAAGGTCGAACCCCAAGATTTTATCTCCAGGTTGAAGGCACGCTAAAAATACGGCAGCATTTGCTTGAGCTCCAGAGTGGGGTTGAACATTCGCCCAAGTTGCACCAAACAATTTGCACAAGCGATCGATGGCCAATTGTTCTACTTTATCGACGACTTCACAGCCACCGTAGTAACGCTTTCCAGGTAGCCCTTCCGCGTATTTATTGGTCAACACACTTCCCATGGCTTGCATGACTTGGTCACTGACAAAGTTTTCAGAGGCAATAAGTTCAATGCCATTGAGTTGGCGTTGTTTTTCTTCTTCGATCAAATCGAAAATTTCCCGATCCTGATTCATAGTGCGCTATTATTTTGAATGATTTGTTGTGTAAATAAGCTGAAGTCCTTCTCCCAAAGATGTCATTGGGCGGTATCCTGTTAAACCAAAGAGTTTGTCGGAACTACCAACACGACGTTCAACCTCATAGTCATATCGATTTTTCGGTGCTTCAATGAAATGAATCTCTGAAGACGAATGTGTGATTTCTTTGATTTGTTCTGCAAGGTCGAGGATGCACCATTCTGCTTCGTTGGCGATATTCACAATGTGACATCCTTCGAGGTGCATTAGGCGAATACAAGCTTCAACCGTATCGTCAATGTAGGTGAAGTCGCGGGTCTGTTTTCCGGTGCCAAACACAGTGATTGGCTCATTTTTACTTGTTTGCTCAAAAAATCGAGGCACGACCATGCGGTTGTCTTGATTCGGCCCGTAAACATTGAAGAATCGTAAGGAAACCACATTTAATCCTTTTTCTTCATGGTGAGAAGCTAGATAAATTTCATTGTAGCGCTTGGCCATGGCATATGACGTGTGCGGATCCACGAGGACTTCTTCAGTGAGCGCATTTTCTATCGCAGAATGGCCGTAAATTCCGCTTGTTGAAGCGTACATGATTTTCTTCACGTTATTTACATTGGCTGCTTCAACAACATTTCGAGTTCCAATCACTTCAACATCCATCGTTTCAACAGGATTATCAGCGACGATGTCAACACCCAAAACTGCGGCAAAATGAAAAATAATATCACAGTTTTTAGCGGCTTTCATGATCAGGTCTGCATCGCGTACATCACCTTTGATAAATGTCACCTGGGAGAAGGTTTCCTTATCCAATTTGTTTCCACGCAACAAGGAATCGACAACAGTCACGGTATGACCGTCATTGACAAGTCGTTTTGATAGATTGCTGCCAATAAAACCGGCACCACCTGTGATCAGTATATTCAGAGCTTTCATAGGTTCAAATATCGGATTAATTTTTCTGAATCCTTTATATTCTGCGGATTTCACTTAATTTGTGCGTAATCGATTGATTTTCTGAATGTACAATGCCTTCAGGGTTTAGGGTGTCTCTTCGCACACAACCTGATGCGTGTATGATACTCCCATCATGACTGAGAATTCCGACATGAATGACTTTGTTTTGTGGATTGATGAAAAACGCAAGGTCATTTTCCGAACGATCTTGAAAATCAACCAAAGAGCCACATTCGGCTTGCTGTGAGGCATCCCGTGGTAAATTGATATCGAAAAAACGAAATATCTGTTGTATCAATCCAGAACAATCAATCCCAAACGGGGATTTTCCTCCCCATAAATAAGGTGTGTTCAGGTAATGTCGCGCAGCATCACTGGGTGATTGAAAATGAGTATCTTCCATGCAATCGGAGATGTGGAATGTGTCGTTGCCAATGTGGAAATTGCCATTTTGGTCAGCAGAAATGTATGATCCTCGGTACGTCAACTGATGGCCCCATGGAGTATCTATTTTCTGTAAGAGTGCTGTCTGAATACCAATGCCATCCAACCAACGTTTCACTTCCTTCTCTGTCAAGAAACGAAGATGTTTCATGTCAACATATCCCGGGTAATTGTCAGTGAAAGTCACAATTTTAGACCATGGCGCCCTCATTTCTTCCACAGTCACGATTTCTCCAAAAAGCAGCTGAGTGACAATTTCTGAAGTATCGATGTCTTCAGCGCGAACTGGACTAACACTAACCGAACAGTATGCGAACTTCACCAATTAATTTTTTGGAAATGATTTGTGTTCAATGATGTTGAGTGCTTGTTGCATGTGCCGCTCATTGTGGTAGATGACAAACTGAAGGGCATCTCCAAGACGAAGTCTTATGATTTGTGATATTGAAATTGGCACCTTCACTTTTCGCAGATTAACGTCCTCCGCGTTGGTCAATATGTTCAACAATTGCAGTTGGTCTTTTTCAAATGCTTCGATAGTTGCACCAGTGATTAATGTTGTTTCAATCGTCGGATTGAAACTTTTTGGAGATTTCATTCGGCGCTTCACATTTTTTGCATTGCCCAACTTCATTGATTTCCAAGCAGATTTTCCCAAAGGTGACGAAATAAATATGTCTTTCGGTTCACGGTAACGTGAAGTTTCAATGCGCATTGCAAAAACGGGATGGTAATAATTCGCATAGGCATTTAAATGAGCAAATACCTCAACAACTGACCATGAATTGGTGTCTGTTTTCCATCTTTTCTGATGATCAGATAAGTCGTTGAAACGCTGACGAAGCAGATCAATGTTTCGTTCAGTGATGGCGCGTAGTTCGATTAATAGTTCTTTTGATGTCATGGTGATGTATGCGAAATCAAAAATAATCCTTTCCACTCACAAACCTTTAAGAAACGGACAATAATTGCAGGGAATCGCTTAAAAAAGAAGGATAAGTGTTACTTTCGTGCTTATCCTAGTTCTTGGAAGGTATGCGCCCATTGATTTTTGTTACAAACGATGATGGAATTTCATCGAAAGGGATTCGTTCTTTGGTAAGTGTTGCTGAAGAATTTGGTGAAGTGTGCATCATTGCACCGGACAAGCCGCAATCTGGAATGGGACATGCCATTACGGTAAATGGGATTTTGCGCTTGGATAAATCGCGACTTTTTGAAGGTTTGAATGCATATACGTGCTCTGGTACACCAGTAGATTGCGTCAAGTTGGGGATTTACGAACTGTTAAAGCGTAAGCCAGATTTGATTCTCTCCGGAATCAATCACGGCGAAAATTCCTCAACCAATGTGTTGTACTCAGGAACAATGTCTGCAGCTGTTGAGGGGGCTATGGAGAATATTCCATCTGTTGGATTCTCACTTTGTGACCACAGTTCAGAAGCTGATTTTTCTGGTGCTCAGCATGTTGCACGACAAGTGATTGCGGCCATGTTGAAAAATACATTTCCCGCAAATGTGTGCATCAATGTGAATGTACCGAAATTGCCACCTGATCAAATCAAAGGCATTCGTGTGGCGCGCCAAGCACATGCGTTTTGGGAGGATCGATTCGACAAGCGATTTGATCAATTTGGCAAACCCTATTATTGGTTGACGGGTGAATTTATGAATCAAAATCCTTCAGCAGATACTGATTTGCAAGCGGTAGAGGATGGATATGCGAGTTTGGTGCCTACGCAATTTGATATGACGGCCTACGAAGTAATGAATGAATTTAAAAAATGGAACTTATGAATTTGAGAAATTGGTCGATTGCACATACAAAAGGATTGATTTTAGGATTGTTATCTCCTTTAATTTTTATTCCAGTTGTGATTTTCTTGTTGAGCTGGGTACAGAATTTTCAGTTTCAGCAAATGTGGCACATGTTCACATTAGATCCTATGACACGAAGCAAGATCATGTCAATTGCCATTATTTCAAATTTAGCTTGGTTTTATACCTTCTTGAATCGCGAAAAGTATGGAATTGCCATGGGAGTCATCGTTGGAACAATCGGTTTTTTACCCTATATTATTTACGTCAACTTTATCATGTAAATGAACCAAGAAACTACCCCGCGTAAAATTTACATGATTGCTGGTGAGGCCTCGGGTGACTTGCATGGGAGCAATGTCATTCGTCAACTTTTCGAAATGGACTCTTCATTAAAGATTCGTTGTTGGGGTGGTGACTTGATGAAAAAAGAGGGGGGTGATCTTGTGAAGCACATTAGAGAACTTGCTTTCATGGGCTTTCAGGAGGTGCTCATGAATCTTCGTACGATTCTCCGCAACATGAAGCAATGTAAAGCGGATATTGAGGACTTTCAACCAGATGCTTTGTTATTAATCGATTATCCTGGTTTCAATTTGCGCATTGCAGAATGGGCTAAGGCGAAAGGAATCCCTGTTTACTACTACGTGTCTCCTCAAGTTTGGGCGTGGAAGCAATCTCGGGTGTTCAAAATTCGAAAGGTGGTGGACCACATGTTTGTCATCTTGCCTTTCGAAAAGGCCTTTTATGAAAAATTCGATTATGAAGTTGATTTTGTCGGTCACCCTTTACTCGATGCCATCCAACGGTATGAAGAGGAGAAAAGTGCGGGAAAATTTATCTTGAGAAATGGCTTGTCAACGAAGCCGATAATCGCTGTTTTGCCCGGAAGTAGACGGCAAGAAATTGCAAAGAAACTTCCAGTAATGTTGCAATCGTTAGAAAATGTATCTGATTATCAAATCGTCATCGCTGGAGCGCCCAGTATGGACGAATCCTATTATGCTGAGTTTTTACCTGAAAACGCAAAAATTGTTTTTGGACAAACGTATGACCTACTCGCCAATTCAGTTGCAGCAATAGTGACTTCTGGTACGGCGACATTAGAAACAGCCTTATTTAAAGTTCCTGAGGTGGTATGCTATAAAAGTTCTCCTGTATCATATCATATTGCCAAACGATTGGTGAAGATTAAATACATTTCATTGGTCAATCTCATTATGGACCGTGAAGTAGTGAAAGAATTGATCCAAGGAGATTGTACCGCAGAGAAAATTCGACATGAGTTAAATCGGATTTTACCTGGAGGTGAATCAAGAAGTAAAATGGAAAAAGATTTTACAGAACTCACACAAATTCTTGGTGGGGGAGGCGCGAGTAAAAAAGTTGCACAATACTTGTTGAAAACTATTCCTAAGGCCTGAATTAAAGCCAATCTCAACAGCTAATTTTGTTTCGTGCGCATTCTATTTGCCATATCCTTTCTGTTCGCGACATTTTCATATGCGCAACAAATGAGGATCGGGGTCTTCCGCGACCATGATCTTCAAAGGATAATGTGTGCATACAATGAAGGGAGCTACACTGTATTTGCAGATACCATAAATGCTGGCGCAATACTTCCCAATGAATTTGTTGAAATGTCGGTCACACAAGGAAAGGTTCTGCTGAAAAAAGGTGCAGTTGAACTGGGTGTTTTTGATCGAATTGTCTTACAGCAAAATGACCCGAAAAATTCTTTGGTTCTTGCCTCTAAATCACCATCCTTGAAGCAACGAAAGTATGTCGGTGACTTTGAAATTATATGTTCTGGAAAGGAATTGACTGTCGTCAATCTGGTAGAGTTGAATGATTACCTGGAAGGAGTTGTCGAATCGGAGGGAGGCGGGGGAGCCCATTTGGAATATTACAAGGTTCAAGCGTTAATCAGTCGGACCTATGCGCTGAAACATGTGGGAAGACATGCAAAGGAGGGGTTTGATTTGTGCGATCGAGTGCATTGTCAGGCGTACCATAACATGCTTCGGTATTCTACGCTCATTGACACTGCCGTCCAACAAACGACTGGATTGGTGATTGTCGATGACAAAGGAACGATGATTGAATCTTATTTTCATGCAAATTGCGGTGGACAAACGTGCGAGCCGCAATACATTTGGAATGAAGAAATACCGTATCTCAATTCTTTTATTGACACGTTTTGTATTTACACGAAACAGGCGACGTGGGAGAAACGAATCACTAAAAATAAATGGAGTAATTTCTTGGAATCAAAGTACAATTATCCCGTTTACGACAGTGCCTTTGCGGCAATGATGTATACATTTAATCAGCCGCAGCGAAAAGCATTTTATATCCACCCATCTCTTGGGATTCCACTGCGTGATTTGCGGGAAGAGTTTGGATTAAAATCAACATTTTTTAGCTGTTACCCAGAAGGAGATGATGTTGTTTTGCGCGGACGTGGTTTTGGACATGGAGTAGGACTTTGTCAAGAAGGAGCGATGAAAATGGCGAGATCCGGTTACACTTTCGATCAGATCATTACCTTTTATTTTCCTGGTGCTATGGTATGCGATGATCAAGGACGAAAATTTTTCAATCAGTCGTCTGAGAGGTTCTAGTTTATTCGTAAGAGATGACAAAAATATCTTCATCATCTTTTTTGAACATCTTTTCTTCGCGAGCAAAGCTTTCTAGTTCGCTCGTGTAATGCAACTTGCGTAAGGTCCTGCGTGTAGCTTTTAGCTTTGCCTCGGCCTCAGTTGTTGCCACATCAATTTTATTTCGTTTTCCGATTTGATTGAAAATGGTGAAGATGTCTACATCGTCGAGAAAAAGGATGTAAATAAGAAACAAGATTCCAGTAAGAATGAATTTATTCTTTAAGTAAGTTCCCCATTTTTTCATAGCACCGAAGTTAAGCAGGAATTATTCGGGCTGTAATTGCAGAATTAAATAGTTATCAGAAAAGTAATGTGAAAAAGAAAGGCCCGTTTAAGGCCTTCATTTATTTTAAAATAGCTTCTGCTTTGGATTTAAATTCTTCGTCCTCTTCAAACCATTGGGACACTTTTGAGAGGAGTGTTTTTGCTTTGTCCTTTTGCTTTGCTTTGACATAGCACTGGGCTGTTTCTAAAACGCCCATTTGCAACATCGCAACATCTGCTTTGCTCCACTCATCAAGCGATGTGATTTTGGCTAACAAGGCATCAGCTTCTTTCCAAATGGTATTTGCACCACCTTTGTCTGCTTTCGCAAATTTTGTCGCTCCGTCCAAATATTTAGTGCCAACTCCATTGCGTGTAATTTTATAGTATTTAAGGACCCATCCAGCAGCTTTATTGTAATCCGCAGCGGATAGCTCATTGGAAATCAACTCAACCAATGAGAGTTGGAATTTCTCAATAAATTCTTGATGGTCAGCAAGAGCTGACCCATCTTTGTCCAGTTTCATTGCTTTTCCTAGGGCAGTAATGGCCTCTTTGTATGCATTTTTAAATTTCTCGTCATCTGTGCCGGACTGAGAGATTTTATACAAGCCTTTTGCCATCCAAAAACTAGGGAGTGGATCCTTTTTTAAATCTTCTTTCAAACTGTAATTCTCGGCTACCTTAACAAGTTTTTCGTAATTGGCATCTGCGAAAAGAATTTTAAGATCATCATATCCAGGTGCCTGCGCGGTGGCGTTCAGACCTGCGAAAAGCAACATTAAAAGGAAAATATTTTTTTTCATGGGATTTAAATTTGGTCGGCTCGTCTTTTCAATATCTATGCCGAATGTACTAAAAACATTTTGTTCAACGATAATTGGACGACAAAGTTTCACTCTTCAACACTTCGAATGAGTAAATGCAAAATTTCTTGTGCAGCCGTTGAAATTTTTGTGCCAGGTCCGAAAACACCAAATACGCCTGCCTTGAATAAGAAATCATAGTCTTGCTGCGGAATCACACCACCGGCAATCACCATAATATCTGCACGACCAAGCTTCTTCAATTCATCGATGACTTGAGGAATAAGTGTCTTGTGTCCTGCGGCAAGTGAAGACACTCCCAAGATGTGAACATCATTTTCTACAGCTTGCTTGGCTGCCTCTGCAGGTGTCTGAAACAATGGACCAATGTCAACGTCAAAACCAATGTCAGCAAAGGAAGTGGCAATTACTTTTGCTCCTCGATCGTGGCCATCTTGTCCCATCTTTGCAATCATGATGCGCGGACGTCGGCCTTCCAAGGCACTGAAGCGATCAGTAAGTTCTCGGGCAATTTTAAAATCTTTATCATCCATAGCTTCATGTGAATAGACTCCACTTATCGAACGAATTGTTGCGGTATATCGACCATAAACCCGCTCCATCGCCGATGAGATTTCACCGAGTGTAGCGCGGTTTCTTGCACATCGAATGGCGATTTCCAACAAATTTCCAGACTGGTCTCTTGCCGCCCGTTCTAGTGCGATTAACTCTAACAGTACAGCATGCTCATCTCTATTGGCGCGAAGTTCTGCCAACCTCTGCAATTGTGATTCGCGTACTTTCGTGTTGTCCACTTCTAAAATATCAATGGCTGTATTGCTCTTGTCGCTAACTTGGTAACGGTTGACTCCAACAATCACATCCTTCCCCGAATCAATGCGTGCTTGTTTTCTTGCAGCAGCCTCTTCAATGCGCATTTTAGGCAATCCAGTTTCAATTGCCTTGGCCATTCCACCTAGTTCTTCTACCTCGGAAATTAATTTCCACGCTTCATCAACCAGTTGTTCAGTGAGTTTTTCTACATAGAAACTGCCTGCATACGGATCTATAAAAGAGGTGATTCCTGTTTCCTGTTGAAGATAAATTTGTGTGTTTCGTGCGATACGTGCAGAAAAGTCAGTAGGTAAGGCGATGGCTTCATCCAATGCATTTGTGTGCAATGACTGTGTACCTCCCAATACTGCAGCCAGTGCTTCGATACATGTGCGTGCCACATTATTGAATGGGTCTTGTTCCGTTAAACTCCATCCAGAAGTCTGACAATGTGTTCTTAATGCGAGTGATTTACTACTCGTTGGCTCAAATTGTTTAACGATTTTCGACCAAATCAATCGTCCAGCGCGCAATTTGGCAATCTCCATGTGGTGATTCATGCCAATGGCCCAGAAAAAACTCAGTCTCGGTGCGAACTCATCGATTTTGAGCCCAGCTTTAATTCCTGCACGCAAGTATTCAAGCCCATCTGCAAGCGTATACGCCAATTCAATCGCTGCCGTAGCACCCGCCTCTTGCATGTGATAGCCTGAGATCGAAATTGAATTGAACTTAGGCATGTGCTTCGACGTATACTCGAAAATGTCGGCAATAATCCGCATGGATGCAGCGGGTGGATAAATATAGGTGTTGCGCACCATAAACTCTTTGAGAATGTCGTTTTGAATGGTTCCAGAAAGTAATTCTTGTGAAACACCTTGTTCTTCTGCTGCGACAATGTAAAAAGCCATGATTGGAATCACAGCCCCATTCATTGTCATCGAAACAGACATTTGATCCAAAGGAATCCGATCAAATAAAATATTCATGTCTAAGATGGAATCTATCGCAACTCCAGCTTTGCCTACATCGCCCACAACGCGCTCATGGTCGGAGTCATAACCGCGATGCGTGGCCAAATCAAAAGCAACGGATAGACCTTTTTGTCCGGCAGCAAGATTTCTTCTGTAAAAAGCATTCGATTCTTCTGCAGTAGAAAATCCAGCATATTGACGAATCGTCCAAGGCCGAATGGCATA